>PMIX01000399.1 GCA_003158395.1 Myxococcales bacterium | reverse complement strand
AAGACGTCCCGCAACGTCCCTCCCTCTTTACAAGATCAAGAATTTGGGCCGCCCACCCAACTACTATTCTCGCCGCCGAACGAGATCTCCGCCGGAATCGATTGCTCCAAAGACCAAGTCACGTCGATTCGGCGCTACCAACTGACAACAACCCTTGCGAGGTCCCGCAGCAAATGCAGGTATTCCCCAGCGTCTTCGGCCTTCATCTTCTCGATACGACCAAGCAGACCAAGGCAGGTTCCAACCATTCTCTTGGCTTCCCGCTGGCGATCAGGTGCGAGTCCTGCAATCGATGTGAGCCGCTTGGCCGGCGCCCTGGTTGGCAGTCCCTCCGCCTTCAACAGATCACACCATCGTTTCCGGATAAGGACGAGGTCCAACTTCCCCCTGACCAATACCAGAAGCCGGACCGATAGCTGGAAGTGGCCAGCTCCGGGGGAACCTACCTTGGTCCCAGACTTCAACCAACGCCAGGAAGCGCCAGCCCGCGCAAAGTCTTCCCGATGATGGGGATCCCAGCGCTGGTGATGAGCCCGGTGAGCTTTGCCAGCTTGTGGGGCGATGGCTCCGGCAGCATCGGCGAATTCCGGCTGTTGAACCCCAAGTAGACCAGCTCTGGGGCGATCTTGATGATCCACGACGCGAACTCCTCGGTGTCGAAGTCCATCACCGGCTCGATGGTGACGATCTTGCGCCGGTATCGCAGGCCCAGGAACTGGCGATAGCGCTCCGATGGCAGAGGGGCCTTCGCGGAAACGACTTCGTACCCACGGTCCCTGTTCGTTTCCAACGTGGTCACAAGGACAGCGCCCGGCGGAAGGGTTGCAAGATGCGGCAGGAAGCACTCGGGGCGCTTGCTCTGCAGGTAAAACCTCTTCTGGGGGTGGCGGAGGCAGTACTTGGCGATCTCGGCGATGATGGCCCCCTGCTGATCGCGTGTGGCGAAGGCGAAGTCCCCGTTTCCGCAGACGAAGACGATGGGGGATGATGGGATCCGGTCAAGCCGCTCGGGATGGAAGTGGGGGACGTAATCGTAGCAGCGGCGGCAGTTGTGCTTCTGCCGCTTGGCCTGGAGCTGAAAGCTGGGAATACAGTAGCTACAGGCGAATCCGCATCCCTTGAAGGGATTCCAAGTCTTTGCTTCTCCGTACATGTTGGTGTGTGGCTTCATCGTCGAGGTAGCGCTGGTGTGATCTGTTGAATTCTTGGTCATGGTAATATTCCTTCACAGTAGGGTACGGTCACGATCATCGGTCCCAGTCGTCGCTGACGAAGAGGTCGGATCGCATAGCGAGCACGTGCAAGTAAGCTGAGGCTTCCTCGGGATTCATCGAGGCGATGGGACCGAGAATGGTCTTCACTCGACCGACGAGCTTGGATGCGACGACGTCGAGGTCCTTCACCGTGTGGATGACCACGATTGGTCTTCCACGCTTGGGTCTGCACCGGAGACCTGCGGCCTTCAACTGCCGCTGCCAACGTGTCTTCAGCTTGAGGGCGTCGATGTGCCCTGAAACCACAACGATCATCCTCACGAACAGACGGAACAACGTCTGACCATCCACGAAAACCGGGCGAGCACGAACTCGGAAGACGAAGGCTGACGGCGTCTGGGGGAAGGCGCTGCTGTTCCGGAGGAACTTCCCTGCGGCGGAGGAGAGCGATGCAGTCACGGACTCCAGGTGTGATGCATCCGGGAGACTGGGAAGACGGAGAAGAAGGGATACCAGGCGGTCGCCCTTGTCGGTGCTGCGGCTGAGGATGATGCGGGAATCCCGGTCAAGCTGATGTTGAAGGCAATACGGGCATGCGCGCAGTCGACAGGGTTTGACAGGCCGACATTTCTCGCCGATGTACTCAGCGAGCTTGAGAAAGCGCATTGTCAGCTGAGGATGGTTCTCCCGCGACAGGCGGTTGTAAGTTGCCACCATCTCCGTCGCCGAGGGCCGTACCGGAACCTTCACTTGGTATTCCGGGGGAACGGTGTGAAAGCGCCTGCGACTGATCTTGAGGATGTCGGGATCAAACTCGCGCTGAAGAACACGCAGCTTGGACTTGGTCGCGTCTGTGTACGCGGTGATGTCCTGGTCTGGAATTTCCCAGAGCAACCAGGTGCTGCAACTTTTCTCAGGGTATCCGACTGTCCGCTTGCGAATGTGACTTAGGTAACCGGCGACGTCGCCGAGGTGGTTGGCATCGCGGACGCTGATCACTTCGCGTTTGCTGCCGCAGGACACAGCGGAAACGGGAAAGTCGCGGAGGATCCTTCGGTACTCGTCGAGAAGGGGTTGGAAGCGTGGGGAGGAAGTTGAGGTAAGGATGACGGCGTGAAGATGGACCCAGAGGCCGGCATCATGGTCGGGGGTAGATTCCTTCCAGGGGAGGTGGATGATGGCTCCGGCCTTGACGACGATGGATTTCCACACGGATCTGCGGGTGAGGATCTGCAAAGCCTTGCAGATTGCCTTGAGCACGTCTCTAAGCTTCCTCTTGCCTCGAACATTCCCGCAATCGAGATCCATCCGGATCTGGTGAAGGCGACCGGAGTCGATGAATTCCTCGAACTGGTCGTAGAGCACACAGAAATTCCTCTTGGACTTTCTGGCTTCACAGTTGGGGCAAAGAGGCGTTTGGCAGCGCCTTCCTTTGTGTTTCTTCTTGGTGACGGGGTCGACCTGGATTGCCCTACAGTCATCATACTTGTCAGCGTATTCTTCCAACTGAAGGCGAGAGGGCGATCCCTTGATCCCATCCTTCTCACGAAAGATCTGTGCAATCCGCTTGGTCTTGAACTTGGACTTGAATTTGCGATCAATTGGATGGGTCATTTCTTGACTCCGAGGTCGAAAACTGGAAGTAAAGTGGTGAGAAACGTGTGATCGGTTAACTGTCCGTGGGAAAAGGGGAAGGACTGGTCTTCCTGACTGGAGAGAACAACTGGTAGGGGTACAATCGTTCACCTGAAAGAGAACAAGTTGTCACAGGTAAGCACCCAGGTGACAAACGAATAACTGATCATCGTTGTTGGCCTCTGTGTTGTAGTAGATGGGATTCATGATGGATGTATTTCTGTTGTCACGGATGTGACCCAAGAACTGTATACGTGGTGTCTTTTCCCCCGTTTCGAGATCTCTGCCCATCTACGTTCATTTGCTCTCCTAATGTGTCTCACTTCAGTTCCCAGGTGTGCTTCCCGTGGTCGATGTTGTTTCCGCGTCCCCAATCAAGAATACGCACTTCGATCCGCAAAATGTGCTCCGTCTGTCAACGCGGATTGCATCGCCATCAATCTTGGTAGTGGTCTCGCGCGTGGAAGACTTTCGTCCCCCACGCGCGAGCCGCACCCAGCCTGCCTAGTCGTTGTCATACCCCTCGATGGTCTTTCTCCATGATTGACCTGAAGTGCCGGTGCCTCACATCACCGGCGGTTGTGAAAAGGCCGCTCCACGACGTGGGGCTAGTCGTTGGGGTCACCCTCAGGTAGAAAAGTTAGGGCCAGCTTCGCCAGCCCGATGAGGTCTCTGCTCACGTACTGGACCAGCGAGTTCGAGGCGCTCGCTCCCGTCTCACGGATCCACGTCTCTTGAATCGTCTTCTCCCGCAACCGCGAGTATGCAAACGCCCAGATAATGATTCCGCCATCGCTTTCGATTCCGCAAGCGACGGCTTCCTCCTCGGGCCGCGCAGTCACTTGCTGTGCCCACGAGTCGAGGTGTTGGCGTGCCGCGCGTTCAGCACGCTCGCCGTTGACGCCGTCCTCGAAGGACTGAATCCTCCAGTTGGGCATTTGAAATCGCACAAGATAGAGTGCCGGATCTTTCCGAGTGTCCCTCGAAGCGCAGTCGGTGCCATCGTTCTGTTGCCTTGTCATTGCTTCTCCTCAAGACGGCCAGCTAGCGGTGAACCTCATTCGCAACCTGCGACGTCTACGTACACCGATTTCAACTGGCACCATTCTTTACAAGAGTCGATTTGGATGACCGTCACAGTGCTATGGGAGTGCGAACGCCGTGGTTGGTGCTGGTTGGCCTGATCTGACAGAATCTCCCTTGCGACCGTGATAAGGCGCCCAGTCAAGCTGGAACTCCGGGAACCCGTAGATGTTGCGGCGAAAGCTCGCTCCACAATCACAGGGCGGGAGGGCTGGCTGCTGCGGCCGGTGGTCAGTCGACCATTCTGTTCCGAGCAGCCTGCCCCGACCCCCGCTATCGGTTTTGTCTGGTGAAGATGAGGTCGATTGAAGCTTCGACCTGCTCCCACATGGCCATGGCCGCCTTGATGTGTTGGACCATGACGGTCGATTTCATGTCCAACAAAGCAATCACACAGGCCATCCGCATCACGTGAGCGGTCGCGCGGTCTCTTAGTTTCTCGACCGTCGGCGCCCGCTCGGGATGCTCCTCAAGCAAGCGAGAATACAGCCTTCGCCACAGTTTCTCGGCCTTCTTCGAGCGTTGCATCTCGCCGACGGTCCTGGCAAATGCCACAACCTTCTTCAGTCGCAGGATCAGGGGTGCAAGTTCGTCGGCGGGCAGGTGGCCTCCGCTGGGCAGGTCCTTCGATCTTTTCACGAAGAACCAGAGAAACCGATTGGCGAGGCCGTTCTTCTTTTCACGCTTAAGATTTGGAAGCAGCTCGTCCCTCGTAATGTGACCGACGAGGGAAACGTGCGCGTCGGTCGTCTTGATCGGGTTCTTCTTCACCAGCGTCTCCGCGCGACCGCGGTCCCAGAGGCGGCGAAGCACCGTGGAAAGTGTGTTGCCTGGCCGCCGCATGACTATCAGCGGTTGGGCCAATTCGGTCTCGACCACGAAAAGCCGCTTGTCCGTGACAGCTGGGCCTTCGCCGTCATCGTCATCCGTGCCGGACTGGTCCCGGTCGCGAACGCGGGCAATCAGCCCCTCGCCGGATGACAGGCCGCCCGCCTGGCAGTGTGCTTCCCAAATTTCATCGATGCCTCGCAGGATTTCGAAAACCACGTCCAGCGCCGTCGTCTTGCGAGCACGCGACGAGGTGCCCACGAGGGCGATATAGAGGACCAAGTGATGCTCGGTAGGGCCAACGTTGAAGTGTGGGCCTCGCCCGATGAGATTCGCTATCCCTGCTAGGAACTGCGATGCAATCGCCATCTGGTCGGCCTCGGTATGTGGCATAATGACCCGAAGGAGGTCGCCAAGTAGCCCGTAGAAAGGGTACTTCGCGGTGAGAGAGGGTGTTTTCGGCGCCGGCCTCGCGCCTTCGGGCACGACGTGGAGGTGTGGTCGCCGCAGTTTCCGTGCGCGTTGCTTGTGCTTGAAGTTAGAAATGAGGCCGTGGATCTTTTGGGTCTTCGACATGGTTGGTTTCCTCTCTCTTAGTTGCGTGCGATTGCCGTGTTTCTGTTTGTGTTCAGGGTCGTCTTGTCGTCGTGGTCGGCTGCTGTTGGTTTGCGAATTTGCTTCATGTCCCCTGTCCTTTCGTCGTGCGATTTGAGTTGTTTGATTGTTGGTCGAAAACCTGCGGGCATAGCTCCGCTGAAGAGCGGTCACTGGCGATGTCGGCCGAGCGGTGCCGAGCGATGGGCATGGCTCCGCCAATCAGGGGGCGCGCGGCGGACCGATCAGAGTCAGGGTGATCGGTTGAGCTTCAGATGAAGTTGCCAGTAGCGAACTTGATCGCGGGCGGGCTCAATCGAATCCGCGGGTCACCGATCAGCATTGGCGTGATCGGTTCGGCTTCAGATCGAGCGGCCACGTGCGAACAATCGCAGGCGCGCTTAATCGGGAGAGCGTTGTGTTGTTGTTGTTGTTGTTGACGATCGTCGATCTACATTTCGATTTGGCCTCCAAGAAATAGCGTTGCTAAAGGGAAGCGCGAGAACTTCAGGTGGTCGAGCTTCGCGGCGGAAGAGATCCCAAAATGCCTTCGAAGCGATCGGACCCGATCTGCTTCTACACCTTCCCTACCCACCACTGTAGATCAACAGCTGCTCTCTTGTCAATAGCGATGATTCCCTTGTTTTCCAGGGGCAAACGCATTTCTCGAAGAGATTTGGTCCGTCGTGTGGAGTTGTACGGTTGGTAGCGCGGCGGTGCTGAGTTGGCTCTCCCGCAGTCGCAGGTGCGGTGATGGAGTGAGATCCCGTTCGTGCGAGATCCCTCGCTTGCTGCTCGGGCATCGTCGTCATCATCGTGTAATGGTGTGGTGAACCGGGCGATGCGCATCGTAGGCTGTTCACCGCGATCCTTGCTCTGCTCGTTGCCATTCTTCTTCCGGATCTTCTTCGCCATGAGTTCTTCTCCTTGCTGCTGGCGGGCGGTGATGGTGTCCGCGGCCATCGCGATTTCTGCCCACACCACCTGCTAAGGCTGTTTGCGGTCTTGGTTCTGTCGATTCGGGCGGACGTGCTCGCGTGGCGAGCGCGCGATGTGCGCGCGGCTCTTCGACAATCGGTCGCCACGTGCGTGTGGTGCCTGCGGTGTTGCTGACCGAAGTCGGCGATGCGCTCGGCGTGGCGTTCGCACCCGCGAAGCTGTCGCCGTTGCCGGATCGGGTATCGCTGCGAGCGGGGGAGATCCTCACCCGCACGAGCCCGAAGTTGACGATCTACCTTTGGCTCTATGTTGACCACCGCGCGCTTACGGCGGGAACGCGAGGATGGGTTGAGCACCACGGAGGAAACGAGCTGATGGATCGACCACCACGTGATCAGCGGACGGTCTTCGGCGCTCGTGCAGTCATCGCAACCATGGGGCGCCAGAGCAGCACACGGGTGTCGTTGTTACGCTGGACCGCATGCCGTGTAGCTTCCACGCCGTGGCCGCGGGCAGGCGTGGTGAAGAAGCCGCTGTGTCGCCGGCAAAGGCGGATCGAAGGTGGCCCGCATGGCAGGAGCCGGGCTTCGCCGCAAGATTTTGGGCAAACTCGGTGAAAAGCGGTCGAAAAGGCCGTTTCTGGGTTTGCCCTATGTGAGGTACCGGCCGAACGGCGAATACGCGTCGCGAGCGAACCAGAGGGCTTTTTCTGGCCTTTTTTGCACAAATAGCGCCCTATTGAATAAGTGCCATCACATATGGGAGCATGTGGGTAGTTGCCATCAGATATCGTTGATGGCGAACCGCGGTCGCGACTTTTTGCAGCGTGCGCGGTGGGTACGACGATTCGGAGTGATCATGAAGACGAAGACTAACAGCGGCATCAAGAGACCGGGACCGGGTCGACCCAGTCTGGGTGACAGGGTCAAGACGACTCTCCGCCTGGGCAGGGAACTGCACGAGCAGCTCGCCCGCTTGGCAAAGCGTAGACACGTGAAGGTGAACGCGCTCTGCGTTCGTGCGATCAAGTTCTGGCTGAAGCGGAGGAAGAAGGTGCCCATATAGCGGAAGCAGATGCCTGCGTTCGCTTTGGTGCTCGCGTAGTCATCGCGGGTGCGGGACACCACAGCAGCACCACGTGTGCGCTGTGGCCGAGAGAGCACCTGTTGGAGCGCATGCCCACGATCTTCATCGCCACGGTCGCAAGCTCGCTCGCGTGCAGGGACTTGTGGACGCCCCTGCGTTCGTGTTTTGTTGGTGACGACCGGGATACCTGGGACTTCGGCGCATTCGCGAGCGGCTGCACGGAGAACTGTAAAGAATATGAGTGAGGCAAGCCAACAACCAAATTCCCGAGCGTTCGGGTTTGCAGGAGCTGGACTATGGTGGCGAACAAGCCACCAAAGCTGGTGGCTTGCGCGGCGATGCCGATCTGACACTCGCTGCACCGGACGGAACGGATTCGGTGTGCGAGAGCGACCGAGGTCCGAGCGAAGGCGCTGTACCGGGAACCGAATTGGGCGCTCCGGCTTGCGCAAACCATTTGGAAGCTTTCCGCGCCTTGGCCCAAGCATTGGGGGCGCTCTGGGGTGAACGGCTCTATCGTGAGGCGAAGAAGGAAGACAAGCAATGAAGAAGACGCACAATAGCGGGGCCGTCATATACGCCCGATTCTCCGATCCGAAACAGGATGCACGCTCTATAGACGATCAATTCGGACGTTGCCGGCAGTATGCGGCGGCCAATGGAATGGAGGTCGTCGAGGTCTACTCGGACGAGGGGATTACTGGCAGACATTCCGCCCGGGAGGGGTACCAGCGAATGCTGACGGACGCGAAGAATCGCGGCTTCCGTTATGTGTTGATCTTCGACATCGCACGGCTCAGCCGATCCCTTGGCGTGCTTTGGGACACAGTCTTCGGCAGGCTCAGACGCCTCGGGGTAGTGGTGATCGACGTCTCTACCAACACGCGGTCGGACAGCCCGAATGCACGGATGGTGTTCGGTACCATGGGTTTGGTTTCCGATCTGTGGTGTCAGATGATTGGCAACGAGACCCGGAAGGCACTGGAGGGTCGGGCGCGGGCTGGTTTCAACCCGGGCGGGAAGACCTATGGGTATCGATCAGTGCCCGAGGAGAACCCGGAGAACCCTGCCCATCCACGCAAGGTGCGAGTGGTCGACCCAGAGCAAGCGAAGGTGGTTCTCCAGATCTTCAACTGGTACGCGGAAGGCAAGGGGGCGAAACCGATAGCCGCGGCATTGAATCGTCTCGGCATCGGTGCGCCGCACGACGGGAAGCGGGGAAACAAGCGCTTTGAAGGCTGGGGTCATGGGACGGTTCGCTACATGTTGCGAAACGAGGAGTATCGCGGCCGGGACACGTGGGGCGAGAACCGCTGGCAGTTGCTGGACGATGGGCGCTACGAGGTGGAACCCCAAGACGACCGGTCGAAGTGTGTGGCCGTCGAAGTGCCTTCCATCGTACCGCAGGCACTGTGGGACCGCGTGCAGGAACGCATCAAGAAGAGCACGGGTAGAGGACCTCGTGGCCAGTTTGGGGGCGGCAAGCAGAAGGGATGGTTGTTCTCTGGTCACGCCAGGTGCGGCGAATGCTCAGGCTCGATGATGATCGCATCGCGGAAGCACACCGCCGATGGGAAACACTACGCCAACCTCGGGTGCGCGACCTATGACCACACGGACGGAACAAGATGCCCAAACCACCGCACCATCTCGGAGAAGAAGGTCGTCGATGTGGTCGTGGCCAAGCTGCGCGAGATCTTGGGGAGTTCTGACTTCATGCAGGACTTCGTCGCGGCTGCTGAACGCAGCTACCGAGAAGCCCAACGCCGCGAAGGGGGCTCGGCTGAGGAGGCCGAGCGGCGAGTGCGCGAGTGCCAACGCCGGGTCGAGAATCTGACGGACAGTCTGGCTCGCACAGGCTTTTCCCATGCGGTGGCGACGCGGCTTCAGAAGGAGGAAGCCACCATGGCCGAGGCTCAAGCCCAACTGGCCGCGGCTGGCCGCGGGGGCCTGGCAGGCGCCGTGCCGAATGTTGAACGCTTTCGGGAGGGCATAGACCACATCAGGTCCCTACTCGACGGCGAGGACATGCCGAAAGCCCGCGAAGAGTTGGTGCGCCACATGCCTCCGTTGATCCTCACTCCGGTGAAGGGTGGATGGGAAATCAGCGGCGGATTCGACTGCGCCGTTTTTCTTGGGACCGGTTCGGTGGAAGATGTAGGCGGGACAGGGATTGAACCTGCGACCCGGCGCGTGTAAGGCGCCTGCTCTGCCACTGAGCTACCCGCCTGGGCGGGCATAGTCTATACGGAGCCCAGTCAGAAGGTAAGTCGAAGCCCGCCGCCGCCCGGAAAAACCAGCAGACTCAGGGAGCTGCTGGCTTCCTCGACCGGTCGGTAGTAGTGCACGATCCCGTCGACGACGCCGTAGAGGTAGGTGGCGGCCAGGACACCTGCGCTGGCCCACTCCACGACTCGCAACATGCGTTCATCGCTGTTGTGCGATCCGTCCTTCCCGTACGTGTTGTCGGCATTGTGCCAGGAATAGCTGATCAGCGCGCTGCTGACCATGGTGGCGAGCGAGGCAAACTCGACGCCTCCGACGATCCAGCCCTTGAGCGCGTGGCCGTTTTGAAACTGGCCCACCGGCGGCAGGAGATTCCAGATGAGGTGGTGGCTCGCCTGTTCCCGCGCCCGGCTTTGGTGTCGGATGTTCTCGAAGAAGGCGACCACTTCGGGTCGGGTAAAGGTGGGGTCCAGGCGCGCGGTGGGATCCACGCGCAAGAGTTCCGCAAACGCATTCTCGGCGCCCAGGGACCGATTGGTCAGAAACAGCCCAACGCCAAGGAGGCGCAGAGCGCGCTTGCGCTGCTCGACGCTGCCCGGAAGGGTGCCCTCTGCCACCGGCCAAGCCGCGTCGACAACCTGTGCCATGTCGCCGTATTCGTAGGCGGCCGCGGCGCGCACCAGGGCAGCAAAAGCGTTGGTGGGCGCCCCGCCCGCGCCGAGTCCGCGCGTCGGGGCGGGTGTCTCATCGGCGCGGGCCAAACCGGGCGCAATCCCAACAGTCAGCAACATGGCGACGGGTGCAAAGAGGCGCTTTGGCATCATAGGAGGGGAACTCCGCCCCCTGGATCGAGCAGATAGAGTTCATAGCTTCCGTCCGGCTGCGTGGCGACCTCGACCAGAGGTGGAGGCAAGTTCTCGCCGGAACTGCCGGGATTCAGGCAGTCTGCGATGCCCAGCTCCGTGCAATAAGCCTGCACGATGGCGCCCGCGACCGGCGGCCCGTTGAAGCTGACGATTCCGCTCACCCTCAGCCCCGCGGGCACAGTGCGGTCTTGAGGCGGGGTGTCCTGGTCAGTGGTGGCGACGCCGTAGAGTGGAACGCGGGAGGGCAGCTTCTTCCCGGCCGCGGGTTCTACCGAGAAACGATAGGTTCGTCCCGGGTCGGCCTGGAACCGGTAGCTGCCGTCGCTGTCTACCAGGGTCGAGATGGTGCTGGCGAGGACATCGGTGCCCGTGTCGGTCGCCACCAGCCGGGCTCCGCCGGTTGCATCGGCGGGGTAGAGATGGCCACTCAACGTGACCTTGTGCCCCAGGTTCAGAGCGCGGGTGATACTGGCAGCTGCTAGGGAAAGATCGATACTTCCGCTGAAGATGGCGGCCCCAGCCAGATCGCTGGGGGGTATGAGGGTGAGCTGGTAGGCGATCTTGGGGATGTCGGGGAATACGATGGAGCCGTTCGCGTCGGTGGTGCCTTCCCGCCGCACGCTGCCCCAGGCAGCGCCGGCTGGGGCGCTGGCTAGAGTGAGGACGCCGGCGTCTGGCAAAGCCCCGTCTTGCGATTGTAGGCGCACGGTTACGTTTGCCGCCGGCGCGCTGTTGTCGCTGAGGAGGACAGCAAGGGTCAGGGTGGTGGTGCTGATCGCGTTCCAGGTGAAATCGATGTGATCGAGGATGGCTCCGTTCGCGGTCGCTTGCAGGTCGATGCCGTTGGTGATAGTGACCTGGGGCAGCGACGTCCCAGGGGGTGGCATCACCACCGCGGAGAACAAGGCGCCTGCGCTGGCGCGCAGCGAGTAGGACCCCGTGGCATCGGCGCTGCCCACGGTTGAGGGCAGGGGAAGCGTGACGGGACTGTTGGCGTCGACGCGCAGAAGAAGGCGCGCGCCGGCAGCGGGACCGCTGGGGCCGCTCAGGGTGCCTTTCAGGGTCACACCCGCGGCTACGTCGAAGTCACTGGGCTGGAAGGCCTGCGCCCCCTTGGACACCAGGAAGGGAGGAAAAATCTTGGTGGCAGGGTCGGGCTGGGGAACGACCAAGATATCGTAGGTGAGATTCGGATCGAGCAGAGCGCGCAGGGGTTGATTGCTGCTGCTCGCACCGTCGAAGGTCCAGCTTGAGCCACGGAGAGAGACGCGGACATAGGAAGGGACCGCCACGGGAGGGAAGGCCTTCGGATCGGGTTGTGCGACCGCCACGGGATCGATCGACACTGCGTGTCCGGGCATAAGCGACACGTTGTACTGGCGGGCCTGACCAGCCTGAAGCATGAACCTGGGCTCGTCAGAGGGCACAGCATCTTGGGACGGGCACCAGCGTGAAGGCCCGCTGGTGTTGCAGGTTTGGCTCGAGTCAGCCGAGCCGGCCGGCGGTGGCAAGATGCGAATGAAGTAGGCTTGGGATACTTCTTGCGGCTTGGCTGCGTAGGCCCAGACGCTATTTGTGCACGAACTGGACACGGAGACACTGATGGAGTACCAGCCGGGAACGAGAAGTGGGAACTTTGCGATCGACGTCGTTTGGTCCGTGGTGGGAATGGATGTGATCGCCAGGGGCGTGCCATCGGGCCCCCTCACTGTCCACTGCCAATCCGGCAGTGTCGGCGCGGAAGAGCCCCAGGCAATCGTGCCCTTCACGGTTAGGTTAGAGGTGTCGCCCGGCAGCAGACTGAGGAAGTCGGGCCGATCCGCTGGCGCGATGCTCACCGCGCAGGGCACAGAGGCATCAGGGGCCGGCCGGGTTGAGCCGCCGTAAGGGGAGACGCCGCCATCCGCCCCAGCCGTCTTTCCGCCGAAGGCCGAGGCGCCGCCAGTCGCGGCCTGTCCCCCAGTGCTCGATGTGGCGCCGCCCGCCGCTGCCATCGCGCCGCCCGTGGCCATCGCGCCGCCAGTGCTAGGAGCCCCGTCAAGGCCAATGGGCCCAGCGCCCGCGTCCGCCCCCGGGTGCCCATTGCCAGAGCCAGTGCCGGTTCCTCCTGAAGCCCCGCCGGACCGACTCGGGATCGCCGATGCATCGGCGCTGCTGCCCGCTGCGGCCTTGGTGCTCGACGAACACCCACCCAGTGCCAAAAGGATCCAGGCGACAACCGGCGCCATCGACCGGCGAGCTATAGGAATTGAACCGTCCATGTCACCCACTGGGCGCAGCCAGGGACCAGATCACAGGTCTCGGCATCTTGGTCGCAGGAGCTGAGGGGGCGGCTGACGCGGTCCTGGTACGCGACCCGGATTTGGATGAGGTCACCGGTGGCAAAGAAGTCGGCGTTGACGTCCAGTCGGTTCGAAACTTGAGGGACCTCTCGCTGGAAACCACCAGTCGTGCCAACCCGGTACCACCAGGTGAAAGTCCCCAAGGTTGAACCGGTCGATCCAGGGTAGGGATCCAGGTCGTCGGCTACGCTCGTGACGATGAAAGAATTGTCCTCACCCGCGGAGGCCATGGTTTGCAGCGACGCGGGGCTATATCCCACGATGCATGGTGGCTGGTCCTCGTTGATCACGAAATCAACAGAGATCGGCGCACTCTTCATCTGGCTCGGGTCCGTGGCGATCAATTGGACGTGGTAGGCGCCAGGCGTGGCCGCCGTGAATGAGCATATGGCCGGTGTCTGCGGCGAGGGACAGGTGCTTGCCGAGAGGCTGGTCCCGTTCTGGGTGACCGTCCACCCAAAGGTCAGCGACCCGTTCGGGTCGTCTGGGTCCGTAGAGCTGGCCGCGGAGAAGCTCAGACTGCTCGATGGGGGCAGCGGACCAGCTATTACTGCAGGGCTGATGAGGCTGATGACGGCAGTGGGTGGCTGGTCCTGCACAGTGAAGACGCGCGAAGCCGTGGCTTTGGCGCCATAGCGATCCGTCACCTGCACGATCACGCAGAGCGGGCCAGGAGCCGTTGGCGTGTAGGAACACAGGTCATTACGCTGGCTATTGCAGTTCTGTGGCGCGGTCGTCGCTGCCTTGTTGCAGTTGTCGTTCGCACCCACATACCAGGCGACATTGAGCGAGTCGGTGCTCTGGTCGGGGTCGTGGATCGTAGCCGTGAAGATCACGGGCTTGTCGCGGTTGAGCGACTGGTTGAGGTCGTCGATTTGCACGGTGGGCGGCATGTTGATGGGACCGGTGTCAATGAGGCAGTTCGTCGAGCCGCCTGCCAGGAGGGTCGCCAAAAGGAGCCTGGTCCTGAGCGTAGCCACGGCATAACGCTAGCACAGTCCGGGTCTCTGCAACGAACAGGCCAACACCCCCGCCTGGTGTCAGCGGGGCTGTCAGGCCAGAAACTGGGTCATTTGTGAAACCAGCCGGATCCAGGTGTCACGGTTGGGGCGTCTGCGACCGGGCTCTCGCGTGGTCAGACGCTGCGGCCTGTGGTTTGCATCACTGGGGTCGCGCGAGAACCAGATTGCCATCTCGTTGCGTCACGGTGCGCTCGACCCTAGCGCCTGGTGGCAAATCGATCTCGCCTACCAGTTCCTTGGCCCCACCCTTGTTGCGCGAACAGAAGATCTTATGCCGGCCGGGTGCCACGCCCTCGTAGCGGGGCATGAAGACGAAAGCAGGCTTGTCGTCCAAGCTAGGGTAGCAGATGGCGCCTGTGGCAAAGAGCTGAACCACACCCGGGTTCGGCTGTTCGGCCATCCTGGGCGTTGCTGGTGGTGGCGTGGGGGCGGGTTCGGGCGCGGGGGAAGGCGCCGGCTGTGCGACAGGGGCGAGAATCGGCGTGGCCGCCGGGTGTGGAGCAGCGCTTGTCCCGGTCGCGCCCGCACGCCGAGCGGGCTTCGATTTTCCGACGGCAGGGGGCATCGCGCGTACCGTCGGCAGGTTGCCGGACGCACGCGCAGCACTTGGGATCAGCGCCTTTTCTTCGACAGAGGCCGAAGCCACAGTTCCGGTCAGCCCGGCTGCTGGCGCGGCGGTAGGAATGGGCACTGGATTGCGCCAGGGCAGTGGCTGTGTCGAAGAGACCGCGGGCACATGCCTTCGCCAGGGCGGGTGCCAGGCCAGCCAGGTGGCTGTGGCCAAGACCAGAGCCGCAAGGATCAGGCCCGCCGCGCGCAGAGCCGTTCGCCCGGCCGACAGTTTCTTGAGCAAAGAGTTCGCGCCCGCGTGGCTGGGCACATAGGCAGTGGCGCGCCCGATCTCGGCCAGGGCGCGCGCCAGCTCGCCCCGACGGGCCCGTCTGCGCGCCTGGGCGACCGCGGCGTCGGCGACCTTGGGACGCAGCTCCGCTTCGAACTTGGCCGGATCGTCAAGAAAGCGGCGCAGTGCGGGCTGTTCAGGCAGAAGCCCCACTTCCCCAGCTAGTTCGCGCAGGTCAACCGCCAGTTCGCCCGCATTCGGATAGCGCGCTGCTGGGTTGGGCAGGAGGCAGCGCAGAACGATACGCTCGAAGCGCGGCCCGACCGTGGCAGCGATCTGGGACGGACGGTGGAACGTGCCGAGCACAATGGAGGTAATCACGCAGAAGGGATCTTTGCCGGGGAAGGGCAAGCACCCGGTCGCCATCTCGTAGAGGAGCACGCCCACGGCCCAAATGTCGGTGCCAGGGCCCACGTCGTGGGCGCGCGCCTGCTCGGGCGACATGTACGCGGGCGAGCCGACCAGGGCGCCGGACGCCGTCATGGTTTCCAACCCCGTGATATGGGCCACGCCGAAGTCCGTGATCACCACCCGGCTGCTGTCTCCGCTGCGCTCGATCATCACGTTGTCGGGCTTGACGTCGCGGTGGACGATGCCGCGGGCGTGAGCGCTGGCTAGCGCCTCGGCCAGTGGCAACGCTATGAGCGCGGCCACCTCTGGCAAAAGGCGCGCCTGTCGCTCATCCAGCAGTCGTCGCAAGGACGGGCCTTCGATCAGCTCGGCCACGATGTAGCTCGGTTCGTCGACCGTGGCGTCCACGAAATCGTAGATCTCGACGATGCCGGGGTGCTTGAGTGCAGCGACCGCATGGGCTTCGCGACGGAAGCGTTCGGCCCCTTCGCCCCGGGTCGCGATGGTCATGCCCATGACCTTGACCGCCACGTCGCGGCCAAGCTGAGGGTCCCGGGCGCGGAACACACTGGCCATGGCGCCGTGGCCCAGCACATCCAGGAGTAGGTAGCGGCCGAGCGGCGTGCCCACCTTGGGCCCGTGCGGAGGATTCGACGCGCCCGTCACCCCACCGGAATAGGGCGGAGACGCCGAGCGAGAGTCGAGCGGCTCCGTCAATGGGTCTTGGGCGGGGTGCCCCCCGCTCCCCCCGGTTTGCCCAGAGCGGCCTGGGCTTCGCCCAGCTTCTGCGCGATGAGCGCGGCGGCCGGCTCAAAGCTGTGCGCGAAGTTGAAATTCATGACCGCACCCTTCCAGTCTTTGCGTCCCAAGCAGATCATGCCCATGCGGAAGAATTTCTTCGCCTCCGGATGTTTGAGGCTGTCCTCGGGGTTCTGCGGGCCGCGCGACTCGCGGTCGGTTGTGGTCAGACGTTTCTTGCCCTGATTGAGCGCCCGCTCATAGGCAGCGCGCTTGTCGGGCGTGGTGAGCACTCGGTAGCCCTCGCAGATGCGCGCATAGATCATCTCCAGCTGTTCCTTGAGGCCGCGATCGGCGAGGGTGTGGTAACGGTCGGGGTGTAGATCGGCGGCCAGACGATAGAAAGCGGTCCGCACGGCCGCTTGGTCCGAGCCCGAGGGAACGCCCAAGAGCTCATAGTAGGAGAGCTGATCCAGCCGCGGGAAGACCTGCCGGACGAACGCGGCGAGCTGCTCGGTGGACATTCTCGCCATGGCCTACGCCTCCGGAACTTCCGGGAGGTTGCTCGCCTCTTCGCTCTTCTGTCGCTCCGCCGCTTCCGCGACTTCGTACTCGCTCATCGCACCGCGCACGTTGACCGCCGCTTCGCGGGCCGCCCCAGTCGCGCCATCGCGCGCGCGCACGCGCAAGATGCCGTTGGTGTCCACCTTGAATGTCACCTCGATGGAAACCTCGCCCCGCCGCGCTGGCTGCAGGTCGGTCAGCTCCAGCTCGCCCAAGGGTACGTTCTCATCGAAGCGGCGCGATTCGCCCTGGCAGACCTGGATGCGCACCGAGGCCTGGTTGTCGGATGAGGTGCTGAAGATGCGCGTCTGCTCCACTGGCACGGGCACATTGCGATCGATGATACGCTCGGCGAAACCGCCGGTGACCGCGATCCCGAGCGCGCGCGGCGTGACGTCAAGCAAGACGGCACGGCTGGGCAGACTCTCGCCCGCGTTGGCCAAGTTTTCGGCTTGGATGGCGGCGCCCCAGGCCACCACCTCGTCCGGGTTTAGGTCGGTGCGGGGAGGCCGGCCGAAGTATTTTTCCACCTCAGCGCGCACCAGGGGCACACGGGTTGTCCCTCCCACCATAATCACCTCGTCGATCTGCGACGGGGCGAGCTGTGCGGAGGCGAGCACGTCCTGACAGGTCTGAATGGTTCGGCCGACCAGGCCGCGGATAGCGGTCTCGAAAACGCTGCGGGCGATGTGGAAGCGCAGGGCGAGGGCCTCGCCACTAGAACCCAGGGCGATGTTCTTGAGGTCGCCGCGGGCTTCGGGAAAATCGGACAGGTGGCGCTTGACTTGCTCGGCGGCAACCAGCAGGCGCGAGCGGGTAGCCTGGTCGCCGCGTGGATCGATGCCGTGCTCGGCGTTGAACAGCTCGGCCAGAATGTTGAGCAGGGCGCTGTCCATGTCGTCGCCGCCCAGGAAGGTGTCCCCGCCCGTGGCCAGCACCTCGAAAACGTCGTTCTCGACTTGAAGGATGGTGATGTCGAAGGTGCCGCCGCCAAAGTCGTAGACAGCGATGCGTTGCGACATGTTCTGACCCAGCCCGTAGGCCAGCGCAGCCGCGGTGGGCTCGTTGAGCACGCGCAGCACATCCAGCCCGGCGATGCGTCCCGCGTCCATGGTCGCGCGGCGCTGGGAGTCGTTGAAGCTGGCTGGTACGGTGATGACGGCGGCGCTGACCGACTCGCTCAGGAAGAGCTCGGCGCACTGGCGCAGATAGCCCAGCAAGAGGCCGGAGATCTCAGGGATGGTGTAGGTTCGATCCGGCCCGATGAAGACCGCCTGCTCGTTGTTGCCCTCGTTCAGTTCGTAGGGCAGTCGTACCAGGGCCTTCTGCACCTCGTCCGAACGGAACCGCAGCCCGATGAGCCGCTTGGCCGAGTAGACCGTATTCTTGGGGTCCAGGATGCGGCGGGCAACCGCATCCGTGGAGAAATACTTGAGCCCCTCGGGAGAAAACGATACCACCGACGGGTGCAGGTATCCTTCTTGGGTGTTGGGCACGACCACGACCTGCCCGTCGCGCACGGTCGCGACCACGGAGTTGGTTGTGCCCAAATCTATGCCAACGACGGCCATCGACGTGATTGTGTGCGGTTGGGGATCGAGAGACAGGTGCAGACGTCATCTTACCTCAGGCGCACCGCAGGACTCCAGAGTATGTCCTGGGGGTCGTAACCGTGGCCGTGGCCGTGGCCGTGGCCGTGGCCGTGGTCGTGGCCGGAGTAGACTACCGTCGGCGTCGACCACGGCCACGACGATCAGACACCTGCCAAACTCCTACACCGCGCGCGCGATTTCCGCGATCTCCTGGTCGGATAGCCACTTCTTGCAGTCGCAGGCCGCGATCACTCGATGATACACGGTCTCGATCTGCTGGGTGTTCAGCTCGAAACCTAGGTGCCGGCAGCGGTCAACCACGGCGTGCCGGCCGCTGTGCTTGCCCACCACGAGCTGGCTTGAGGGTACGCCCACCGTGTTCGGGTGCATGATCTCGTAGGTCGTTCGTTCTTTCAGGAAGCCGTCCTGATGAATCCCCGCCTCGTGGGCGAAGGCGTTGCGGCCCACGATGGCTTTGTTGGGCTGGACGCCCACTCCGATGATCTCGGTGAGCAGTTGGCTCGCTGGGAAGAGCTGCGGCGTCACGATGCCGGTCTCAAAAGGCAAGACGTCGTGGCGCACATTGAGCGCCATCACCAACTCCTCCAGCGAACAGTTGCCCGCCCGCTCGCCGATGCCGTTGATGGTACATTCCACCTGACGCACGCCCGCCTGTACGGCCGCGATCGAGTTGGCGGTCGCCAGTCCCAGATCATTGTGACAGTGGACGCTGACCACGGCTCGACCGGCCAGGGCTTGCACCACTTGGCCGACCAGCTGCCCGTACTCGGCCGGAATCGAATAGCCCACCGTATCGGGCAGGTTCACGATGCGGGCGCCCGCGTCGACCACGGCCTTGGAAAACGCGACCAGGCTCGCGGTCGAGGTGCGCGTGGCGTCTTCGGCCGAGAACTCCACTTCGTCCACATACCGGCGCGCCAACTGTACGGACTTGATGGCGATCTCCAGCGCCTGCTCCTCGGTCTTTCTTAGCTTGTACTGCAGGTGCAAGGGGCTGGTCGCGATGAAAGTGTGGATGCGGGGCCGCTTGGCTTTCTCCAGGGCCTTGGCCGCGCGTTCGATGTCGCCGATATGGCAGCGAGCCAGGGCTGCGACCGTGACCCCGCCAAACTCCTGCCCAATCCGATCGACGGCGTCGAAGTCTCCGTCTGAGGCCATGGGGAAGCCAGCCTCCATGACGTCGACGTTCAGTTCCACCAGCTTGCGGGCCATGCGCATCTTTTCTGCGACGGTCATGCTGCAACCACAGGACTGTTCGCCGTCGCGCAGGGTGGTGTCGAAGATAAAGACGCGGTCACTCATGGGGGTGGTTTCCTTTCAAGTGGGCGCACTCTAGCGACGGCAGCGCATTTTGGCGAATTGATTCTTCTGTCATTCCACATCAGTCTCGCTTATAGTTTGGCCATCCAGGATCGGAGCGGTCTCCGTGGACCTGCACACCCTCGAAGTCCTTCGTGCTGTCGCAAGCGAGAGGAGTTTTTCGCGCGCGGCCGCTCGCCTGCTGCGGACCCAGCCAGCCATTTCCATGGCCGTCCAGCGCTTGGAAGCTGAGGTCGGCGAGCCGCTTATCGATCGCGCGGGAAAGCAGCTGCGCCTGACCGACGCCGGCCAGGTGGTGTTCGACTACGCCCGGCGCTTTGACAACCTGCGCGCTGAGCTTGCCGTGGCCTTGGCCGAGTTGCGCGACCACGACGCTGGACGGCTGTCCATCGGCGCCAACGAATCGACCACCTTGTATCTGCTGCCGCTCATCGCGCGCTACCGCAAGCGATATCCACGGGTGAAAGTGCAGGTTCGGCGTAGTCCGTCGAGCCGGATCCCGGTCGAGATCCTGGAAGGCGACCTCGAGATGGGCGTGATCAGCTACGAGCCCCAGGACCACCGGCTGGTTGTGCGCATCATCTACACCGATCACCTGGCTTGCGTGGTCTCGCCCCAGCACCGCTTCGCGCGACGACGTTCGGTCTCCATCGCCGAGTTGGGCGCAGAGACGTTCATCGCTCACAACGAGATGTCGCCCTACAAGGAAGTGGTGTTGCGCCAGTTCGAGCGCCTCAAGGTCCCCCTCCGCCAGGAGGTGGAGATGCCCACGGTGGAGGCCATTCGCAAGATGGTCCAGCACAACCAGGGGGTGGCCTTCTTGCCCCGTATGTGCGTCGAGGAGGAGATCGCCCAGGGAGCGCTGCGCGAGGTGCAAGTGAGCGACTTGCAGACCGAGAGGAAAATCCGGCTATTGTACCCCGCGGGCCGCACTCTCAGTCACGCCGGCCGGGCGTTTCTCGATCTGCTGTAGCTAGCCTTCCTCGCCGTCATCCTCGCCGCCCGCCGCCACACCGGCGCGTTCCAGCGCACGGTAGAGCGTGCGGCGATCAATGCCGAGGCGCTCGGCCGCGCGCTTCTTGTTGCCCCCACATTCGGTCAGGATGAGCGCGATATACCGCTTCTCCAATTCGGACAGCGTCGGCCGATCATCGAAAATTCCGGCAGGCTCCGCCGGCGAGCCGCCATAGACCTCGACCGGAAGATCCGAGGGCAGCACCACGTTCCCCTTGGCCACGGCTACCGCGCGTTCGATCGCGTTCTCCAACTCGCGCACGTTTCCCGGCCAAGAGTGGCGATACAAGACGTCCAACGCTTCAGGTGACACGCTCGCCTCGGGGCGACCTTCACGACGAGCGATCTTGGCCAGGAAGTGGCGCACCAGAATGGGGATGTCGCCCGCGCGTTCGCGCAAGGGGGGCATGCGCACGGTGACCACGTTGATGCGGAAGTAGAGATCTTCGCGGAAACGGCCTGTCTTGACGTCTGCCTCCAGATCTCGGTTGGTGGCGCACACCAGGCGCACGTCGACCTTGATCGACTCGGTGCCGCCCACAGGCCTGACCTCGCCGTCCTGCAGGACGCGCAAGAGCTGAGCCTGCATCTTGGGGCCCATGTCGCCAATCTCGTCGAGAAACAGGGTGCCGTCGTTGGCCATCTCGAACAAGCCACGCTTGGCCGCCACCGCGCCGGTGAAGGCGCCCCGGGCGTGGCCGAACAGCTCGGATTCGAGCAGCGACTCGGACAGAGCCGTGCAGTTCACCGGTACGAACGCCTTGCCAGCCCGGGGCGAGCGGCTGTGGATGGCGCGCGCTACCAGTTCCTTGCCGGTCCCCGATTCCCCGACCACAAGAACGGTAGCCGTCGTGGGTGCCACCCGTGCGACCAGCTTGTAGACGTCGAGCATGCGTGGGCTTTTGCCTTCGATCTCGGCTACCTGGGTTCGTTCCCCGCTCGTCCTCGGCGCGGCGCCGGCCTCCGCAGAAAGGCGTCTGCGCTCCAGCGCGCGCGCCACGGTCTGGCGCAGCTCTTCGACGTTGAAGGGCTTGGAGACATAGTCGTAGGCGCCGTGGCCGATGGCTTCCATGGCGCCGGTGACGTCGCCGAATGCGGTGATAAGGATGACGGGCGTTCCGGGGGCCTTTTCAGAAAAGGCCCGCAGCACGTCCATGCCGCCCACCCGTTCCATGCGAATGTCGGAAACCACCAGATCGTAGCGTCTGGACGCCGCCCGCTCGACAGCGGGCGCGCCGTCGTCCACCGCGTCGACCTCGAAGCCCTCGGCGCTCAAGATCTCCCGCAGAAGGTCGCGTGCGACAGCGTCGTCCTCGACGACCAGAATTCTTGTCATGCTGCTCCTCCCGCCGCGGCTCGTGGGGATGCCGGCTCGGCCTGGGTGTTTCCGCTGCGGGGCAGGCACAGGGTGAACGCCGAGCCCTGGCCAGGTGTGCTTTCCACTGCGATCGTACCACCCAGCGCCTTGGCCAATTCGCGGCAAATGGCCAGGCCCAGTCCGGTGCCCTTGCCCCGCCCCTTGGTCGTGTAGAAGGGCTCGAAGATTCGGCGCAGATCCTCGGGTGCGATTCCGGTCCCCGTGTCGCGCACCGTGATGAGCACGTGATCATCCTGCGACCGCACCGTCAGCGCGACGAGGCCTCCGTGTTCCACGGCGTCCAGGGCGTTGGAGAGCAGGTTGATCACGATCTGCCGCAGCAGGCCTGGGTCGGTGAAGAAGTCAGCCGGATCGTCGGCCAGATCCAAGGTCAGGGTCTTGGCGCTCCCAAGTTCGCCCCCGTTCGTGACTTCGACCGCCTCACTCAAGACCTGACGCAAGGAAACAAGCTTTCGCTCGGCTTCCAGGGAGCGCGTGGAGTCCAGATAGTCTCGCACGATGCGGCCAATGCGGGCGATCTCGCGCGTGGACACTTCGAGGCGCTCACGCAAGCTTGCGGGCAGATCGCGCTGCGACAAAGCGAGCTGCAGGTGGCCCGACACCGACGACAGGGGCGTACCGATCTCATGGGCAAGCTGCGCGGCCAGCTGGCCGAGCGCGGCCAGGCGCACCTTCGAGGCGTTCTCCCGGCGCAGCTCGTTGAGCAGGCGGTTGAGTTGTTCGAGGGCCACGTTCTTGCGTGACAGATCCTGCGTGGCCGTCTCAATTTCGCGCGCGAGTCGCTGATTGAAGGCGTGGATCTCGCGGTTCGCGGTGGAGAGCTGCCCCAGCATCCGGTTGAAGCCGTGGGACAGGCGTCCCACCTCGTCGTTCGTATCCATCGGCACCCGCCGATCCATGTCGCCGGCTTCCACGTCGCGCATGGCACGCGCGAGAATGTCGAGGCGCCGGAGCACCACGCGGTCGATGATGAGGCCAGACAACAGCATGAGCACCAAGAGCTGGCCAAGCCCCAGCAGCAGCGACCAGCGTTCCGTCACCTTGATGACCGACTGGACCGGACCCAGGCTCCAGTTCATGCTCAGCACGGCGGTCCACGGTCCCTTAAGGTCGACGTTCCTGGTCACCACTTGGATGTCGTCGCCCTCGGTGGCCTTGCGGAACGTCGAAATGATGGGTTCGCGCGGGATGGAGCCGAGGCGCGTGATCTCTGTGGCCTCGCCTCGCTGGGC
Organism: Myxococcales bacterium; assembly: GCA_003158395.1. Taxonomy (GTDB): domain Bacteria; phylum Myxococcota_A; class Polyangia; order Fen-1088; family Fen-1088; genus Fen-1137. Next base: position 2,276 of record PMIX01000399.1, on the reverse strand, counting down.
GAAGATGCGGGTCGCGCTTTCCCGCTCGATGACCAGCTGCAGGCGCTGGATGCGCGGATGCCGGTTGATGTAGTTCGAGAGCGCGATGGCCAGATCGCGATCCTCTGCATCGGCGTCGAAGCGCTCCAGGGTCTGCCTTATGTCGTCCGCTATCTCGTCGGCCGATGCGAGCGCTTGACGGGTCAGTTCGCGGCGCATGGCGTAAATGCGCAGCAAAAAGGTTGCGCCGGCGGTCACGAGCACACTGACCGCAACGAGCAACCAAACCTTGGTCCGGATGGTCACGCTCAAATCCTAATCACAATTCCGCGCCGACGAACGCCAGCCGACACGAGAATAGCAGCCGGCAACAAAAAACCCCCGGCATTCCGGGGGTCTTTGCGAAAAAGAGGGACGGCCAGAAAACTCCGGCCGCCCTGCCTTCTTCCTAGGAGTCGAGGCTCCTTACTTTGCCTCGGCAGCGCCTTCCTTGGGCTCCTCGCCAGCCTTCTTGCCCTTCTTGCCCTTCTTGCCCTTCTTCCCTGCCTTCGGGGCGGCTTCGTCGCCAGCGGCCGGCTTGTCGTCGGCAGCGGAGGCGAAGGATGTCGTGGCAGTCGGGATAACGAATGCGAGGGCGAGGAAGATAACGCGGGTCAGCTTCATTGTGGTCTCCTTGTCGACGTCTTCTGTTTCTTGGCCCTAGGGGCCGGGAACTACGGCCTACTCCTGCAGACCATGTGCCACGATGTGGGCATCCACAGAATGTAGTTATTCTGAGTAGTTAGCAAATCTTGGCCAAAGGAACGAAGAACACCCGTGGGGCGGTTTTGCTTGCGAGGAACTGACCATGTGGCGATGTGCCGCACCGGTGAAGTACTACTTCTGGTCTGTCTGGGTGAGGATGGCGATGTTCTTCGCGCCCGCTTTCTTGGCGATGGCCATGAGGTCAACCGCCTCGCCCAGAAAGACGTTCTTGTCACCGCGCAGAAGGAGGGTTTCGGAGCCTACGTCGTTGAGCGCCTTGCGGATCTCCTGTTCTAGGTTGGCCACGTCCACCTTCCTGGAGAAGAGGTAGATTTCATTGTTCTTGGTCACGGTAAGGATGGGATCGGTGCGCTTCTTGGTCACCGCGCCAGCCGCATTGGCTTTGGGCAGCGCCACCTTCACGCCCGTGCGCGAGGTGATTTCCGACTCGACGATAGCTGTGGAGGTGACCATGAAGATAATGAGCAGGACCAAGAACACATCGGTGAGCGGCGTGATGTTGATCTCCGCCACCACGGTTTCGCTTACGTCGGCCTCGCTGTCGGCCACGCTGGCGTCTTCGATCTGGATGGTCATCCCCATGGGTGGGATCTACGAGGGCGAGGCGTCTTTTTTTGCAGGCGGTGGCGCCGCACCGGCCACTGCGGGGGGAACCTCTCGGGTTCTTGCGTACTCTCCCAGCACAAGAAGAAACTCCTCGCAGAAAACCTTGTACTCGACCGCGATCGCGCCCACCCGCGAGACGAAGTAGTTGTAGGCAATAATGGCGTAGATGGCGACCAGGAGGCCGGCCGCCGTCGCCACCAGTGCGGCCGCGATCCCCTGCGACACGACCTTGAAGCCACCCGTGCCCGCCGTCGACATGGACTGGAAGGCTTTGAGGATGCCCACCACGGTGCCGAACAGCCCGACGAAGGGCGCGGAGGACCCCACGGTCCCGAGTGCCCACAGGTAGCGCTTGAACGACCCAATGGCGACCGTCCGCTGTGACATGACCGCCTCGGTGGTCTTGTGCGGCGTTTTGGCGAATACGCGCAGGCCGCGGCCAAACACAGTGGCCAAGGGATCGTTCGAGGTCTCGCAGAAAGCATGGGCCTTGGGCAAATCCCCGCTCTCGATGGCGCCGATGACCTGATTCTTGAACGCCTCGGACTTGGCGAGCACGTTCCACAACGCGTAGACGCGCTCGCAGATGATGGTCACACCGGCAACTGACCACAGCAAGAGGAGCAACAGGATCATCCACTCGTCGTGGATCAGATTGAGAATTGTTTCCCAGGTCATGGACGCGACCCTCAAGGGTGCTCGGCGAAAGTCGCTTTGTCCAGTTTGCCCGGAACCTGAAAGGGTTCCGAACCTCCCGCGACCGCCTGGCCCGCATCGTTTACAATGCCCGCATGGCCCAGGTCCCACAGGGAGGCGGTGAATTTCACCTTTCGCGCAAGATCGCGGCGGCCGAGCTGTTGCTGGGTGCGATCGAGGTTGCGGTGTGCGTCCCGCCTCTCGTTGTGTGCGCGCGAACTCTGCCGGAC
>PMIX01000031.1 GCA_003158395.1 Myxococcales bacterium | reverse complement strand
ACCGGCAGCATGGCCGTGGCAAGGCAGGGGCACACGGCGACGTTGTTGCCGAGCGGCATGGTGCTCATCGCCGGCGGACTCGACAACACCCTGAATCTCGTTGCCAGCGCGGAGCTATATGACCCGGCGGCCGGGACATTTGCGGCAACCGGGAGCATGGCCGCGGCGAGGGAGTTTCACACCGCCACCTTGTTGAGCAACGGGATGGTGCTCATCGCCGGTGGACTTGGTACCAGCGGCTATCTCGCAGGCGCAGAGCTATACGAATAGCCTCGAAAGCCGGTGCCCGGCAAACAGTCAGAGCAAATCACGACGACCGATCGCCGCCGCTAGCAAGGCGCCGGAATCTTTCAGCCACCGCTGCGCCGAACGCCAGCAGCGCGCCCCAGCGGGTGGCCCCCCGGTCCACCCCGGCGACACTACAGCCGCTCCCTGAATTCCCGTGGGAAGCCGTCGCGCCCGTCGTTCCGGTGCTGCCGCCCGTCGAGTTCGCGCCCGTTCCGGTTCCAGGGCTGGTTCCGCCTGGCGTCGCTGAGCCCCCCGATGCCGACGCAGAGCTGGTCGCCGCACCACCGGTTCCCCTCACACCGCCTGACGCAGCGCCACCGTTGCCGGTGATACCGCCTGCAGCGAGCGCGCCGCCGCCACTCATGCCTTGACCCTCACTGGTCCCGCCGTTGCTGGCAATCGAGCCGCCGTTGGCTGTGGAGCCGCCGTTGCCGGCAGTCGAGCCGCCGTTGTTGGCGGTCGCGCCGCCGCTTACTTTCGATCCACCCGAGCCGGTCGAACCAGTCGAGCCGCCGTTGGCTGTGGAACCGCCGTTGCTGGCGATCGAGCCGCCGCTTGCTTTCGATCCACCCGATCCGGTCGAACCGGTCGCACCGCCCGTTCCGCCCCCGCCGGTGATGGCGGGTGGACTGCCGGCCTCGTACGCAACCCAGTCCGGGTCGGTCGCGGCATAGCCGAAGCTCGTGAGATACTGTGGAAGGAGGAGGGCCGCGCTGGTCACTCCCGGCGCGGGCATGGGAGCGGCGGCCATGATGATTGAGTCGAGAAGAAGTTTGGTCGCCGTGAGGTAATCCACGATCGGGGCAAAGGTCCCCATGACAATCCGATCTGTTCTGACGTTCCAAGTGGCGCTGTTGCCGTTGTTTGCTAGCAACCCATCCACAATGCACAGTTGCTGACGGACCGGATTGCCGCCCAGGATGGCGGCATGTTTGTTTATGTTGAAAACGGCCTCGAGCACATGCAACCCCGTGGAACTCGGCGTGCTGTCGGTTCCGGCATTGATGAAAGTACCGAGGTGGCCCTTCATGCACAGGGAACAACTGCCGAAACCGTACGATGTTCCCGGACCGCAATGTTCCTTCAGCACGGAAATATCCACGAGGATATCGATGACACCATTGACCAGATTTGCGTTCTCGCTCCTCGCCCGTAGTAGCCGCGCCGACCATGGCCTATCCCGCTCGGCAAATGGTGCGGGCGGGTTGCGAAGGCTCACAAGCAGGGTCATGCCTTTCAATGCTTGGCGGACCACGTCCCTCTCCCACTTGGGGCCGGGGGCGTCGCTGTGGCGCCATCCTCCGGCCACGGGTGGCGCGGGTAGCGGCGGCACAGCTCGCGCCGCACGGCGGGGTAGTGCTGGCGCCAGAAACTGGCGAGGTCGCTGGTCACCTGCACCGCACGTTGGTTGGGGGCCAAGAGGTGCAACGTGAGAGGCACGCGACCCCGACAGATACTGGGTCCGGCGGGCGTGCCAAAGAAGTCCTGCAACCGCGATTCGATCCACGGCGGCTTGCCCGCCTCGTAGTGCACGGGAAGCAGGCGCCCACCCACCAACCGAATCCGCTCGGGCACCTCATCCCGTAGCAGCCGGGCAACCGCCGCCGGCAGATTCGCCAACCAGCGATTCTCGATCGGGCTTGCTTGCAACTCGGCCAAGCTGGTGATGCCCTCGCAAGCCGCCACCACCATGGCTTGCCACTCCTTTGCGTCAAGCGCGGGGACCCCCGCCTCGGGAAAGGCTTGGCGCAGGACCTCCAGCTTGGCTTGCAGGATCGCCGGTGCTGCTCCGTACTCCTGCCTGCCCCGCCCATTTGCGCCGACGGCTTCAGCCAGCAGACGAGCAGCCTCGGCCGAAGGCGGCGCGGGCTGGCGCGATTCCTCCAGCGTGATCGCACCGCAGAGCAAACCACGCACCCGCTCCACGCGCTGGCGGTCCGCGTTCCACTGGAGCTCGTCACGCTCCGTCAGCTCGTCCGGTGCGATGTCAAGCAGCCACTCGGGACGGATGCCGACCGCGAGGCGCACCAACACGGCCCGGCCCGCGCCGCGAGCCCCGCTTTTGCTGCGTTCCTCGACGTCCACGGCGCAGAGCAAGTCATCGGGTGGCTGCACCCCGACCTCCGCAACGCCGCCCGAAGCCAGGAGCGCCTCGCTGCTCCCCGGGCTGCGCCGACGCATCACCCGGTCAGGAAAGGCCGCCAGAGTCGCCATGGCCAGTGCTTCGTCGATAGCATCAGCCTGATGTGGGAACCCTGGAAGGGTTCGCTCCGCCCTTCGGCCCCCCACGCCCACCCCCACCCCGCTCGCTTCGCTCGGCCGAGCCATTCCCTCCCGCGATGGTGCGCCGCCGGCGAGGGCGCGCGCGAAGCGCGCGGGGCGGGCGTGGTGGGCTGTCCGTCCCGAAGGGCCGGCGGGCTCCCCACGCGAATATGTGGCAAGAAAAGGCCGTTCCCTGCCCTTGCGCTACGTCTGCGCGAAGCGTCAGC
>PMIX01000360.1 GCA_003158395.1 Myxococcales bacterium | reverse complement strand
CTCGACGAGCCGACCAATCACCTGGACGTGGAAAGCATCCTGTGGCTGGAGAAGCTGCTCGCCGCGGCGCCCTTCGCGACGGTGACCATCACGCACGATCGGCTGTTCTTGCAGCGGGTGGCCAACCGCATCCTCGAACTGGATCGGCGCAATGCGNNCAGGCGCGCATCCAGCGCGCCGAAGCGCTGGCAGGCGAGGTCGACGAGCTGGCCAGCCGCAACCTGGTGCGCACCGCGGACATCGACTTTGCCGGCACCGGCCGCAACCCGCGCCGTCTGATCGAAGCGCGCGCGATCGCCAAGTCGTACGGCGACAAGATCATCTTCAGGGGACTTGACCTGTTTCTCGGCCCGGGCAGCCGCGTGGGCCTCATCGGTCCCAATGGGTGCGGCAAGTCGACCTTGCTACGCGTGCTGGTGGGTGACGAGCCGCCCGACGCCGGCCAGATCCTGCGCGCTGACGGCCTGCAGGTGGCCTACTTTGCCCAGCACCGCGAGGCACTGGATCCGAACCTCAGCGTGGTGGACACGCTCTGCCCCGGCGGCGATCACGTCACCTTCCGCGGCGCGCGCGTTCACGTCAGCGGCTACCTGGCGCGCTTCCTGTTCCGCAGCGAGCACGCCAAGCTGGCCGTGGACCAGCTCTCGGGCGGCGAGCAGAGCCGGCTGGCCATCGCGCGCCTGATGTTGCGACCCGCAAATCTGCTGGTGCTGGACGAGCCGACCAATGATCTCGATCTGGACACGCTGCAGGTGCTGGAGGACTCGTTGCTGGGCTTCGAGGGAGCGGTGCTGCTGGTGACCCACGATCGCTACTTCCTCGACCGCGTGACCAGGAAACTGCTCGCCTTTCACACGCGGCTGGGCGAAGAGGGGCGCATTAGCTCCATGGTGGGCCTCCATCAATGGGAGAGCTGGCGCGCCGAAGAGGAAGAGGCGACTATCGCTGCGAGCGCCGCCCGGGCCAAGACGACAGAGGCGCCCAGCGTTCCAACCCCGCGCCGCAAGCTCAGCTATCATGACCAGCGCGACTGGGACACCATCCAGGCGCGTATTGCCGAGGCCGAGGCAGGCCTGACCGCGCTGCGGGCCGAGCAGGACAGCCCCGAGGTCGTCACGAATCACACCCGACTGGTCGAGCTGGAGACCGAGATCGCCGCCGCGCAGGCCGAGGTCGACCACCTCTACGCCCGCTGGGCCGAACTGGAGTCGCTGATCCCTCGGTAGCGAGGAACTACGCTGGCGTCCCCCAAAAACAGACCTATTATCGCCCGACCAGCGCCCGAACGGAAGCTTGTTCTTTTGCCCGAATTGCAGCGCAATGGCGGACGCGAGACTGAACATGGCAGACCCACTCGATTCTCGTCTGCAACAACGAATCTCTGACCAACTCCGCTTGGCGCAACTGGCGCGGTCGCTCTCGCCCCATGGGGCTGTGCCGTATTTCGCCCACATGCGGCTGGAGACGGACGGCCGCGTGCGCGACGTCTTGCTGGGCCCGGACACGCGGACCGGGGGCGGTGTGGCTATCATCGATTGGCAAAACGCGCCGCTGTCCGAGGTCTTCTTTTGTTGTGCGGACGGCGACGACTACGAGGTCGATACCGGCGAGCGAACGCTGACCGGCACGCTCATCGAGCGCAACCTGGTCAGTTTTGCTCAGGGCCAGGTGTGCGAGATCGAGACTGCCTTAGGCCGGCTTCGACTGAAAGATGGCGCTTGGCAGTTGGAAACAGGGCCGACGCCCGGGTTGGCCCTGCGGCCCGAGGCGGCGCGCCTGCGTTCCAGCTCGCCCGCGGACGTGGTGCTGGATACGGCCCAGCGGCGCATTGTCGATTTGCCGGCCGGTAGGGCAGTGCTGCTTCTGGGCGAGGCCGGATTCGGCAAGACCACGGTGGCCTTGCATCGACTGGCGCGTCTGCGCGAGCGATCCGGGCTGCGCGCCGCCGTCATCGTTCCCACCGAGGGCTTGCGCCGTCTTTCGGCCGCGCTGCTCGAACGGCTGGGTGTCAGCGGCGTCCAGGTTTGGCTCTTTGACCGCTGGGCCGGGATCGAGGCCCGGCGCGCCTTTCGCAGGCTGCCCGAGCGCGAGAGCCAGGACGCCAGCGCAGGGGTCATTCGTATCAAGCGCGATCCGGCGCTGCGGGGTGTGTTAGCCGAGTTGATGGGGCGCCACGCCGGTGGGCAGCGCGACCGGCGGCGGACACGGCGGCGAGATCTGCTGCACCTCTTCGGAGATCGCGTGCTGATGCAGAAGCTGGCCGCAGCTTCCCAGCAGGGCATTGGCGCAGGCATGGTGGCCGAGGTGCTGGAGCACACGCACGTGCAGTTCAGCTCCACTGCCGAGCAGGAATTTGCCCATGTGGACGCGGATCGGTTGGAGACCCTGGACGGCCGGGCGCTGGACGATGGCACGCCCATGGAGGATGCGGGCACCCTGGATACCGAGGACTACGCCGTGCTGTTCGAGTTGGATCGGCTGCGGGCCGAGCGTGCGGGCGAGCGGCCGGTAGAGCCACGTTCTTATGACTGCCTGGTGCTCGATGAGGCGCAGGAGTTTGCTCCGCTGGAGCTGGCGCTCATGGGCCGCGCCCTAGCACCGGGTGGCAGCCTGATCGTTGCGGGAGATGCGGACCAGCAGGTGGATCCCACAGCGTGTTTTTCGGGCTGGGCCGGCAGCATGGCCGAGCTGGGGTGCGCCGCCTACGAGACCGCGGTTCTGGAGGTCAGCTACCGCTGCCCGCCGGAGGTGACCGAGCTGGCCCGGCGAATCCTGGATGGCCGGGGAGGGACCTGGCCGCCCGAACCCTCGACCGTGAGCATGGAGTTCGCCCACGAGTGCCACCAGGCCGACTGGCTGACCCGCGAGTTGCGCGAACTACAGACCAGCGATCCCCGTGGCTCGGCGGCCCTGATCTGTCGCACGCCCGAAGCGGCGCGGCGCCTGTTCCAGCACCTGCGGCGCGGCCTGGGCCTGCGGCTGGCGCTGGACGGCGACTATCAATTCGTGGGCGGCATCAACGTCACCTGCGTGCAGCAAGCCAAGGGCCTGGAGTTCGACTATGTGGTGATCCCGGACGCCTCGGCCGCGGTCTACCCCGCCACGCCCGCTGGCCGCCGCGCCCTGTACGTCGCGGTCACGCGCGCCTCGCACCAGCTCGTCCTGTCGTCCGTCGGGCCCTGGACGGAGATTCTGCGTCACTAGCCCTGGGGGCCTGCCAGGTCTTGGCGCTTGAGCGCTACAGGCCTGCCGGCATGAATGCTACCCGCGCGCCTGCTATCTCACATGTCCGTATCAGCCTCAAGAATGTTCATTCGACTGTCGACATATGGAGAAGGCCAGAGTTCTCGCTGGTGGCGGATCATGATCTCGGTTCCCTTTTCCCATGAGTGTCGCGTCAATCGAGAAACGCCCTGAAGAACAGGTGGGACGCTACGCGATCTTCGACCAGATCGCGGCCGGCGGCATGGCAACTGTTCACCTGGCACGGCTGGTCGGATCAGCGGGTTTTTCTCGCGTCGTGGCAGCCAAGCGGATGCATCGACACTTCCTCCAGGACCCTGACCTCAGACAGATGTTCTTGGTCGAAGCCCAGCTTGCGGCACGGATTCTTCACCCCAACGTGGTCCCCATCCTGGATGTGCTCTCGCACGACGACGAACTCATCATCGTCATGGACTACGTTCATGGAGAGTCGCTGCACGCCTTGCTGCGGGCCTCGTGTCGCGCGAAGAAGGCGATACCGTTGCCGATCGGATGCGCGGTCCTGGTCGCGGTACTGCACGGTCTGCATGCGGCGCACGAAGCGCGGAACGAACGGGGCGAGCCGCTGGGCATCGTTCACCGAGATGTGTCCCCTCAGAACGTGCTGGTCGGCGCGGACGGCGTCGCGCGTGTGCTTGACTTCGGGATCGCCAAGGCTATTCATGCGCAGAACCAGACCAATCCGGGTAGCCTCAAGGGGAAGTTTTCCTATATGGCGCCCGAGGTCGTCAACGGTTCGCCGATTACGCGCCAGGCAGATGTGTTCTCGGCGGGCATCGTGCTCTGGGAGGTCTTGACCGGAAGGATGCTATTCAAAGAAGCCACCGAGCAGGAACGCCTGATGCGCATTGTCAGCGGGAGATATCCCTCCGCCCGTCAGTTGAATCCTGCAGTTTCGCCGGCGCTTGAGTGGGCTCTCGGAAGGGCGCTGCAGTTGGATACCAAGGCTCGATATTCGACCGCGCTCGAGTTTGCCATCGAAATTGAGCGCGCGGTGTCCCTTGCATCGCAGCGTGTTGTCGGCGACTGGGTTCGCCAACTGGCTGCGGACGCGCTCGACAAACGAGAGGATCTGATACACGCGATCGAGGTCTCGAATGTCGTCCAACAACGTCAGTGGGTTGTGCCGCCGGCCTCATCACTAACCACACCCGCCTCCAGCATCATCGATGAACTGATCGCCAACTCACTGGCGAACACACCTCCGGCCACACTGGCGAGAGCCGCTCTGAGTAGTGCTGAAAGGCTGATCTCCGACGTCCCAGCGAACACCGGGCCGACCACGCCCACGACATACACTGTGATGACTGGGGAAAGCCCGAGTGCTGTCAAGGCAATGAACGCCAGACGTCGCAGGCTCGCAAGCGCAGTGGCCGTGGCGGCACTTGCCGTCATCGGTGCAGTAGTGGTCGTGCGGCTGGTTGCAGCCCGCTCTTCGCCGGGCGACCAAAACATGCCGTCCACGCGGCCGACAACCACGGCACTGCCTCCTATTGTGGTACCGATACCCAGCGCACCCCTCGCGCCTCGCAGCCCCGATCTGCCAAGTGCGGCCACTATGGCACAGATTCCCGTTCCGCCAAATGCAGCGAGGAACGCCCCGAGCGGTGAGACCACTTCGTCCCCCGTGCTTGCCAGACCGATGAAGAGTCAACATGCCCCTCGGCGTGTCGCTTTGTCACCACGTGCCCCTACGTCCTCGACGGTCCATGCCAAACACTACCTGCCGAGCGAGCTCTAGATCTGTGCCCTGGTTTGTGGCGCTCTTTTGCGCGCTGACCTGGGCCACAGATGCATTGGCTGAAACCGCGATTGAGACTGCGCCGGCTGCTTCGGCGCCAAACGTTGAGGCGGCTTTTGGCGAGGCAGTGAAGCGTTTCAAGAGCGGAGATAGCGAGCACGCTCTGCCGCTCTTCATTTACCTCAGCAAGGTGACAGACAGCCCGAACGTGCATCTGTACGTAGGGTACTGTCAACAGGAACTCGGTCGCGATCGGGATGCTCATCAAGCATTTTCGCTCGCGGTGAAGCAGGCGCTTCAACTGGGGGAGGCAAGATACGACGCTACGCGTGAGGCGGCGCAAGCTCAGCTGGGCAAGCTAGAATTACGCCTGGCCCGCCTGACGATTTCGTTGGTACAAGCGCCGCCCGAATTCGTCGTGAAGTTGGACGACCAGGCGATCGATCCCAGCCTACTCGGTTCTCCACTCATGGTTGACCCGGGGCTCCACCACGTCGAGGCTGAGGCCGAGGGGGCTAACCCGATATCGCGAAAGGTGGTCCTTGGTAAGGGTGGAAGCGAAACCGTGATGCTCTTGTTCGAAAAACGGAGCGAGCAAAGCGCTGCGTCGCTGTCGCAGGGCCCGCCACACCCTGACACGCGCTCGGGCTCGCAATTGACGACGTTCGGGCTTGTTGCGGCTGGGGTGGGTGTGGTTGGGTTGGGAGCCTTTACGGTGGCGGGCCTTCTGACAAGAAGCGCGTATGATC
>PMIX01000432.1 GCA_003158395.1 Myxococcales bacterium | reverse complement strand
TACTCGACCGCCGCAGGCTGGCCGGCCCACCCCTACGTGACTCAGTAAACGCCATCGCGTGGGCAAAATGCCTGCCGTCGCTGCTGTGCTGGGCAACGGCGGGTTGAATCTGCCTCGCGGAGCCACTTTCGTGGCCCGCGAACTTCTGGTCGCCGCTGGTTTACAGCGCGACCCTGCGGCGCCGGTGAGACTGAGGCGAGAAATGCCCCTGTTTCGCAGGGGTTTGCGCGATCGCCTCAGAGAGCCAGAAGAAGCGGTGAAAATGCCGAGAGCCGTCACGAAAGCGATCGAGGTCGGGGCGGGGGCAAAAAGGGACGATCAGAGAGCCGAGACTGTCGTGAGACGCGGTGCTCNNAGCCGAGACTGTCGTGAGACGCGGCGCTCTGTTTAACAGGTTGGCCGTTTCACGATGCGTTGTGTTTTGCAGCTCGAGAGTGGAACGCACGAGCATCACTAGGCTAGAAGCAGGCCATGAGCATGATGGCCTTCCCGATCGCCTCGGAGGGCCGGAAAAAGTGGCCAAAATGCCGAGAGCCGTCACGAGGACGATCGAGGGCGGGGCGAGGGCAAAAAGGGGCGATCAGAGAGCCGANNAGACTGTCGTGAGACGCGGTGCTCAGTTTAGCAGGATCGCCGATTTGCATTGCGTCGTGGTTTACAGGTTGAGAGCGGCTCCGGACAGGACAGCCCCATCCTCGACCGGCCGTCCTCGGCGCGTAGGCGCAGCTCGCCCCGCGCCTTGCTCTCCATCCTAGACGCGCTGGGGCGGAAACGGCCGGCGCCTGCCTGGAGGACACGCCCGGAAGCCCGGATGCCGCCATCGACCGCAAGGAGCGCATCCGTGGGTCAACGCGCCATGCGCGCGACAGGGCCGCCAGCGCCCCCTCAGAATTCCGAGCGCGACCTCAGAGTTCTGATGGCGCCCGCCGACTCGCCGCCGCCCGTCATGCCCACGGATTGCACCTCCTCGTGGCGGTCGGCGCAGCCGGCTGGATTTCGGCGGTATGGGCGCTCGGCATGGTCTTTGCTGTTGGCTGGCTTCAACATGAAGCCGATGAGACCAGTCTTGAAATCGCTCTTGCTTGCAGCCCTGGCTGCCAGATTCGCAACTGCCTGTGGCAGTTCGGATGTTTCCGACCCAGACACCAATCTCGTGAGTGGCAGTCCGCCGGGTGGGGGCGGAGGTGGCGGCGCAGCCGGGAACACGGTCGGGACCGGTGGCGCGGGCGGCACGGGTGGCGCCACTGCAGATGCGGTCGCGCTTGCCGCCTGCTCGGTCCTGCCGGAGCCGCCTATCGTCAATCTCTGCGTGCAGCCAATCGGCGGCTGGCAGGACGGCGTTTCATTCTACGCCGACCGTTCGGTCCAATTGAGTGGCACCGTCACCTCGGTTGCAAAGGGCCCGGTGCCGGGCGGATGCTTTCAGTCAGCCGGCGCCTCGGATTCCGAGATTGTCGCACTCACGATGCGCACAGAGCTTCCGACGGGGACCACAGACTGGAATGTCGAGTACCAGGTGCCTACGAACACTGTAGTCTGGACCGTGGGGGACGCCGTCGAAGTCGCGTACGTGAGGCGCAGCGGCGGCTGGTCGCGGGTGATCTCCGAATTGTCGCTGGGCCGCGGGCAAGCGGCGGATGTGTACGTCGGCATGGGTGGCGTCGTGGCTGACTTGGACAGTGCGCCTCTTACATTCCGCCAAGGGTCTGCCATTTGCCTGCAGCACGATCAGTGCGGTGATTGGTCCAGCTACGACCTCGAGGCGCAGGATGGCAGCGGCTGGCTGCGTGTGTCCTATGGGGCAACCATCAGCGTGGGAGGTTACCGAATCACCCACGGTGGACTGTCGGAAGACCTGGTGCCGACGACGACCTGCGAGGATTGGTTCGTCTCTGACGTGCGGGTCGCCGCGCTTCGGGACGCAAACTAGATACCCGCCGGGCGCATCGAATAGTGGCACGACACGCGCCTTGCCGCCCGGGCGCCTCGTCCACCGAAACATGACCGCTCTTCTGACCGGAGGCACTAGGAGATTTCGCGAAATAGGGACTGCAAGGACATGTCATAAGTCGAAGGGAAAAAAATGGAATCAAGAAGAGTGTCTTTCAAGCAACAGTGGGCAACACAAACGGATACTCATTGTTCGCTTTCATGGTTCTGAACGACACCTGAACCTTCTTGCCAGGAAGGGCGCGCGGGGTGAGCATATGAGGATGTGCGCACTTGCGAAGCATTCTGGTAGCGTGGTCCTGGCGTGTGCGCTCGTATCGTTCGCAAGCGCGGCGCGTGGCGCTACCATCGAAGTCACTCCCGCTGATTCTTTCGCCAAGATCGAAGCGGCCAAGCCGGGCGACGAGGTGATCATCGACCCCGGCACGTACAAGTTTCGTGTCTACCTGCAAGCCAAGGGCACGGCCACCCAGCCCATCGTGATTCACGCCAAGGATCCGGCAAACCCCCCGGTCTGGGACCTCAACGGCAGCAACGTCGAGGCGGCTCCGGGTAGCTACACTGCGGGCGATCGCGGCCGTGGCTGTTGGCAATTCAGTGGCGCCGAGAACATCGAGATTGGGGACATCGTGATCACCGGTTGCCACAATGTCGGATTCAACTCGGCCGGGGTCCGCTACTACGAGGCATCCAAGGGCATCAAGCTGAGCAACGTAGTGCTTCGCGACAACGACAACGGTCTCACCGGAGGCAGTCAAGACAGCGAGATCACGGTTGAGTTCTGCGAGTTCGACAAGAACGGCAACTTGAACGCCTCAACCAGCTCGCCCTCGCACAACATCTATATCTATGGAGGCACCTTCACGCTTCGGTACTCGTACGCGCACGATCCCATCCAAGGGCAGAACTTTCACATTCGAGCCCACGATGCTGTGATCGAGTACAACTGGTTTTCGCGGGCCAAGTCGTATGCGGGTGACCTGATGACTGACGACGACAACGACGGCAGCACGGCTGAGACGCAGAACCTGACCCTGCGTGGAAACGTGATCGTGCAAGGAAGCACGCAGTCGAACGCCTCGCAGATCGTGGCGGTGTACAACGATGCCGGCGCTGCCAGCCTCACGTTGAACGTCAAGCTGCTCTACAACACGTTTGTCGGCACCACCGGGGGCCGCGCGGCGCTGGTCCACCTGTCCAATGCCGACGCGACCACCATGAGCGCTGAGCTCGACGACAACATCATTTTCGGCACGAGCCGGCCAACCCTGGTCGAGGACACCGCGCATGGAAAGGTTGCCGGTCAAAACAACTGGATTATTACGGGCGCGGACGCGACTGGGCTGAGCGGCTCGGTCGCGGGCAACGACCCGAAGTTCAGCAACGCCGCACAGAACGACTTCACTCTAGCCCCTGGCAGCACCGCGATCGGCGCCGCGCTCGACTCGATCGCGGGCCTGCCCGATCACGAATACTACAAAGACGAAACCGTCACGCGCGAATACCGCACGCGTGCGACCGCGAAAGACATCGGGGCGTTCGAGTCGACCACCCAAGGGTCTGGCGTTGGTCCGGGAGGCGGGTCCGTCGCGGGTGGAACCGGCGGCGCTGGTGGGACGGGCGTGACGAGTGCTCCGACAGGAGGTGTGACCACGAAGGGAGGCGGGAGGGGCGGTGTTGCAGCGACGACCGGTGGCAGCGCGACGAGCGCGGGTGGAGCGGGCGGCATCGTGACGAGCGCCACCTCGGCATCGGGAGGCTCGGCCACCACAGGCGGAAGCAGTGCCGAGACGACCGCAGCTGGCGGCAGCACTGGAACGACGGATACCACTAGCCACACCAACGGGAAATCAGGGTGCGGCTGTCGTCTAGCTGGGGGCAACCAGAGCCCCACTTCCTGGGGCGAGGTGCTGGCGCTCGGCGCGGCGGTGGCCGCGATGTTTCGGCGGCGTGAGGTGCGCCGGCCGGCGTGATGACCCGCTGTGGTTCGCCAAGTGCTCATCCGTGGAACGGAGTTTCCGTCGGTGACGACGAAGGAGCAGCCAAACAAGGTGAAGGCGCCGGCCAAGCCGATCTCCCGCATCATCGAGGCGATGTTTGCCATCCTCGTCAGCCTACTTCGCACGCTGCGTTCCGCGTTCCGGACCCACACCGATCTCGGTGCGACCAGGCAATTCTGGTCGGAAAGGAATGAAGACATGCGGTAGTTTCATGAAATTCCGAAAAGTCGTCCAACGGGTGCGAAACCCGTCCGGCCAAAGCAGAGCCCGGCAGGCCGGTAGCCAGCCTTGCGCCAGGGGGCAGCGATGGCCTCTGGCCACCGTGGCCACGCCCTCCGGCTACAGCCCAGCTGTGAACGAGACCCAGCTACGAACGAAGACATTCTGCGGCCAAAGCGGTTCTGGCGGCAGCGGGACTGGCGGACACACAGCTAGCGGTGGCAACAGCTCTGGCGGCAGCGGGACTGGCGGACACACAGCTAGCGGTGGCAATCCATCGAGCGGCAGCGCATCGGGCGGCAGCGGTGGCAACAGCTCGGGTGGTAGCGGCACAGGAGGAAGCACAGCTAGCGGCGGCAATGGCTCGGGCGGAAGCGTATCGGGTGGCAGTGGTGGCAAAGCAACGTCGTCCTCGCTCTGCCTCGCCTGTTCGGCTGCCAGCAGCTTGTCGAGTTGCAGCTCCAGAAAGTGCGCCTCGCCTTCGAGCGAGCGAACCTGCTCGATCGCCGCCTCGGTGAACTCGCCCTGCAGAAAAGTGTTGTTCGCATCGCGACCTCGCCAGCATCCAGCATTCGCTGGAATTCGAGTGCTTTCTTGAGCACCAGCGGACACCCCTCGAGGCTTCGATGCGCCACATACGCCCATAGCGATAGAAGCACCCCGGAACCATCAGAATTCTGAGCCTGCACCGCATCTGCGTGCACGTCGTTGCGAGAGAATCGCCTGTGCGCCGTAGTGCTAGACTAG
>PMIX01000241.1:16643-18966 GCA_003158395.1 Myxococcales bacterium | reverse complement strand
GCGGCGGCCTTCGCGTTGGTGGATGGCGAGAATCCCGGCGTCATCAAGGTCATTCTCGACATGCACGACGGCGGGTGATCGCCGGAACCTGCGGGTGCTACGGGAATCTCCCCAATTCTGCCCACGCGCTGGCGATGCCGGCAGCCAGACCGAAAAGATGCCCCCTCCCGCGGGTAGCATGGCATCAGGCTTGACATCCATCGCCGGCGGGGTGTGATTGAACCATGCGCGCGTGGCTACTCGACGACTTGACCGGCATCGGCAGCTTGCGTCTGGCGGAAGTGCCCGATCCAATTCCACAGCAGGGTGAGGTGATCCTCCGGCTTCACTACGCGAGTTTGAATCCCGCGGACCGCTATTTGGCGGAGAGGCAGTATCCTGCCAAGCCCGCCTTGCCCCATATCCTCGGCCGCGACGGCATGGGAACCGTAGAGCGACTTGGCCCCGGGGTGACGCTGCTTCAACCTGGCGACCGGCGGGTCGTTCTGCGGAGTGAGGTGGGTGTGAACCGTCCGGGCACATTTGCGGAACGAGTCGCCGTGCCCGTCGACGACTTGGTTGAAATTCCGGCGGGCTGGAGCGATCCCGAGGCAGCCGGCGCGACGCTGGTCTACCTGACTGCGTATCAGGCGCTGACAATGTGGGGCGCGCTGCCGCGGGACTCGCTCGTGCTGGTCACGGGCGCGTCGGGGGGCGTGGGTGTTGCGGCCGTGCAGCTCGCGCGGGCGATGGGGCACAGGGTGATCGCCCTGTCGCGCAGCGATGAGAAGAGCCGTCGGCTCCGGGAACTTGGCGCGACGAACACGTTCGATCCGGGAAGTCCGGATTGGCAGCGATCCGCAAAGGCCGCGATCGCTCCCCGCCGCGTCGATCTGGCCATTGACAACATCGGTGGTAAGCTGCTCCCCGAGGTCATCGATCTGCTCGGCGATCTTGGCAAGGTGAGCGTCGTCGGGCGCCTGGCCGGGCCGGTGTCGGAATTCAACACGGCGACGCTGTTCTTCCGCCGCATCCGGATCGGCGGCGTTGCGGTTGGAGCCTGGACCCGTGCCGAAAGCCGGGCGGTTTGGGGGGAAGTATTGCGGCTGCTATCGAGCGTGGACGCCCGGCCGCTGGTGGATTCTGTCTTCCCCTTCGGGGACCTTGCGAAGGCGTTCGGACGCCTGGCCCAAGGCCCCATGGGAAAAGTGGTCGTCGCCGTAGCAGGCGGTTAGAGAAGCCCGTTCACGACATTGACCGCCTTCGACGTCACCGTGTCCGTGGCTGAGGTCAGCCCGGGGCTGGAAGCGGTCAGCGTGATATCTCCTGCGGTCATTTGCGAACGAATGAAGACGCGATTGATTCCGCCCTCGGTGTACAGATAGAGGTTGTTGGTCGAATTGAGCATGGCTTCGTTGACCCCGCCACGCCAGGTTCCAGGCCCGGTCACAGTGAAAGTGATCTTGGGCTCGTTGATTGGCTGGTTGTCCGTTGGTTTGGTGGTGGGGCCGTAGGTGGGAACCCGCAGTCCGCTCGCGTCCACGACCTCAACGTCGTACATGACAAAGTCCGCACCATT
Organism: Myxococcales bacterium; assembly: GCA_003158395.1. GTDB lineage: Bacteria > Myxococcota_A > Polyangia > Fen-1088 > Fen-1088 > Fen-1137. The sequence continues at coordinate 17,408 of PMIX01000241.1, read as the reverse complement.
GGCCTGCAGGCCATTGGGTCCAACCGTCTTGGTCAGCTTGACGGCGGCCGCCGCCCCAGCGGTGGTCAGGGTATGCTGGCAGACTTGCTTGCCGCTGGCGTCGTACCCTATCGCCTGGATGGTGCCCGAGGCGAAAGCGACACTCGCCCAACTGTACTGATAGCCGTTGGTCGCTTTGGTCACCTTTCCTTGTGACTTGCCGTTGACCAGCAAGTCCACCGACGAGACGTTGTTGGCCACCACGTACATGGTCTTCGTCGTTCCCGCCGGATAGGTCCAGTGCCCGATGATGTGAATGTCAGGCTGGGTGTTCCCGGCCACGCGGAAGGAGTAGTAGGCCTCCTTGGGGATTCGGTTGGCATCGACCTTGCCGCTCACCCGACAGACGCAGCTACTCTGCTCGCGTCCGTCCGCATCGGCGTCCGAGAAGTAGATCGAGCCGTAGCCCGAGTATTTGGAAGTCGACGCAGAGGTGTTTCGGATGGTATCGGTTATCAACCAGGTATTGAGCCGGGCGATCTGCCCTGTGTCGAAGCTTTCCGAAGTCTCGTTATAGGTGTCGGTGGCCCCTGGAATGAAGCCGCCCACGTGCGGGGGCGAGTAGTCGTCCCAGATCCCTCGCATTGCTTCGTCGCGGTAGTCTTCTTCTTCAAGCTCGGGCCCCTTGTCCCGATAGGCGTCTTGATACCCGGAGTTGCCAAGCATCGTGCCGAACCAATCGGAATAGGGTATCCCACCGGTGTCGCTCATGGTGCGGTCACCCAC
>PMIX01000241.1:0-16603 GCA_003158395.1 Myxococcales bacterium | reverse complement strand
GTCGACCTTCTGCGGTGTAACGTGCATCCAGCGAATGTAGTTGCTGTTGGCGCCCCTAATCAGATTGGCGTTGTAGTCGTGCATCCAGTCCGGCACGGCCTGGCCCGGCCCGGCCCATTCATTGGTCGAGCGCTGGGCGAAGCCGAGCATATACACAAACCGCCCATTGATATACACGCCGCCCGTGCCAGCACCTCCCTTGAATGCCGTCTGACGGAATCCCGTGACAGTGCTGCGTGAGTTGACCACCGTCCCGCCCACAGTCAACGTGGTGACGACCGTGTAGAGATTGGGGAACAGGTCGCTCCACAGCTTGGCGCCGGTCAGCGGCCCACTCGCCTTGAGGGTGGTGGTGGCAGTGGTGGACAGGGAAGCGGCGGTGCCCGAGAATGTCGTCACCGTCGAACCGTCGGCCGGATCGATCACCTTGACGCCCAATGTGGCACTCGCCGCACTCCCGGATTCGTTGCTCACCTCGGCTTCCACATTCAAGGTCAGATCGCCCGTGTCACCCTTGGGCGTGTTGTTGGTGATATTGGCGTAGCTAGTGCCGTAGATGTAGATGCCCGAGGTTTTCAGGTTTTGGTAGAGCGGATAGGTTTGATAAATCTTGCCCGGCACGTGCAGCCAGACATGCCCCACCAATCCACCGAAGTCAGGGTTGGTGGCATTCGAGTTCCAGTTCTCACCGCCCCCGCTGTTGCTGACGCTAACCGCCAGAACGTTGTCGGTGCTCCCGTCAGCCTTGACATTCGCGGTGATATCGATGCCGACCGCTGAGATACCGTCGCTGAAGGTTCCGACCGAGGTTCCGTTGATATAGAACGTGGCGGTTTGCCGGATCCGTTCGAACTCGACGATGAACTTGTTGCCAGAGAGTGTTGCAGGAACCTTGAAATGCTTACGGTACCAGGCCGATCCTTGGTACAAGCCGTGGTCGCCGCCGCTGTGCGAGATGTAGCCTCTGAAGGAGTCGGTATCGTTGTAGGTGTGCGGCGTGCTGACCGAAGTCCAACCAGTCTCGCTGGCCGTTGTTGCCTGGGCCCCGGATTGGTCCTGCTTGATGAACATCCAGCCGGGATCCATGCTGTAGTCGGCTTCGCCTGGAGCAAGGGAGCCTCCTTGGCTTCCTGTCGATGGGATGAACCCACCAGTGCTACCTGGGTTCGATCCGGTCTGGCCGCCAGCAGGGACCACACCGCCTGCGCCCGGACTTGTTTGACCGCCGGCGGACACGCCACCCCCGGCTCGGCCAGCCCCGCCAGCAGGGACCACACCGCCTGCGCCCGGACTTGTTTGACCGCCGGTGGACACGCCACCGCCGGCTCGGCCAGCCTGGCTGCCAGCAGCGCTGCCCCCAGCAAGCGGCAGGGTTTGACCGCCAGCGCCATTCCCTCCCGAGCGAGGCGTGGTTTGCCCGCCCCCGCCACCCCCAGTACCTCCGCTGTTCAGCGAACCGCCCGAATTTTGCGTGCCACCGCCTCCACTCGTGGTGCTGCCGTCTGGTTTTGACGAACCTGTTGAGCAAGCGGAAGCGACAAGCGTCGCTGAGAGGAAAACGGTCGAAAAGGCGCCTTTGCACTTCATGAAGTACTCCTTGTGATCGATCAGGGGGAGCTGCACTGCAAAAAGGGTCATTTCTGCCTTCGTCCAGGGTTGGGAAGGCAGATGGGCGAGGCAGCCGGGACAGGGAACATCTGGGGCCTGTCCCCGGGCCTAGCCTTCAACCAGACGTCGTCCGCGACGGGGGTTTTCCGACGGCAGCGATGATGGGGATCGGCCTGGCCGGCACGTCTTGCCATGCTGCATAATCGCACGACAGTCTCCCTGTTTCTTAGCCTCTATGGAGCGGCACTCGCGATGACGTTATGCTTCTTCTTGCGCAAATTCTTCGGGTCGGGACCTGGACCATCGGTTTACGTCTACCCGACGCGATCAAGGTAGGCGGTGATCTTGGCCGCGAACTCGGCGAAATCGTCCAACCTCTGGTTCAGAAGCTGGTGCAACCGAGGGACGTCGACCTCGATGTACCCGTGGACCAGCAGGTTGCGAAAGCCGGCAATCGCGCGAAAGCGGGCGGTGAAAACCGGGTCCAAGACCCCGATGGCCGAGAGGGCATCGAAGGCTGAGGCGTAGTCGGGAACGTCGCGGCCGGCGCTGGCAGCAATGTGCGTCGCGAGATCCAGAGCGTTCTGCGCGCATAGCTGCAGACCACGCTCCACCGTCCAAAGTTCGTCGAGGTCGGTTTGCAACAGCGTCACCGGCCGGCCCGCGTGTCGGCGAAGCTGGGCAAGAGCCATCTGCATGGAGGCGAGGTGTCGCCGCAGGGTCTGCGTGTCGATTTTTCCGGGGCTCATCGGCCGGTTCTCTCCTGCTGCGTGCGCCGTCGCTCGGCATTCTGGATCTTGCCGAGCTGGGGTAGGTAGTCGCAGTAGCGCGAAAGCGCCATTGCCTCGCGCCGGGTGGCGGCTGCGAGATCCCGCGCCAGCACGCGGATGCCGTCGCGGAGCACACGGTGATACAGGAGCGGTCCCGCGCGGTTGAGCAGGACGACATCGATGTCATTGGTTCCCAGGGCCTTCATCAGGTCGGCTGCGATCTCGCAGTCGATTCCGAAGCCCGTGTTCATAGGCACTGCCGGATCGACGTAGACGGCGACGTCCACGTCGCTGTGCGGCCGGGAGTCCCCGCGCGCCTGAGATCCGAATAGGTACGCCTCGCAGATCTCGGGTCGCGTGGCCAGAACGCTGGCCAGTTCGTCGACAAGCTTGATGGCGGTAACCACGACTTCAGGATGACGGACTTTGGCTGCCGGGGCAAATGCGGTGGTCACGCGTGCCAATGGGTACTGGCACGCCCGGCGGCTGACGTTAGATGACGGGAACGTTCCACGTGCTCGAATGGCTGCGCATCGGCGCCGACGCAATCTTCATCGTAGCCGGCGTAGTTCCGCTGGTGCTGGCGACCGCGCTGCGCGTTCCCTGCAGACGGCCCGTCGGTGACCAGGCCGCAACGCCGGAAGGAACGAAAACGCAGGCCGCAACGTAGGTGAACCAGCGGGCACAGCGCCACGGTCCTCATTGCTGCATCTCGTGCTGAATGCGCCGGAATGGGCCATCCAGGGCTGCAAAGGCCGTCACCACATCGGGGTCGAAGTGGGTCGCCTTGCCTTGCTGGATCACCCGGCAGGTGTCCTCGTGGCCAAACGCGGGCCGGTAGCAACGCTTCGACGTCAGCGCATCGTAGACATCGGCAAGAGCGACGATGCGTGCGGCAAGCGGGATGGTCGTGCCCTTGAGGCCGTCGGGGTAGCCGCTCCCGTCCCACTTCTCGTGGTGCGACCTTGCTACGTCGACGCCCATGCGAAGGAATTGGTTGTCTGGATGTCGTTTGAGCACCGCGCTGAGCGTACTGGCGCCCAGCTCGCAGTGCTTCTTCATTTCGGCGAATTCCTCCGCGCTCAGCGCTCCGGGCTTCAAGAGGATGCCGTCCGGAGTGCCAACCTTCCCGATGTCGTGGAGAGAGGCGGTTTGACGGACATCGTCGATGAACGCGCTGGTCAGCTGCGTCACCTGCAATCTCATNNGCAAAGATAGTCGCCAGCTGCGAGGCTGTGACCGCCTTGACCTGCTCGGCGATTCGCTGCTCGAGCTGCAGGTTGTGCGACGTGAGTTCAACCTGCAGCCGCCTCAGGCGCAAATGCGTCTTGATGCGAGCAAGCACTTCCTGGCCCTGGAACGGTTTGGACACGTAGTCGACGCCGCCGACGCGGAAGGCTTCGACCTTGTCGTCGGTACCCTGGAGGCCGCTGATGAAGATGACGGGGATGTTTCTCAGTTGCTCATCCTGCTTGAACCATCGGCAGACGTCCACCCCGGACATCTCAGGCATGCGAACGTCCAGCAGGACAAGATCGGGAGGGTCCGCCACGGCCGCCTCAATGGCGAGCCTGCCGCTCGTGACCGGCCGAGGCACCAGGCCCCCGCGTTTCAGAACGGCGGCCAGGAGTCGCAGGTTCTCTGGGACATCGTCCGCGATGAGAATGCTGCTGCCTTGCACATCGTCGTCCACCGTGTTCGTCCTTTCCTTCACTGACCCAAGAGGTTTCGCATGCCTTCGTAGTCGAATTCATCCGCCATCCGCCGAAGCACAGTGGCTTCACCGGGATTGGTTGTGCGAATGGTCTCGATCGATGATGTTCGCCAGCCGCTGCTCCGCCTCCTGGACCGCCAGCCCGTGGTCTCCCAGGAGGACGACTGTCTCGGCCGGGGGTGGCGTGTCACCCTTTGGTCCCTGCAGGCTCTCCTCCCGTGACTCATCGCTCCCTCCTTTCGACGGTGGATCGATAGTCTCANNGAGAACCGAAGAGGCGGGCCGGATGGGTCGTGCCGCCTGGTCCCTCCATTGCCGCGTTCTCGATGGACCCCCGGCTCCGATTGGGGTTAGGAATTGATTCCATTCTGCCGAACTGTCTTTGGCACACCAAGTAACTCTCCCACCTAAGGAAGCCACATGACTGGCTACAATAGTTACGGCTGGCGATGGACACCCACCCTGCTCGTGGCCCTGCTGGCCTTTCCCATCTCAGCCGTGGCCAGTCCCACCAGCGGCGCAATCTTCGGCCGTGTAATCGACCAGGACACCCACCAGCCCCTCGACGGCGTGACCGTGGTGGCTTCGGGCCCGCAGGGCGATCAGGCGATTCTTACCGATGCCAAGGGACAGTACGAGTTGCGCGGCCTGGTCATCGGCGACTACCTGGTTCGTTTCTTCCGCGGGGCCGTGGCCATCGAGCACTCGGCCACGGTGTTGATGGACCAGACCGTGAGGGTCAACGCCCGCCTGCCGTCGGCGCCCGAGGCGGTGCAGACCATTGCGGTCACGCAACGGGCGCCGGCCATCGACGTCGGCTCGACCCGCGTGGGTGTCACGTTAAACCGTGATTTCGCCGCAAATGTACCCAATGGCCTCAGCGTGAGTGACTTGCTGGAAAAAGCGCCCGGAGCTACATCGGATGCAACGGGACTGGTTCTGTCGGGCGGAACTGGGCTGGAAAACACCTACTATCTCGACGGACTCAACATCACGTCTCTGAAAAACGGGGCGCTCGGAACCAACCTGTTCGTCCCCTTTCTTGACGAGGTCGAAATCGTCAGTGCGGGCTACGGCGCTGAATACGGTCGTGCCCTGGGTGGCGTGGTCAACATGGCCACCAAGTCAGGCAGCAACGAGTGGCATGCCAGCGCCTTTTCCTATCTGTCACCAGGGGCGTTTTCGGGCGGCCAGCAACGCATCGCAAGCCGCGGTTCCTCGCTGACCGGTGTGACCGAGCCCGACTACAGCACCACCCTCGGCGCCGAGGTGGGTGGCCCCATCATCAAGAACAAGCTGTTCTTCTGGGTGGGCTATGCCCCCGAGATTATCCACAACCACCTGGTCCAATACGCTGACAGATTCGTCGAGCACGTCGATCCAAGCACCCGTCAGCCTGACGGGACCCAGGCCAACAATCCCGATGGCACCCCGACAACTGTTCCTCTGTATCGCAACAGCTACGCGGGCCAGACCACCAACCAACACTACGCCGGCAAACTCACCTGGAAACTGACGCCCGAGCAGACACTCAGCCTCAGCCTGTACGGGATCTACTCGCAGAAACAGTACATGCAGGGGGCCAATATGGACTACATGGCCGGCATGTCCAATGAGAAGACGCGCACGAATGACATAACCGCGCGCTGGACCGCGGCCTTCTTCGAACGACGCTGGCGCTTGGACGCGACTTTGGGCATGCACATTGAACAATTCAGCAATCGCCCGGTTTTTCCTGCGGCGGCACAAGTGAACTTTGTCGAATGGGACACGACTGCGACCTCGCTGGCAGACTTCAACCCCAGCGTCGCGGGCCAGTGTGCGGGAAATTCTGCGACCGGTTTCAATCCTTGTCCGGTGTATGGCTACCAGTCGGGTGGGTACGGCGAGATGGAGGACATCAATGCCTTCCGCCTGGCGGGACAGCTCAAGAGCACCAACATCTTCCACGCCGCCGGCCTGCACGAGCTCAAGTACGGCTTCGACGGCGAGTTTGTCCAATATGGAGACAAGGTCTGGTATTCTGGGCCGGACGGCTCTCGCGTGCTGACGTATTCGTCCGAGACCGGCAATACCTATTATTCCCTGTTTCAGCTGCCCCCGGGGGTGCAGGTTTCGCAGTTGAGCTCACCGTCCGGACTGTTGAGCGCGCCCTACTACCAGGACGCGATTCAGGCGACGACTCGGCAGTTCAATACAGGTCTCTTCCTACAGGAGAGCTACTCGCCGCTCTCCCACTTGACCTTCAACCTGGGCGTGCGCTGGGAAATGCAGCGTATGCAGGACTACCAGGGCAACACCGCGCTGTCCATCAACGACAACATTGCACCGCGGGTGGGTGTGGTCTTTGATCCGAGCAAGGAAGGCCGGTCCAAGATCTTTGCCCACTACGGCCGCTACTACGAATCCATCCCGATGAACTTGGCCGCCCGCGGGTTCGCCGGTCTGGGTTCCTTGGCGAGCAGTGGGCCCCCGTTCGGCAGCGACAGCAATCCGACGATACTGAGCAGCGCGGATCTGGCCGTACAGAAAGGGCTTAAGGGCAGCTACAACGACGAGGTTGTGGTGGGCGGACAGTACGAAGTGCTGCAAGACTTGGTGATTGGGACCACACTCATTTACCGCTGGCTTGGTCGTGCCATTGAGGACATGTACGATAGGGAGCATCCCAACGACGGGCCTACCATTGTCGGCAACCCGGCGGGCGCCACGCGGACCTACCAGGCGCTGCAGTTCACCGCGAACAAGCGCTTCGCGCGCCGTTGGTTTCTTGCCGGCTCGTACACCCTATCACGGTTGCGTGGCAACTACGTGGGCCTATACGATGCGGACAACAACCAGCTCAATCCCAACCAGAGCACGCAATACGACGCGCCCGGGATTATGGTGAACCGCAATGGGCCCCTGCCCAATGATCGGCCGCACCTGATCCGTCTCGACGGCTACTACACCCAGCCATTCGGCCACTCAAGTCTGACCGCGGGCTTGGGTTTTGTCGGCCGTTCGGGCCAGCCACTGAACGCCCTGGGCGGTTTCCAGGCCACGGCAGACAATGACTCATACATCCTCCCGCGCGGATCGATGGGCCGAACGCCCTTTGTTACGCGTTTCGACCTGCACCTCGCCTATCGGCGCAGCGTGCTCGGCCGGCTGTCCGCCGAGGTCTTCTTCGACATCTTCAACCTTTTCAACCAGCGTACGGTATTGACCCAGGATCAAGTGTACACGGCGGACCAAGTCACGCCGATATCCGGTGGAAGCAAGGCAGATCTGCAGAATCTCACCACCACCGACGCGAACAACAACGTGGTGCCTGTCACCAAGAACCCAAATTTTCTCATGCCGACTTCTTACCAGGCTCCCATCTCGGGCCGCCTGGGCGTTCGGGTGTTTTTTTGAGATGGGAACCCTGGGAGGGTTCCCATGCCCTCCCGCGATGGGTGCGCGGCGAGCAAAGCTCGCCGGCTCCCCACGCGGCTAGTGCCTCCGGTCAGAAGAGCGGTCATGTTTCGGTGGACGAGGCGCCCGGACGGCAAGGCGCGACGAGGGCGCATACTTGACGTATGTAACCGAGGAGCAACGCAGCCGGCCGGAGTGGATCGGCCGCCCAAACGTGGCCGAAATTCTGACCGGAGGCACTAGCCCGAGCTCGCGACATACAGGATACCCAGCCCAATCATCAACACCCCGGCGCCGCGGCGAAGCCAAACCGCGGGCACGACTTGTCCGAGGGCGCCGCCCACCAGCACGGCCACGGCGGAAGTGGTAACCAGCGCCAGCGCCGCGCCCAGGAAGACCAGCCAGCGGGCATGACCGCCCGCCGCCAGGGCCAGGGTCGCAAGCTGGGTCTTGTCGCCCAGCTCGGCCAGCAACACGGTCACGAACGCAGTCAGGAAGGTCATCGCAGATGCTTATCACAGTACACGAAGGATCCAGCACTTGAGATGCCCGGTCTCCGGGACGCCGGCCAGCTCCGGGTGATCGCGGCCGGCACCGCGACGTTCAAGAATCTGTATCGACCGACCGCTCTGGGCCGCGGCTGCTGATACCAGCTCATCAAACTGCGCGCGCGACACACGGCCCGAGCAGGAGCAGGTCACGGCAAGACCGCCCGGCGTGGTCAGGCGCAGGCCGCGCAGGATGATTTCCTGGTAGGCACGAAGCGCGGCATGGTCGCCGGCCTTGCGCTTGGCCAGAGCGGGCGGGTCCAAGACCACGACGTCGAAGCGTTGCTTGTCCGCTTCCAGGGTGCGCAGAAGCTCGAAGGCATCAGCCTGGCGCACCTCCAGGTTGGAAAGTCGGTTGCGGGCCGCGTTGGCCTGGGCGCGCGCCACGGCCTGCGCATCCTCGTCGCTGGCCAGTACCGCGCCCTTCCGTCGCGCCAGGGCCAGGGCAAAGCCGCCGTGATAGGTGAAGGCGTCCAGACAGCGAGCTCCGGGCGGCGCCAGCGCAGCCACCACGGCGTGGTTGTCCGCTTGATCGAGAAAGCCGCCGGTCTTGCTGTCGGCAAGCAGGTCAGCCTGCAGGTGATTTTCGCCCAACCGGTAGACCACCTCGGTCGCGCCGCCGCCGGCGGCAATCTCGCGCACGCGCGGCAGGCCCTCGAAGTCGCGCGCCGATCCGTCGTCGCGCGCCACCACCATGCGCACGCCGAGAAGTTTCTGCAACAGAACCGCCAGCGCAGGCCGGGCCGCGTTCATGGCTACAGATGTGGTCTGCATGACCGCCGCATCGGCGTAGCGGTCGACGAAGAGACCGGGCAGACCGTCGGCCTCACCATGAACCACGCGCCAGGCATCGCGGTCCAAGGCGAGCCGCTGGCGCCAGGCGAGCGCGGCCTGCAGGCGCTCGGCTACCAGAGCCGTCAGCTCCGGCAAGGGAGCATTGTCGCTCCGCCGCTGCAGGACGCGCAAGGCAATTGGGGACAAGGTGGCCCAGGTCGCGCTGGCGAGCGGCCGGCGCCGTTGGTCGAGTACAGCCACCAGCGCCGGTCCGCCGGTTCGCGCATCGGTCGGCGGCCCGGACAGCACGTCCTGCCGAAAAACCCAGGGGTGCCCAGACACGATGCGGGCGCGGCCGCGCGGGTTGACGACGACGGTGGGTAGGGATGGCTCGCGCACGATGGAACCAGGTGAACGCACCCCTGTCCTCGGGGGCGATTCTACTTGCTGGGCTTGGCGGGCGTGGCAGCCGGGGCCTTGGCGCCGGCGGTCGCAGACGCAGGCTTCTCAGCGGCTGGTGTCGCGGGTTTCTCGGCAGCCGCGGGCGGAGTCGCCGCCCGCTCGGCGAGCTCGGCGTTGATGTCGAGTTTGACCTCGTCGCTGACCACCATGCCGCCCGAGTCGAGCGCCTTGTTCCAGATCATGCCCCAGTCCTTGCGATCCAGCTTGCCTGTCGCCATCACGCCCCTGACGGTTCGGCCAAACGGATCTTTGATGGATGCCGACGGTCCCTCGACCGCGAGCACCACGGACTTGGTCACGCCATGCATGGTGAGATCCCCGGTGACCTTGAACTTGCCCTTGCCCGCCTTCTCGATCTTGGTCGATTTGAAGGTGAGTGCGGGGAACTTAGCCGCGTCGAAGAAGTCGGGAGACTTCAGATGGGCATCGCGCTTGGCTTCGCGCGTGTCGATGGACGCGGTTTCGATGCTTACCTCCACGGTGGACTTGGTGGGGTCTTTCTCATCCAGCTCCACCGTGCCCTTGACCTTCTGGAACTGCCCCTTGACGGTGGTGACCATCATATGACGCACACTGAATTCCACAGTCGAGTGGGCTGGGTCGATGTCCCATGTACTGGCCAGGGCCAGAGCCGGCGACAAAACCAAGAAACTCATCGAGGCGGCCAACAGAGGAAGTGGTCTCATGGGCTTTTCCTTTGTGCAGGTTGAAGGGACAACAAGGGTCCTTGAGGTGCCTAGGCTTGGATGCTTGATGGCGCAAAACGCTACAGGTTTGGTCTCTGGCAGCAAGAGTTAGTTCGGGGCCGGCGCCTGCGCCGGCAGGCGAATGACGAACGAAGTGGGCCAGCCAACTACGTCCTCGACGGCAATGCGGCCGCTGTGGGCCTCGGCGACCAGACGGCAGAAGTAAAGACCCAGGCCCCAGCCGAACATGCGAAGGGCCTCGGTCTGGCCCTGCTGGAATTTGGCGAAGATCCTTTCCCGATCGGGGACTGGGACGGGCTCACCCGTGTTGTGGACCGACAAGACGATCTCGCCGCCACTCCCTGTCGCCACCAGCAGGATGCGTCCTCCGGTGGAGGTATAGCGGAGGGCATTGGACACCAAGTTGTCGAGTAGCCGTGGGAAGAGACGCCGGTCAGCCACCATGAACAGGTCGTCGGGCGCGTCCACCTCGATTTTGATCGACTTGCCTTGGGCACGCGAAAGCGCTTGCTGGCGCGCGAACTCGAGCATCTCCCGCGCCGAAACCGGCACAAGGTTGAGCGTGATGCGTCCCTCTTCCAGCTTGTTCGTGTCCAGGATCTGCGTGATCATGTTGGCGACGTTGGTCGAGGAGGTGAGGGCGTCGTCGCTCGCCTCCAACATGTCCCGTCCGGCCTGCTGGCGCTTGAGTTCTCGCGAAAGGAACTCGAGTGAAAGGATGGCTGCGCTGAGCGGGCCCCGCATGTCGTGCACGATGAGTTGGACGAGGCTGTCCTTGTCCCGCTGCAGGCGCGCAAGCTGCTCGTATTGGGCGCGCGTGTCTGCGAGTTGATGCCGGGCCGCCTCCATTTCCGCCGTCTCGTGGACCAGCCGACTGGTTCGTCCTACAATGATCACGCCGACGCCACCGGCGAGGCCAAGCACGCAGCAGGCGAGCAGCATGTACCAAGGCGAAACGCCGGCCTGCTGGAGCAGGAGGGTCTCTTCGGCCATCGCGATGATGGTGGCGACAATGACGAGGCGCCTGTGCAGAGAGAGCCCACCCAACGCCACAATGAGGACGAATACTCCTAGGCCCAGGCCGGCTACGACCGGACCGCCTTCGCCATAGCTGGCGATCGTCGCGCGCAGCGCGAAATAGGCCACCGCCAGGTCCAGCGCCACTGGAACCAAGGCGATGCGCGCCAGCAGTCTGCGATGGCGAAGGGCGAAGAGAATCGCAGCCGCGAGCGCGTAGACCAACACCGCCGGGAGCTGCTCGCGCCAGTTGAAGTGACCGGAGAAGCCCCAGCAAAGCAGGCTAAGAACCAAGAAGACCGAGGCTGCCAACAGTCGAAACCCAACGCCGAGGGAGATCAGGCGCAGTCTTTCGCTCTCCGCGGTGCGCGCGGCGATCTCGGGAGCAGACGATGCGGCTGTAGAAGTCATGAAAGAGAGGCCGCCATCATACACTCTGCGTCGCGGATCTGGGGGCCGATGCCTCCGGCTTCGTCGCATTGCGGTAAGTACGGCTCGCGCCAGGCCCTCCCAGCACAGGAGCGACTGAATGCCACCCATCTAGCATCTGACGATCGAGTACAATACCAGACTATGCTATGTGCGAGTAGCGGGGCTACGCGAGCGGATCTGTGCTTGCGCGAAATCCTCCGTGACATCCTTTCGGGCCTGGCCATGGCGCTCGTCCTGGGCCTTGGTCTTTGCTTCGGCGCCTGTGGTCCTCAGGGTGGGGTCAGCGCTGGCGGAGGCGCCGGGGCCGGTGGCGGCGGAGCCGGCGGAAATGATGACATCCTGGACGCCAGCCGGGCGGATCTCGGCCCCATCATTTCGGGGCTGCCTGACGCTGGCACGGGAGGGGACGCTCCGCAGGCGGGCTGCACCAAGACCGCGGCCGGTTCCTGTTGCGGCAACGGTACCCTCGACTTCGACCGCGGCGAGGAATGCGACGACGGCAACACGACCTCGGGGGACGGCTGCACGGCAGCTTGCAGGGTCGAGACCGACTGGGTTTGCCCCAACGTGGGCGCGCCTTGCATTTCAACCGTGGTGTGCGGCGACGGTCGCATCTCAGGCAACGAGGTCTGTGACGATCGCAACACCGCGGACGGCGACGGGTGCTCGGCCGATTGTTCAACCGTCGAGGTGGGTTGGGTGTGCCCCGCCGCCGGCCTCCGCTGTCAGCCCAAGTGCGGTGATGGCCTGCTCGTGGGCTCGGAGGAATGTGACGACGGCAACACCACCGCCGGGGACGGCTGCAGCGCGGCCTGCAAGCTCGAACCCGGCTACGCCTGTTCCGCTGCAGGTGAGGCCTGCCACAAGACAGTCTGTGGCGACGGCACGGCTGAGGGAAACGAGTCGTGCGACGACGGAAACCTAATCCCCGGCGATGGGTGCTCGCCTGACTGCAAGTCGGAACCGGTGTGCACCGGGACCAGCGGCTGCACCTCGCCTTGTGGCGACGGGCTCAAGCTGCCCGACGAGGAATGCGACGATGGCAACACGCGGTCCGGCGATGGCTGTTCTGCCGACTGCAAGCTCGAACTGAACTGGCAATGCACGCAGGTAGTAGAAGGGGCCAGCGGCGATCTGACGGTCCCCATCATCTACCGCGATATGATTCGATCGATCGCACCGGCGACCCTCGTGCCGCCTCCGCACCCGAATTTCGAGCCCTCGGTGATCGGGGGCTTGTGCACGGGGATCGTCATGCCCACGCTCGGACCCGATCGCAAGCCGGTCTACAACCCAGCCGTCGACAAGGCGAAGTCGAACACCACCAATGCGACGGACTTCGACGCCTGGTATCACGACAACACCCCGTATACGAAGATGGTGCTCGACAGCATCACCCTGGCGAGACAGCCGGACGGCACGTTTCTCTTCAACCACGGCGGAACCCAGCCCGGGAGCACAAACCCACCACCCTTCTTCCCGCTCGACAACCGCGGCTGGGCCACGCCCCCGGACGGGCCGGAGATTCCGTACCTTGGGTCCGACGGGGCCGGTCAGAAACACAACTTCTCCTTCACGAGCGAGGTGCGCTACTGGTTCGAGTATCAAGGTGGTGAATCGCTGAATTTCATAGGCGATGACGACGTGTGGGTGTTCGTCAACGGCCAGCTGGCCGTCGACATAGGCGGCATCCATGGGGCCACGCCGGGCAGCGTGACGCTCAACGCGGCCGCAGCAACGACGTATGGACTTACCGTTGGTCGGGTCTACGAGATCGTGGTGTTCCAGGCTGAGCGACACGTGACGCAATCCAGCTACAAGCTGACACTTGGCCAATTCAACCGAACCCACACCGTGTGCAGTCCTCAGTGCGGCGACGGAATTGTCAACGGCGACGAGCAATGCGACGACGGGCCGAATAACTCTGACACTGCCTACGGCGGATGCAGCACCCAATGCACCATTGGCCCCTACTGTGGGGATGGCAAGACGGACACCGACTTCGGCGAGCAGTGTGACGATGGTGTCAATCAGTCAACGTACAACATGCCGACAGGCTGTGCGCCGGGGTGCAAGACGCCGCCATACTGCGGGGATGAGAACGTGGATAGTCGTTTCGGTGAGGAGTGTGACGACGGCCCGAAGAACGGCACGGGTCTATGCACCGACAGGTGTAAGTTGATCGTTCCGTAGGCGTTGGCATGTCCTACGCGCAGAGAGTGATTGATTTGGTGACCAAGCGGGACCCCGGCCAGCCGGAGTTCCATCAGGCTGTGACCGAGGTGCTCGAGTCGTTGCAGCCGTGTCTGGACCGCTACCCAAAGTACGAGGAGAACAAGATCCTTGAGCGGATCGTGGAGCCGGAGCGCCAGCTCATGTTCCGCGTGCCCTGGATCGACGACAAGGGGCAAGTCCAGGTCAACCGTGGCTATCGCATCGAGTTCAACAGCGCCATCGGCCCCTACAAGGGCGGCCTGCGCCTGCACCCGAGCGTGAACCTATCCATCCTCAAGTTCCTCGGCTTCGAGCAGGTGTTCAAGAACTCACTCACCACGCTGCCCATGGGGGGCGGCAAGGGTGGCTCGGACTTCGACCCCAAGGGCAAGTCTGACAACGAGGTGATGCGCTTCCTGCAGAGCTTCATGTCCGAGCTGTTCCGCCACATCGGCGGCGACACCGACGTGCCGGCTGGTGACATCGGGGTAGGCGGTCGCGAGATCGGCTACATGTTTGGTCAATACAAGCGCCTGAAGAACGAGTTCGTGGGCGTGCTCACCGGCAAGGCCCTGAACTGGGGCGGTTCGCTCATCCGTCCCGAGGCCACCGGCTACGGTGCCGTGTACTTCGCGGAAGAGATGCTCAAGACGCGCAACGAGACCTTCAAGGGCAAGATCTGCGCGGTGTCGGGTTCGGGCAACGTGGCCCAGTATACCGTCGAGAAGCTGAACCAATTGGGGGCCGTGCCGGTCACTTTGTCCGACTCAGACGGCTTCATCCACGACCCAGAAGGGATCACGCCCGACAAGCTCGCCTTCGTGCTCGATCTCAAGAACGTGCGCCGAGGCCGTATCCAGGAGTACGCCAAGAAGTACGGCTGCGAGTTCGTGACCGGCAAGCGCCCGTGGGTGGTCAAGTGCGACGCGGCTTTCCCCTCGGCCACGCAGAACGAGATCGACGGAGAGGACGCCGACACGCTGCTGAAGAACGGCTGCACCGTCATCGTGGAAGGCGCGAACATGCCGTCGACGCCCGAGGCGGTGGAGAAGTTCCTCCAGGCCAGGGTCCTGTACGGTCCTGGCAAGGCTGCCAATGCCGGGGGCGTTGCCACCTCGGGCCTCGAAATGAGCCAGAACTCGATGCGCCTGTCGTGGACGCGCGAAGAGGTCGATGCCAAGCTGAAGAGCATCATGCAGGCCATCCACGCGGCCGCCTACAAGACCGCGAAGGACTATGGCCAGCCTACCAACTACGTTATGGGCGCCAACATCGCCGGCTTCGTCAAGGTGGCCGACTCGATGATCGACCAAGGCGTCGTATAGTAATCTCTTCAGCCCTTCGATCGGACGATGGGAACGAAGCGGCCTTCGCGGATGGTGCCCGCGGCGGCCAGGGCGGAATGCACGCCGGGCAAGAGCAAACCGATGCGGCCCGAGGTTTCGGTCAGAGGCAAGAGCTTCTTCTGTGGATCGATCCCGCCGGGCGTACGCTGCAGGACCAGAACGTCGAGCGCCGGCGAGCTGGTTCCGGGCGGCAGGGCCCAGGCCACCGTGACCTGGTCGTCGCCCACCAGCAGCGAAACCCCGGGAATGGGTGGCAAGGCCAAGTCCGCGGGAGGGACTTCGGCGATACGCAGGGGCTGCCAGGTCGCCTCCAGAGTGGCCAGCCGGGCCCGGGCGCGTGACCGCGTGTCGGGGTCGGCGGCGGTTTCGGCAAGCTCGCGGAAGATGACGATGGCCTCGCTCAGCCGGCCCTGGCGCGCGCACAACTCGGCCATCGTTTCAGTCTCGTACAGGTGTTCCATGCTCATGGAAGCAGCTCCCGGGTTCGCAGGATGTCGCGTCTGATCTCAGCCACCAGATCGTCCGCTGAGGAAAACGCCCGCTGGGCCCGCACCCAGCCGGCAAATTCCAGGCGCAGGCGCGCGCCGTACAGGTCGCCGTCAAAGTCTAGCAGGTGGGCCTCGACGGTCACGGCTGACGAAGCGCCTCGGCCCTCACCCGCGAAAGTGGGATTGGTGCCGATGCTCACGGCAGCGCGCAGGCGCGGCGGCGGGGCGGCGTCCACGCGACACGCCCAAGCGGCGTAGACACCTGGCTTGGGCAGAAGGTCGCCTTCTGGATCCAGGTTGGCGGTAGGGATGCCCAGGGTACGGCCGCGCTCGGCGCCGTGTACCACACGACCGGCAAGCTCGAAGGGGCGGCCAAGAAGCATGGCCGCGCCTTCGACCCGGCCCTCGAGTACGAATTCGCGAATCTTGGTCGATGAGCAGACCAGGCCCCCGACCATGACCGGCGGCACGATGCTGACCCCCATGTGCAGGCGAGCGCCTTCGCTTGCGAGCATGGTCGCGTTGCCTTGCCGGCCGGACCCGAAAGTGAAATCCCAACCGACCACCACGTGGCGGGCATCAAGGTCCCCGCGCAGCACTTCGGCGATGAAGCGATCGGCGGGCAGCGCCGCAAACTCAGTCGTGAAGGGCTCGACCACGACCGCGTCCGCGCCAGCCTCAGCAAGCAGTTCCAGACGACGTTCCAGCGTCGTCAACATGGGCGGTGCCAGCGCGGGTGCAAAGAATTGTGCCGGATGGGGATCGAAGGTCAGGACTACAGCCTGCCCGCCTGCCGCGTGGGCCAGGCGGCTGGTGGTAGCCACCAGGGCCTGGTGGCCGCGGTGCACACCGTCGAAGTTCCCGATGGCGACCGCAGGCGCGCGCAGCGGACGCCCTAGGTCGGACGTGACGCGGTGGCGGCCTCGAATGACGTGCACCCTCTCGGGCATAGACGGCCAAGCCGCAGACGTCAAGTTGAGCGAGCGTCTTTGATGGGAACCCTGGGAGGGTTCCCATACCCTCCCGCGATGGTCCGCAGCAGGCGACGAGGGCGCGCGAAGCGCGGGGTGGGCAGGGTGGGCTGTCCGTCCCGAAGACCCCGCAGGGGGAGCAGGCGGGCTCCC
>PMIX01000216.1 GCA_003158395.1 Myxococcales bacterium | reverse complement strand
GTGCGAGGAGGGGGACTTGAACCCCCATGGCTGTTAACCGCTAGCACCTCAAGCTAGTGCGTCTACCAAGTTCCGCCATCCTCGCGGGGAGGCCAGAGTGGCCGCTTATAGTAAGGCCCAAGGTCGGTGTCAATGCAATGCCAGGGCTGCACCGCCCCGACCGCTACGCAGCCGGACGCCCCAGGCCGAGCAGATCGCGCGCATCAAAATAGGCGTCGCTGACGGCGAAGCGGAGCAGGTCTCGCAAGGGGCCGGGCCGTCCGGCGTGATCGCGCAGGACCTCTGGATCCGGCGCGTCTGCGGATCCGGGGATCGACTCGTGCCCAACGATGCGCATCGCCGCGCTGACGACGCCGCTCATGAGCAAGCCGGCGCGGTTGCCGGCTTCGCGCACTCCTTCTCGCCAGCGCGCCGGATCGAGGGCGACCTCGGCGTGCTCCTGAAACAGCTCGCCGACGCGCTTCGCGATCTTGTAGGGCAGGGCCTTTTTCAACTTGGCGGCCTGCTCGGCCGCGGCGTCGTCGCTGCCGGCACGGAAACGCGCGTGTTTGGGATGGAACGCTTTGAGCACACCCATGAATAGCGTGTCGAACTCCGGCGCCGGCAGTATCGCCGCCAACAAGTACTCGGGCCGGCTGAGCTCGAGGGCGCGGCCGATGCGGAAGCGCAGCTCGCCAACTGGGGCTTCGTCGGCCAAGCGCGGCCCGACCACGATCGCCGGCGGCGCTACTCCGACCAGGCTGATTCCGTCGAAGTCCGGATCCGGTCGCAGGTAGAGACTGGTGCGCCGGTTGCCCAGCGCTTTGCCGGCTTGCCCCCAGATCTGCGCGATGGCCAGGTCCGCCACTGTTGAGACCTTGTCCTTGGCGGTCACGCCGAAGCTGTCCAGGTTGGCCTGCGAAAGTCCGGGCGCCCCTTCCCACACCGCCGCCAGCACATCGGCGACGAAGTGCAAGTCCTGCAACGGAGCCAGATGCCGGCCGCGCCCGCCGTCCTCCAAGGTTCCCCCATAGGGATCGTCGGGGTTGCGTTCAGGCGCCGGGTTCTGCGCCAAGAAATCCCTGTCCTCCTCGCTCGCGAGACCAAAAACGTCCAAGACCTCCAGCAGGCAGCGCGCTCGATCGACGTGCTGTTGACGGATGTGATCGGCAGCTAGAGCGTGCAGAGATTCCTGCCGGATCGGATCGAAGACGAGGATGGCGTTGTGGTTCTCGATGGCCATTTCTCGATGCTCGGGCCGCGCCCCGTAGATCTCGGCCAGAGCCAATCGTGCTTCCACACGATTGGGGTCAGCCGTGATCGCCGCCTGCAAGGCGCCGACGGCGGCCGCCGGATCGGTTCGAACCAGCAAGGCGCCCAGCTTTGCCCACAGCTCCGCGCGCCGGCGTGCCAGTTCTGCGTCAGCCGCTGGCTCGGCCAGTTGGGGCAGGACTCGTTGCAGGGTTTCCGCCACGTCAGCCCCGCGGCCGGCTCGCTCGTACGCTTCACAAAGGCTCCACAGGGCCGTCTCGTCCGTCGGATCATCCGCGATTACCTGCTCAAGCAGGTCCGCCGCTCTGTCGAAGTTGCCTTGCTCCACCTCGAATCCGGCAATCTCGCGTCGCCGCGCAGCCCGCTCTTTGGGCTCGACCACGATGTCCGCGATCCGGCCCGCGGTTTCAATGGCGGGACGCAGGGCACCCTCAGCCCGTTGCGCGGCCAGCGCCTTCTCAAGCAGGGGCACCTGGTCCTGGCTCTCGCCTTCGATCCGGGCCACCGCTTCTTCAAAGGCTTCACGGGCGGCCCCCAGGTTCCCCAAGGCTAGGTGCAGATCGCCGATCTGTTCGTACAGCCGGCGCTGCTCGACCGGATCGCCGCAGGATTCGGCCACCAGGCGCAGCGATCGCGCCGCTTCCAGCTTGTCTCCGCGCTCAATGGCCAAGTCAGCCAGCGCGCGCAGTGTCTGCGGATGGCTGGGCGACAAGCGCAGCGCGGCCTCGTGCAGGGCCGCGGCGCGTTCGGGGCGTTTCTGTCGCAGCTCGGCCATGGCGCCATGGGCGAGCGCCAGCGCCACTTCCTCGGGGTAGTTGGGCGCTGCCGCATGATCCGCGACCCCCTCTAGGTGGGTGGCCGCATCCCGCCAGCGTCGCGCCTGGAAGCGGTTCTCGCCCAGAGCAATGCGCAGCATGAGTTGTCCCGGCAGAGCCTTGTCGGCCTCCACCAATTGCCGGTAGCCTTCGTCAAGGCGTCCCAGCTTCTCGTAGACCTCGCCCAGCCGGTGATAGAGCTTGGCCGTCTGCTCGGGCTGGCCCCGCATGCGCCGGAGCGCCTCGTTCAATCGGCGCTCGGCCCGATCCCACTGTTCTTCGCGGTAAAGGATGTCCGCCATGGTGACCACGGCGGGCAGGTAGTTGGGGTCAAGGTCCAGGGCCTCATCGAGCCGGCGCTCGGCTTCGGTGAGACCGTCCGGTTTCTCACAGAGCGCGCGGGCCAAGTTGGTCAGCACCGCGGCCTTGGCCGAAGGCGAGTCGCACAGGCTGAGCTGCCGCTCGTACAGCGCGGTGGCCTCCTCGATCCGGCCCTCGCCAGCCAACATGGCCGCCAGCGCCGCCAGCACCTCGGGATTCGAAGGATGGAGGTCGACCGCCTTCTCGAAGCAGGCCCGCGCTTCGGCCGCCTGGCCGAGTTGATCGCGGAACACCGCGCCCGCCTCCAGCAGCGCCGCAGCCTGTTCGGGCTGGCCCGCCAGGGCATCGGCCCGGCGCAAGAGAACGTCGGCATAGGCCTGGAAATCGTTGTGCTTGAGGTGGAAGCGCGCCAGCGCGGCGAGGACAGCCGGATCTTCAGGCTGCAGCGCGAAGGCCGCCTCGATGGCTTTCTGGGCTCCCTTGGGGTCCGACAGGTCGTCGGACTTCAGCTCGGCCATCTCGAGGTTCAGGGCTGCAATCAGCTTGGGATCGCCACCGGCTTTGGTCAGGACGCCGATGCGCTGCTGAAGAATGCGCAGGGCCTCATGGGCCAGGCCCGCGCTGCGCAGGTTGCGCAAGAGCGCGGCCGCGGTTCGCTCGTCGGAGAGTGCGTCCGAGCCTAGGCTGCGCAGGCAAGCTGCCGCAGCCTCCGGATTCCCCAGCTTTTCTTCCAGGATGCGCGCGCGCCGCCACACCAGCTCGGTCTTCTCCGCACCCTCCGTGATCTCGGCGCGCCGGCGCAACACATCGGCCAACGCTTCGAAGCGCCCCATGGCCTGTTGCAAACGGTCCAGCGCTGCGAGGGCCTCGCCATCCTGCGGCGCTCGTTTCAGGATATCCTCGTAAATGTCGACTGCCCGGGCGGGCAGCGACAGCTCACGTTCGTAGATCTCGGCCAGGCGCCAGCGCGCCTGGCGTGCGTCTTCTCCCTCACCCGTCAATTCCAATTCACGCTGCAGCGCTGTGGCCGCCTTCTGCGCCATGCCTACGCGCCCATACAGGCGCGCCAGCGCAGCGTAGCCGGTCCGCGCTTCCACCGCCAACACCGATGTGCTTGGGTCACCCGCCGCCAGTCCGCGCTCTTCTTCCTCGGCACTCGCCACGTACCGCTCGAGCGTGTCCACCGCTTCATAGGGCCGTTCCAGCCGCTTTTCGTAGAGCTCGGCCAGTTCGAAGGCACGGCTGCGCGCTTCAGCACCTTCCAGGTGTCCTCCCGGCACGGTGATCCGACGTTCCAGCACCTGCGCCAGGTCAGCCCAACGCTCTTGGGTCCGGTAGATCTCTTCAAGCCGACCGACCGCGATGGGATTGTCGGTCTCCAGCACGATCACCTTGCGGTAGCGCTCCTCGGCGAGAGCAATTTGTCCGAGATCTTCGCGGAGCTGCGCAACCCGCAGTTGCAGTGCCACGGCCTCCGCGTGGCCTTCTCGCTCGGCCGCGCGCAGGTAGATCTGGCATACCTGATCCCAGCGGTCACCCTCGCGCGCCAAACGCTCCATCTCCGCGCGCACGGACTCGTCTGTTGTCTGCAGGACGAAAGCCCGTTCCAGCGTTTCCAGCGCCAGGTCGTTGTTGTGGGCGCCCCGCTCCCAAATGTCGGCCTGCTTCTTCAAGTAGTGATGTCGGGTAATCAGATCGGCGGGCAGCAATTCATAGGCTTGCACCCATTCCTGCCATGGCGTCTCAAAGCCGGCCGCGGCCGGCGCACCGGCGGCCACGGGCGGCTCAGGCAGCTCCGCCGGGTCAACCATGTCCACCTCGCCAATCTCGATCTCCCCTGTCACCTCGTCGAATTCCAGCAGCGGGGCGGACGCGCCGCTTCCCGGCAGCGGCGTGGGTGTCAACAATTCCACGTCCGTGCTCTCGCCGTCGGGCGAGGGGCCCCTGCTCTCCGCGGGCGCAGCCGCCCTTGCGGGTCCCGCTTCCGCATAGCGTCCGATGAGGAAGCCGAGCCGCCAGAGGTTGGCTGCAATCTCTTCATCCTCAGGTGCCAGCCGGAACGCATTCAGGTAGGCGCGGAAGGCACGCACGCGGTCCCTGACTTTCTCCTCGACCAAGGCCGCCGCTCGCTGTGCCACGCTCACCTTCTCCGCCGTGGTGGTGGCCCGTGCGAAGGCTTGCCCTTCAACCGCCAGCGCATCCTCCCAGCGCTCGGTGATCTCGGCCAGACGCAAGAGCTCGAGCCGAGTGGCCTCGTGGCCAGGAGAGAGAGCGAAGGCGCGCAACAGTTCGTCAAACGCACCCGAGGGATCGTCCATCTCGGTCTCGCGCACGCCCGCACGCAGGCCGAGGAGGGCGAAGCGCTGCTCCGGCGCAGGACGGCCGCGTGCCACTTGCGCGTAGACATCGAGCAGCCCTTGCCAATCCTTGGTTGTGCGGGCCAGCCTTTCAAGTTCGGGAAGCAGGACATCCCCCGCCGGATCGTGGGCCAGCGCCTCGCGCAGCACGGTGAAGGCGCGCGCTGGTTGCTGCAGCCGGGTCTCACACAACCCGGCCACTTTTATGGCCACCTGCACCTGCGCGAGCGGGTCCGCCGAGCGCGCACCCTCGCCCGCATACACCTTGATGAGGTCCTCCCACAGTCGGTGGGCTTCGGCGGTCGTTTCCAGGCGAGTCAGCGCCTCCTCGTCGGGCTTCTCGACGTAGGCCCGTCGGAAGAGCTCGAAGGCCCGGCGCGGTTCGTCGAGCATGGTTTCCGCCGCCTCGGCCATGTCGAAGAGCAACCGGCGCCGTTCTGTGACGTCCTCAGTGTGCCGCAGGAGTTTCTCCGCGATGGCGATGAACGCCTCTCCGTCATTCGTGTCGGCGTAAAGTGGCGCCAAGGCGGCCAGTGCATCCGACTGCTCGGGCTCGATCTCGACCACCCGTTCGAAGGCCCCGATGGCTCGCTTGGTATCCTGCAGGCGGTCGCGATACAGGCATCCGATTTCCAGCGCACGCGCGACTCGTTCCCTGGGATCCGTGGCGAAGCTCAGTTGCCGTTCCGCCACGCTCGCCACGCGCGGCCAATCGTTACGAGCCTCGGCCA
This sequence comes from Myxococcales bacterium, assembly GCA_003158395.1. Taxonomy (GTDB): domain Bacteria; phylum Myxococcota_A; class Polyangia; order Fen-1088; family Fen-1088; genus Fen-1137. The sequence goes on along the minus strand of PMIX01000216.1, from coordinate 24,674 downwards.
CCCGGCGCAAGGCCTCGTGTGCCTCCACGCTGGCGGGGTCGAGATCGGTGATGATGTGTTCCAGTACGCGGATCGCCTCGGCCGAATCATCCAGCTTCTCAACCAGCAGGCTGGCATGCTGGAGCGCGAGGGGAACCGCCTCGGCCGGATTGGTGGAAATGGCGATACGGCGAGCCAGGAGGTCAGCCAACGCCGTCCAATCGGACTGCGCCGACGCGATGGTTGAGAGCGCCTCCAGTGCCTCGCGATCGGCGGGCAGGGTCTTGAGCAGGTCCTGCCATGCCTGTTGGGCGCGGGGGATCTGCTTGAGCCCCTCGTCGGCCAGGCGAGCCAGCCGCCGCAAAAGCTCCGCCTGCGCCGTCGGATCGGTGGCCAGAGCGGCGATCTGCATGTCCAGTGTGCGCGCCAGATCCTCCAGCCGTCCCGCCTTTTCGTAACCGGCGAGCAACGCCTGCAAGGCCTGCTGGTCCCCGGGAACGTGCTTCAACACATTCTCCCAGTACGCGACGGCCCGGTCGAAGTCGTCGAGCTGGTTCTGCAAGAGGTCCGCGATGCGCCGGACCAGTCCCAGTTTCTCCTCGGCGGTGGTCGCGTAGCGGAGGTGGTACTCGAGCATCTTGACCAGCCGAGGCTTGTCATTCGACCGTTCAAAGATGCTCTCTAGGCGCACCAAGGCGTCCCGGTCGCCGGGCAAGAGCTTGAGAATCTGCGCCGCAGCCCATGAGGCGGACGACAGATCGGCCAACCGTTCCTCGTATAGGCTCAACAAGCGACGCAGAAGGTTGACCTTCTCAGCATCGACGCTGGTCAGCTCGACCTGGTTGCGCAAAAGGGTGGCAAGCTCGGCCCACTGCTCGGCCCGTTCGTACGCCTCCACGACGGCACGAAGCGCAACCACGTCCTTCGGATCGAGGGCAAGGACATCACGGTAGACCGCCGCCGCGCGATCGGGCGCGTTGAGCTTGTCAAGATACAGACGGGCCAAACGACGCAGAATCTCGGCCCGCGCGTCGGGCTCGCTGGCTGCTGCCGCATCCTCGCTGAGCAGGGTCGCCATCTCTTCCCAACGACCGGCCTTCTGCAGGATGCGCTTGCAGGCCTCTCGCGCCCGCTGGTAGCTGGGGTCCAGCTCGAACATGCGCCGCCACACCGTCAGCGCGCGATCGACATCGCCCAGTTTGGTCTCAGCGATGACCGCCACCTCTTCCAGGCGAGGAAGCAGCTCGAAAGCCTCGGCGCCCGTCGACCGGGCGTGATTGAGAGCGAATTCCAGAACGTCGGCCAGCTCGCGCCAGGCACCACGCTGGCGAAAATGCTCGGCATAGTCGCGCAGCGCATCCGGGTCGCTGGGCCGGGCTTGCAGGATGGCGTGCAAATACACCGCGGCCTGCTCGCGATCACCCAGCCGGTCGCGGTACAGAGACGCCAGTTCGCGCTGCAGCCCGAGGCGAAACTCGGGATCCGTCGCCTTCTCCAGCTGCCGCTCGCGTAGCTCGGCCAGCTTGCCGTAGTCCTGACGTTCCAGGTACAACGTAGCCAGCTCTTGCGACGCAGGTCCTCCCGGTGACTCGATGGCCACGATGTCCTGGTAGATGCGCATCGCCTCGGCCACGTCATTGAGCGAGGTGCGGGCTAGGTGAGCCCGCCGAAACAACACCTCCATCTTTTCCTGGTCGGTGTGCGCTGTCGCCACGCGCTCGCGCAGAAAACGGTCCAGATCAGCCAAACGGCCCGCGCTGGTCAGCACGCGCTCCATGAGCGCCGAGGCCTCGGGATGGCCAGGCATCGCGGTCAAGGCCTTGCGCAGGGACGCCACCGCGTTGTCCACGTCACCGGCCTCGTGGCGGCGCCGCGCGATCTGGCTGTACAGACCCACGGCCCGCTCCGGGCCATCCGCTCCGGTCCACTGGGGGTTGGCGAAGACCGCGGCCAGGGTATCCAAAGCCTTGTCATCGCGCGGGTAGAGCCGCACCACATCGCTCAGCTTCTGGGCCGCCTGCTGTAGGTCGCCGACCTTTTCGGCCAGCATGCGTCCCAGGCGGAACGTCAAGTTCGCGCGACGTTTTGGATCGGTAGTGGCTGCCAGCTCAAGCTCATACAGTCGGCACGCAGTTTGGTACTCGCCGATGGCCGCGAAGATCTTTCGCGCCTGCTCGACGGTCTTCAGATGTTCGGCCGTGATGCTGCCGCGCAGAGCGGGCGTGGAGACTGCCCGCGCGATGCGCTGGATCTCTGGACCGGCGGCTTGCTCGGCCTCGGCCTTCAGCTCCTCCACGCGCGCCGAGTCCTTGGTGCGCATCACCGCCACCGCCTCCATCTCCAGCATGGTCAGGTACTCGTCGGTGCGGCCCTGCTCGCGATAGATGTCTTTCAGCCGCTTGGCCGCCTTGCGATGACTAGCGTCACGGCTAACCGCATGCGCCAAATCTGCCTCAGCTCCCGACGTGTCACTCAGATGGTCCAGGCGGACCTCGGCCGCCAGGTAGAAGAGCTCAGCCGCTTTGGCCTGGTCGTCGATGGCCTGGGCACGCGTCTCGTACAGCGTGACTAGTTTGTCGAAACGACCCGACTCGCGATATGTCTTACGCAGCGCGACGAACGCATCGCCGTTGGCGGGTTCGTTCTGCAAGACCTGTTCGTACTCGCGCTCGCTGGGCATTTCTGGCCCTCCGCAGGATCAGGCGATGGCGCCGGTCAAGCTGCAACCGGAGAAGGTGACGCTAGAGAGGAAACTGACGCTAGCATCACCCGCGTGGGAAACCAAGAGCCGCGCGCAGTACCCTTGGTGCTGCCTCTCGAAAATCCGTAGCTGGTTCGGGGACCGGTTCCGGAACCGGGCGCCGGATCCGGTTCCGAATCCGGCCGCGGGCTCCGGCTCCCCCTGCGGGGGCATAGACATTAAGCGGCAGAATTGCGCCGGAAGGAGCCGGGGTAGACCACCCTCTCCCTCTGGGCTGGGGTGAGGGTACTGCATTTGCACGTCGAATCGTGCCGCGGGCGCAATCACAACAATTTCGTGACTTCCGCGTCCGGCTCACAGGAAGTTCTGCCCTCACCCCCAAGCCCCTTGAAAGGGAGAGGGGTGACCCATCGAACGCTTGTGTCCTCGAATCACGAATGGCTGTTTCATTCCGCCGTTGCTCCGCTTAACGCCTATGCCCTGCGGGGGCTTCGGGACGGACAGTCCACCCCACCCACCCCGCGCGTTTCGCGCGCGCCCTCGCCGCTGCCGTCAATCCGGCCGCTCAACCAGCTGCGAACTTACGAGAGGCGGTACTAGTGGGGGCTGCCACGCGACTTAAGTGCAGCCAGGCGCCGCTGTACGTCACGGAACGTGGAATCACGCTTGGAGACCCGTTCGAAGTAGTAGAGGGCTTCGGCGCGGTCGCCCGAGTTGTAGTAGAGGTTGCCAAGCAGGAAGTAGAGCTCCGTGGCCTCCACCTCGGTAGCGCGCGGACTCTTGAGGGCATCCTGGTAGCAACGAGTGGCCTCCGCGTGGTTGCCCATGGCCTCGTGGCTTTCGCCGATCATGGTGAGGGCAAAGACCTCGCGCTTTGGGTCGCCCAGCAACGCGGTGAAGTGCCGGATGGCGAGATCATGGCGCTCCATGCTCTTGTTCATCAGCCCGAGGTCGGCCTCGGAGTCGAGATCTTGCGTACCGAAAAGTCCCTTGGCCGCATGCGGCATAGAGATTTCCACTACGGGCGCGGCTGGTGCCGGTGTCGGTCGTTGCGGGGGCACGGAGTCTCTCTTGAGGATTTCCAGCTTCTTGCGTCGGTCCGCCAGCAGGATGTGCCCAGGATGGCGGTTCTCCAAGTCGTCAAGCAACGCCTGCGCCTCTTCGCCGAGCTCCTGCTCGATGAAGAAATCTAGTTGCTCCAGGTCGCTCAACACCGCGTCTGAAGTCTCCTGCGTGTCCGCGCGGATCGCCGGTAGCGCCGGGCTCGCGGCCGTGCTCTCCGCTTTTGGCCTCGGTCGATCCGTCGGCGTGACAGGCGTGGTCGCCTCGTCAAAGTCAGCAGCCTGTACTTGCCCAGCAACTTCGCCGCTGCCGAACGCCTCGGCGAGCGCGGCGAGCGCGCCGGTGTTGCCCGTCGCCTCGTCCCCTGCGGTCCCGCCATCCCCAAGGAGCTCAATCTCGCCACTGTCAATCACTTCGGGCTCGGGCGTTCCCGTTTTGTGGGAAGGGGTATCTGCGCGAGGTGCTGCTATCGTAGACTCTTTGGCACCCGGCGGCATGCGATCGGCTGCGGCCAGCACCTCCTGTGCCCGCCGGGCGCCTGGGTTCATCTCCAGCGCTCGGCGCGCATAGGTGGCTGCGTTGACGGGGCTCGATGGGAGGAGCTGATGGGCCAGCACTTCCAGCTCCGCGGCCGCCTCGGCTTTGCGGCCGAGCTGGGCCAGCACCGCGGCCAGGCGCTCGTGCGCACCGATATGGGTGGGTACTCGCTCGAACACACGCCGCAGATGCTCGGCGGCACGTTCCACCAGCCCGTACCTTACGAACACATCGGCCTCGGCCAGGATTCGTTTGATCTCGGTGTCGTCTTCGCTCTTCTCCACCAGGCCCGAGGCGATGGCCATTCGGTCCGCCACACTGGGGACCTCCTCGGAAGACGGCGTCTTGTGCCTGTCTTGCAGTGCGGCTGGAATCTCCATCTCGCTGAAGGTGATGGCCGTGGATCGCACAGGCTTCACAGAAGGCGGCGTCGCCCCGTCGGACTGGCTGGGTGTTCGCCGGTGCAGAGGGATGACAGGGGCGGGACTGCGCACGCTGCCGGGCGGCACCCCCCCCAACATTGCCCGGATTTCGGGATCATTCGGATCCAGGCCAAGGGCCCGCTGGATGGTCTGGTTGCGGTCCGCCATGCGCCCCGTGAGAGCGTAGATACGGCAGAGTTCCTTGAGCACCGGCAAGCTCTTGTGTGGCTGACCCAGTTGCTCGAAACAACGGGCCAGAAGGTCGAGGACCACGGGATCGTCTCGGCTGGACTCGAAACAGGGCTTGAGCTTGGCGAGGGCGGCCCGGGCGTTGTTGCGATCCAGGTAACTCGCGGCAAGCTCCGTACTGAGGGCCAGATCGTCGGGCTGGTAGTACAGGATTCGCTCTGCCACACGCGTGAACTCATCGGTTCGCCCTTGGGCCTTGAGCAGATTGGCCGCCTCGTGGAACTCGGCCACGGCCTCGCCGGCCTCTCCCGCTTGCACAGCCAACTCGGCATAGCGGATACGCGCGGCCGGCTGGTCTGGGTTGAGCTCGAGGATCTGTTTCATCGTGGCCAGCGCATCGGAAATCCGGCCGGCCTTCTGGTGTAGCAAGACCGCTTGCTCCAGTTGCTGGATGGCGTCTGAGAAGAGCCCCAATTGCCGGTAGACGTCCGCCAGTTTGCTGCGCGCCTCCACCGCTTCAGGAGAAAGCTTGATGATGTTTTTGTAGACGGCTACTGCGCGCTGGAAAAAACCCTGCTCGACATAGAGGTCCACCGTTTTCTGATAGACCTCGGTAGCCTTGTCGCTCTGTCCCAGGCGCACATGCACTTCCGCCATGCGCAGCCATGTGCGGGTGTCCTTCGCATCTTCCCTGACGGCGTTCTGGAACTCCGTCAGGGCCTTTTCAAGGCTTCCCCGCTCTAGGTACTTCTGCGCTGCTGCGAGGTGCTTGTCTTTCTTGGTTACCACCTGGAACGGTCCAGCTCTCCAGTGTTACCGCATACGGTAACACTGTAAAGAAGTGGACTGAGATTTGCGGGAGATCTGGTATGTCGTCGTACTACATGAGCAATGGGATGAGCAATGAGTCAAATGGCGGACCGGGAGTGGCGGGTGCGGGGTGGGGGGCGGCCGTCCGGTCTCGTGCCGCTCGGCTCGCGTGGGCGGCAGCGGTAGCGACCACCGTGCCGCGGCTTGCGTGGGCGACTGGTGTGTGCGGCACGCGACCCGCTCTCCATCCTCCCGCGTAACGCACACGAACTCACTCACGCCCTCGCCCTCGCGACCCGCTAGCCGCGACCCGCGGGCCGGCCTCCCAAGCGGTCCGGAAGCCCCCGACGCGCTCTAGCTAAAGACGTTCCAGGAAGTGCGTATCGAAGTGACCGGCGATGAAGTCGGGATGGTTGATGACCCTCTTGTGGAGGTCAACATTGGTCTTGATGCCCTCCACCACCACCTCGCCGAGAGCCCGGCGCAATCTGGCCAGGGCCAGATGGCGGTTCTCCCCATGCACGATCAACTTCGCCAGCAGCGAGTCATAATATGGGGGAACGCGATAGTGGGCGTAGATGTGCGTATCCACGCGCACGCCCGGCCCTCCTGGGAGGTTGAGCGCCGTGATGAGCCCAGGCGAGGGAGCAAAAGTGACGGGATCTTCGGCGTTGATGCGAACCTCAATTGCGTGACCGCGTGGCCGCATGTCTGGGTGAAGGCGCAGCGGATCCCCTGCGGCCAGTCTCATTTGCTCACGCACCAGGTCCACGCCAAAGACCGCCTCGGTGACGGTGTGCTCGACCTGGATGCGCGTGTTCATTTCGATGAAGTAGAAGTGCTTCTCCTCGTCGAGCAGGAACTCTAGGGTGCCGACGGTGCGGTAGCCGATAGCCGCGGTGGCCTTGCGCGCGGTGCGCAGAAGCTCGACGCGTCGTGCATCGTCGAGTGCCACTGAGGGTGCCTCCTCAATCAGCTTCTGGTGTCGGCGCTGGATGGAGCACTCGCGCTCACCCATGGCAATGGCCGCGGAGCCGTCGCCCAGAACCTGCACCTCAATGTGGCGGGGCCTGCCAATGTAGCGCTCCAGGTAGACCGCGGGGTTGTTGAATCCAGCCTGGGCCTCAGCCCGGGCGGAAGCCAACTGGGCGAACAGTCGCGACTTGTCCTCGACGATTTTCATGCCCCGACCGCCGCCGCCGCCCGTCGCCTTGATGATGACGGGAAACCCAATGCGCTCCGCCGCCTCCTCCGCTTGTCGGTCAGTTTCGATGATGGGCGAGCCCGGGACCACCGGAACGCCCGCCGCAAGCATCGCTTTGCGTGCGGACACCTTGTCGCCCATGAGCCGCATCAGCTCCGGCTGGGGGCCGATCCATTGCAGGCCGCACCTCTGCACGACTTCGGCAAACTCGGCATTCTCGGCCAGAAATCCGTAGCCCGGGTGGATGGCGTCGGCGCCGGTCACCTCCGCCGCACTGATCAAGGCGGGGACATTGTTGTAACTCTGGCGCGTAGGGGGCGGGCCGATGCACACCTTCTCATCCGCGAAGCGGACGTGCAGCGCGTCCGCGTCGGCGGTGGAATGGACCGCGACCGATCGGAGTCCCATGTCACGGCACGCGCGAACCACGCGCAGGGCGATTTCCCCGCGGTTGGCTATCAGTACTTTCTTGAACACGGTGGTCGTGCTTTCGGATTCACCACAGAGTGCACAGAACCGGACTTGAGATCTGCGTCTTCCGTGGTGAGATCTTGCTAGGCCTTCTCGATGCGGAACAAGGACTGCCCATACTCGACGTGTTCCGCGTTCTTCACCAGAATCTCGAGGATCTTGCCGTCGAATTCAGATTCGATCTCGTTCATCAGCTTCATGGCTTCCACGATGCACATGACCTGGCCCTTGCGCACGGTCTGGCCGACCTCGACGAACGGCGGTGCCTCGGGAGCCGGCGCACGGTAAAAAGTGCCCACGAACGGCGAGGTGAGGAGCACGCCGCTCTCGACAGGCTTGTCGGCCGCCGGAGCGGGCGCGGGCGGGGGTAAAGGGGACACGGCAGGTGCGGCGGCCGTGCCCGCACCGTCCCTCGTCTGACGGCGGACAATGCGTATTCCACCGCAAGGGTCTACACCCAGTTCAGCCAAGTCAAACTCGGTTGCGATCTCGGCCAGTTCTCGCACGGTGGCGAGTTCCTCTGGCCCGAGGGCGCATAGCGGCTCCTCGCAACAGCAAGACGAGGACTTCTTCTCGTCCTTTCGGACTGGGGCCTTGGCTTTGCTCATCGGGTGGGGGTTCCTTTCTTCGGCGAAGCGCCCGCAGAGCGTGGCTTTGCGGGCGACGGTTTTGCATCATGGGAGGGCGTTGGTCGCCCCAACGGGCTGGGCAAGAGGAGGTGCGCGAGTGCTTCGAGCGCAAGACGGTAGCCCACAGGCCCCAGCCCAACGATCTGTCCAAGGCAAACCGGGGCCAGCAGGGAGCGGTGGCGGAACTCCTCGCGCGCAGCAAGGTTGGATAGGTGGACCTCCACCGTTGGCAGGGCGACCGCCGCGACGGCGTCCCGCAGAGAGACACTGGTATGGGTCAGCCCACCCGCGTTGATGACAAGGCCGCTGGCCTGCCCGCGTGCCTGCTGCACGCGATCAATGAGGGCGCCTTCTTGGTTCGACTGAAAGGTCTGCACCAGCAGCCCCAGTTCGTGGCCCCGTGTCTTCAAGCCATCGTCGATTTCCTTCAGCGTGGTGTGGCCGTAGATACCGGGTTCTCGTGAGCCGAGCAGGTTCAGGTTCGGGCCGTGCAGAACCACGACGACGGGCAAAGATGTCCGCTCGGCGTTCACAGCTCGGCCCGGATCTGGGGAGCCGCCAAGCGCATCACATAGCGCGCCCTGCCGAAGCTCGAGTCGGGGCGCACGGCACAGGCGACGAAATACTCCTCGTTCAGCACGTATATCAGAATGACCAACTTGTCGGTCCGCACGGTGATTTCGGTCGCCCGGCCCAAGTCGAGCCCCTCGACGGCTTTGCGCATCTGCGTCACGGTGTGGGCTAGCTCCATGCCCACGGTTTGAATATCGATCCCGTCCTGCCCATCCCGGGCGTAGTGCTCTACCGCGATGCCGTCAAACCCCATCAGAATCCCGGCAACCCCGCCATCGAGGCGGTCCACCATTTTCTGAAGGGTGTCGCGGAACATGGCTGACCCCTGACTTCTAGCCACCGCGAGCCTGGGGTGTCAACAACGCCGGCAGGATGGCTCGGTTACGGCGCTGTGCCAGTCGGGATCGCCGGGCATTCTACGCCAGTGGCGTGGCCTTGGGCGTCTACGCCCGTGGCGCAGCAAAGAATGATGTGGTCCTGGGCCGGATTGCACGGATCGCCCGTATAGGGGTTGGTCGTGAGGTCCGAGCACATGGGCACCGCCGGGAAGCTGAACTGTGCAGCGATCGGGTCGGAATATCCGGTCTGCAGGCAGCCGTAGCAGACGTCCATCGGGAATCTGAAGGGCGGGCTCTCGATGTCCCCGCCGCCCAGGTGGCCTTTGGCCCGAACCTCGGCTGTGACAGTGAGCGAGGCGGCGGACTGATCTTGCAGATATTGGAAGAGTGGGGCCGCGTTGCAGGGCCTAATGATCTCCACGACGCCGGAGACGGTGCCGCCCGGCACAAGTAGCGATGAGTCGGCCGGAACGTCGAACTCGCCCGGGCACCCGGAATCCCATGAAAGGGTGGTACCCGCACTGGTCGCCGCATCCAATTTGACATGGAACGATTCCATCAGAATGTCGTTTTTCTCTTCGACTCCCCCAGTGGTGGTGCTGTCCGCCAGCCCGGTGAAAGAGGCCAGTAGATTCTCCACCAGCGGGTAGAGGTAGTAGCCCGTGTAGTTCTTGTCGAGAACCGTTACGTCCAAGACTCCTCTGGTTCTCCTGTCAGGCGTAGCCGTCCCCGGAACCGTGCAAGCGGTTCCCGTGTCGAGCAACTGATCCTGCAAAATGACTAGTCCCGTGGGGCCGTCATCAACCACGCAGGCGGCGAGGGACAGGAACAGGCCCACAGGAATGCCGAAGGCGACCACGCGACCAATGGTTCTGCCACTACTTGCTGTCATGGCTCTCTCCGTGTCGTTTTCATGAGATCTTGCTTCCTCGTCGCTGCTACTGCCCAAGTGCGCGAGCCCTGTTCACAATACGTGGTGTCAGAAAGACCAAGAATTCGGTACGGTTGTCGTTCTCCTTGCGGTTGCGGAAGAACCAGCCCAACACCGGGATGTCCGAAAAGAACGGAACCTTGGTGAAGCTGAGACCTGAGTTGCGGGTGTAGATCCCGCCGATGACCGCTGTGTCGCCGTCGCGCACGAGCATCGTTGTCTTGGCTTCCTTCTTCAAGATAGTGGGGTCGCCGCGGGCGCCTGTGTTGACGAAATCTGGCTCGTTCTTGGTCACGCTGATCGTGAGCATGACAGTGCCTTCGTTGGTAACATGCGGCTTGACGCCAAGGTGAAGCTTGGCATCCACAAACTGGGTCTGAGCGCCCATTGCGCTGACGACCGACACTGGGATCGATACACCCTGTTCGATCGTGGCATCGATGTTGTCCATCGTGGTGATCCGCGGTGAGGACAGGATGCGGACCGTGCCGGTCGACTCCATGGCCGAGAGGCGCAGATTCAAGTTGAAGGCCCCCGCCACTGACCCCATGGTGAGGCCGATGGCACTGCCGGTGGCGAGGCCGGCGGGGGCCGGCATGTTGACCACGAAGTTCGGACTAGCCCCCCCGGCGACACCGGTTCGGACTCCTGGAACCAGACCGGACAGCGGCGAACTGCCGTCGTCCGCCCCGCCACCGATGCCAACGTTGTAGGGGAAGACGAGCCCAGTGGGATTGCCGTGCGCCGCATCCATGAAGGTGTTTCCGCCCCACTGGATACCTATCTGGCGGGCGTAGTCCGTGTTCGCCTCTACGATGCGGGCCTCGATGACCACTTGCGAGGTCTGGGTATCAAGGTTACGCACCAAATCCTCGATGAGTTGCAGGTTGCGGGCCACATCGGACACGATCAGGTTGTTGGTGCGATCATCGACCGAGATCTTACCTCTTGGCGACAGCAGGTCGCGAGCCTTGTCCTGGAGAGCAGAGGCGTGCGCATACGACACGCCGATGAGTCGGGTTTCTGTGGGCAAGACTTCCGCCATCTGCTTCTGGCGAGCTATCTCCTGTTCCAGTTCCTTCTCCAGCACTGACAGGGGGGCCACGCGAACCAGGTTGCCTTCGCGAACCGAGCCCAGACCCTTGGCCCGCAACACGACGTCCAGGGCCTGGTCCCAGGGCACGTCGCGCATCTTGATGGTGACTTCGCCTTTCACCTCGTCCGAGGTCACGATGTTCATCTGCCCCACGTCGGCTAGAAGACGCAAGATGTTGTGGATGTCTGCGCCTTTGAAATCCAAGTCGATGCGACGACCGATGTAGCGCCTCTTGGCCGTCAAGCTCGTGCGCCGGGCCGTCGGTGATTCGTCCTCGCCGACCTTGCGCGCAGTGCCTCCGGCCTGGGCCAGCACCAGGGCAGAGAGGTTTACACTGTAGCCTGCTACCCGACGAGCCGGCACAAACAACACCGAGGGCGGCAAAGGTCCGCCCAGGGCGGGCAGCTTCTGTCCGTTGGACGGCGTCGCCTTCTGGAAATCCCAGTAGATCCGGTTCCCATCCTGCCGAACGTGGTTGGGGACATCCTCAGCCAGATCCACGTCGACTCGAACCGCGCCCCGGGTCTGCGGATCCTGGTACGAGCTGATGAGCCGAACCGGGCCCAGGAATTCCGTGGCGTCCAAACTGCGAACCAAATCGTCGGGAAGATCGGCATGGTCGAGGCGTAGGCTGAAGCGCCGTTCAGCCGGGCGTTCCACGGTAAATCCCGATGGCCCTTCCAAATCGATGATGACCGAGGATCGGGTTGGCTCGTCGACAAAGTGGATGCGGCGAACACGGATGGGGACACGCAGAGTGACGGAGCGAGGACGTACGACAGGCTTGGCCGAATTGGGTGCAGGCGACACACTCGCCGCAGTCCCTTTCTCCTGCATCGGAACTGGCTTGGCCGCCACCGGCGCGGGGACCGGCCGTTCCACGGCGACTGCCGGTTTGGCGCGCGTGGAGGCCTGCGCGAGTCGCTTGACCTCCGCCGCCAGCGCATCACGAGCTGCCTCCAGGTTGGCTCGCTCGGTCTCCAGCCTGGCACGCTCGCTCTCGATTCGAGTCCGGTCGGCGCGCGCCTGGGCCAGGCGGGCTTCCTCGGCCGCGCGAGCGGACTCGGCGCGTCTCAACTTCCCCTCCTCTTCCCTGCGGCCACGCATCTCTTCCTGGCGGCGGGTCTCCTCTCCACGGCGCGCGGCCACCGCCAGGGTGAGTTCCTTGCGCGAGCGTTCGGCTGCTTCGGCCGCGTTCCGGCGCTCCTCCTCGGCCTTGGCCACCGCCGCTGCAGCTCGCGCCCTGTCAGGTGAAGAAGCGCCGCTCTGTTCGAGCCGCTCGCGTTTGGACTGGGCGGCCCGTGCCGCCTGCTCGCGCTCGGCCAATTCGATGGCTGTCACGCGCACCTTCGCCTCGCGTTCTGCGACCAGGTGTTCGGCCTCCACCAGCCGTCGCTGCTGTTCCTCCTGGCTCCTAGCCTTCGCTTCCAGCGCGACGGTTCGTGCCTCGACCTCGCGAGCGGCCGCCCGCAGCGCCCGATCACGTTCAGTTTCGCGCTGCTGGGCCGTGCGTGTTTCCCGCTCGGCCGCCTCGGCGCGCTGGCGGGCTTGGTCGGCCTCGTGCTCGGCCTTGCGGGCGTGCTCGTCCGCGCGAGCCACAGCCGCCCTTTGCCGCTCAGTCTCGGCGCTGGCGGCGTTGGCCGCTGCCTGCGCCTCCTCGGCGTCACGCCGGGCCTGCTGCAACTGTTGTTTGAGCTTGGCGTTCTCAGCATGGGCTTGCGCGGCCACCCGCGTCTGCGTTTCAGCGTTGAGCTGGGCCTCGGCCTTGGCCTGGGCCTCGGCCTTGACTTGGTTTTCAGCTCTTTCGGCCTTGGCTTGTGCGTCCATCTTGGCCTGCGCCTCGGCCTTGGCTTGTGCCTCAGCTTTTTCCATCTTGGCCTGCGCCTCGGCTCTTTCGGCTTTGGCGCGCGCCTCGGCTCTCTCGGCCTTGGCTTGTGCCTCGGCCTTGACCTCGGCTTCGTGGGGGTCGGGCGTGGCGACCTTGCTCGCTGCCGGGCGTAGGTAGGGGATGACGCGGACCACGATGTCGTTGCCGCGCGCCTCGACGCGATAGTCGGAGGCCTGGCGCAACGTCAAGACAATCCGCGTCCTAGGACCGCCCCCTTCATCTTCACTGACGCTCGCGCTGACCAGCCCAACGGCGTACGTGCCGGCATCCATGGGAACCTCGACGTTGCCCAGGCGGGCTGCGCTGATATCCACCACCACTCGCGCTGGCTGTTCCAGCTTCCAAGTCGTGAAGGTGGGCCGTCCTGAGGCCGCGATCACCACCGCGGTGTCACCCCCAGCCTCGGAGACGCGAATCGCGCGCACCTGCGCCGTCTCGGCAAAGGCCGGTGTGCAAAGCCAGGCGCCTACGAGGACACCGAGCATGATCACGGGTTTTCTACCCGCGTGGGGAGCCCGCCGGCTTTGCCGACGGCGGACCATCGCGGGAGGGAATGGGAACCCTTCCAGAATTCCCATATCAGAACACATGGGTTGACCGGTCATTTCTCTGCCCCCTCCGGATTGACCAGGATGGCTTTCTCCAAAGCTCGGGTTTCGCCGGCCGACGTGACCTCTGCCAACTCCAACACCACGCGGTCGGACAGGATCTTCGTGACACGTGCAGCTGATTTGGAAACGTAGTCGCCTCGTTTGATCACTTGTCCGAGACCGCTCGGATCCCGGAACATGGCGCGCGGGTTCGCGTCGCCGGTGATCACCGCAATCAGGGTCAGCTCCTCGAGGGCGAACTTCCCGAAGATGGCTGGAACAACCTGCTGGACATTCACCCGAGGACCTCGATCGGTAAAGATGCCGGTGAAGGACCGGAACGGGTCTCGATTTGCGTCATCGGTTTCGTTGAAGTCTTCGTCGCGCAGGACCTTTCTGCGCAAGATGACCAGTCGCTGTTGCAGGACCTCCGCCGCTGCGGCGGCGGGGTCGGCTGAGGCGACTGCACCCGGCTTGCCGCCCGCGCCGGGCGTGGCCGGGGGCTTTGTGGGGGCCGCGCGCGCAACCGAACAATCCCCCCACGGCGCGAGGGCGAAACCGACAACCAGGAGCGGGGCCAGTGTGGTCCTCTTCACGTTCCCCCTCCGGTTTCGGACTGGTCGTTGTAGCGGAAGGTCACCGCATAGAACTTGGCGCGCAGCCGGGGCGAGCCTGACTCGTCAGCAGCCTTCTCCAAGCTCAGGGCCAGGTTCTCCACGTTCACGATGCGGGGGAGATCGGCGACGTTCTTGAAGAACTTTGTGATGGTGTGATAGGTGCCGCGGATCTCGATGCGGACCGGGATGCGCACATACAACTCAGCGGGTGATTCCGACTCGATGGCCAGATTGAGAACCTCCAAGCCGGCAAGCTCCGCCTGTTCCTGAATGCTGGAAAGGAATGTGGGAATCTCGGCCCGCTTGGGCAAGGCCTTGAGCAGCTCGCGCTGCTCTTGCTGCAATTGCGTCAGCTCGTTCCGGAAAGCCAGGTACTCCTTCTTGCGCCTCTCGTAGCTTTCCTTCTCGGCGGTCAGGGTACGCTGCTGGACTTCACCCGCCTTGATCTGATCCTGCAGGTCCATGAAGAACAACATGTAGTACACCACCCCGATCGCCACGATGAGCCCCGCCGTGGCGGCGACCTTCACCGGCGTCTTGAGGCGCAGCAGTTTTTGCAGGAGGTCGTTCATGTCAGTAGATCACGTTGGCTGAGAGGCTAAAATCCACGAACTTGATCCCGTGCCCCGACACCTGGGAGGTCGAGTCCAGATTCACCTCGCTGAAGAACACCGAGGAGTTGAGTCGTTTGAGGAACTCGGCCACGTCCTCGTTCGACTTGGCCGCACCTCGGATCCGGACGTGTTTCTGGTCCTCGGAATAGCCCTCCATCCACACGCGGCGCGGATCCCAACTGGCGTTGAACCCGGCGTTGGGGTCGCGCCGTAGCGTCTCCTCGTAGCTGACTCGGTCGAAAGTCGGCCCCTTACCCGGGCTCAGGAGCTCGGACATTTCGCGCAGCAGATAGACCGGACCGGTCCGGCCCGCATCCAGCGCCTGAATGGTCTTTCGCTGCCTCAGCAGCTCTTCGCGCTGAGCCCGGATCTTGTCGTAGTCGCCTATCTCCTGCTTCAGGCGGGCCACGTCCGCCGTGAGGATCGTGTTTCTGCGCATGATGTCGTCAAGTTGACTGGCCGCTTGCAAGTGCACGAAGACGACCGCACCCACGGTGGCCAGGATGGCCATGCCCAGGTACAGGAATTGCCGCTGGCTGGCCTCGGCCCGCTTGACCTTCCTGATGGGCAGCAGGTTGATGCGAATCACGGCTTGTCCCCCGGGCGGCGCAAAGCCAGACCCACCGCCACCGCGGCTTCGGCCGCGTGTTGCTGAACGAAAGCCATGTCGAACTTGTGTTCGTCCACGGCGATCTTGCGGAAGGGATCCATCACTTCGACCGCGGTCCGCGCTTTCTCCTCAAGCGCGCGTTGCAAAGCCGGCACCTTGGCCGAGCCACCGCACAGGAAGATCTTCGTAATGTTCGCGTCGCTGCTGGCCGCCAGGTAGAAGTCGAGCGAACGTTGGAACTTGCCGGCCACGCTGTCCGCAACCGAGGCGATGACTGCCTCCACTTCCTGGGGGACCACCTCACTGGCGCCATCGCCCGTGGAGCCGATTTTCCACGCCTCGGCTTCCTCTTGGCTGACGTTGAGGCGTTTCTGAATCTCCTCGGTAAACGCGTTGCCGCCCACGGTTACGTCGCGGGTAAAAGCGCTGGTTCCTCCCGCCACGATGTTGATGTTGCATAGGGTGGCCCCGACGTTGATCACGGCCACCGCCTCCTCGGGAACGACCGTGTAGTTGGCCTCGTAGGCGTTCTGAATGGTGAAGGCAGCCACATCCATGATCATGGGCTGCAGCTTGGCCTCACGAATGACCATGCTGTAGTCGGAGACGACTTCCTTCTTGGCCGCGACCAGCAACAGCTCCATCTGGGTCCCGGCGCCACCCCCGCTGCCAACCAGTTGGTAATCGATTTCCACATCGTCCTTGGAGAAGGGGATGTGGTGTTCAGCCTCCCACGGGATCTGTTCTTCCAACTCCTCGGGTGTCATGGGCGGCACCTTAATCTTCTTGATGATGACGGAGTGTCCAGAAATGGCTGTGGCCACCTCCCTGCCTTTGATCCCGAGATTATCTCGCAGCGTCTTGATGGCCTCGACCACGGCGGTCTGGTTCATGATTGCGCCGTCGACGATGGTCTGCGGTGGCAGCGGCTCGAAACCGAAGTTGACCAGTTGAAGGCCCTTGGAGGTTTCCTTGAGCTGGACGACTTTCACGGAGCTCGAACCTATGTCGAGTCCTATGCAGTTCTTGGGCATCGACGTCGTCTCCGGGTGACCGCTTTCATTTCCCTCTCTTCACCTACATGGTGGGGCATCTGCGAAAAAGGTCAAAAACCATCCTCCGTCCTATGCTCATCGTTCATTTCGCCTTCCAAGTTGAGCCGGCCGGAGTTGGCGTGGCCGGAGGGGGCGTTTGCTCACCCCGATTTCCGTATGCGTCGTAGTCTCGCGTGTCCCGCCCGGAGCCGATCCCATACTCCCTAATCTTGTAGAGGAGAGCCCGGTGACTGATCTCCAGGAGCTGGGCGGCTCGGGTCCGATTGCCCTTGGTCCGCTCCAGGGCGCGGTGGATGAGGGCCTCCTCGGAACGCCGCGACGCTCTCTTGATCGACAAGTCGCTGCCGTCCACCTGAGCCTCCGTCGTTCCCAGGCTCGCAACGCGTGGCCGCTCCGGCAGAGAATCAACGTCGATCGTGGGGCCCTCTGCCAGCACCACGGCACGCTCGATGGTGTTCTCCAGCTCCCGGACGTTCCCGGGCCAGTCGTACGCCACGAGTATGCGCATAGCCTCAGCCGTGACCCCCGAGATGGCAAGGCCCATATGGGCGTTCATGCGGGCCAAGAAGTGCTCTACCAGCAGCGGGATGTCCTGGCGCCGGTCGCGGAGGGCTGGCAAGTGCAAGGCGAAGACATTGAGCCGGTAGTACAGGTCCTCGCGGAACGATCCCCGCCTGACCTCGTCGGCCAAGTCGCGCGCGGTGGCGGCTACCACGCGGACATCGACCTTGGTGTCCTGGCTGTCGCCCAGGCGGCGGACCTCTCCCTCCTGCAGCACCCGCAGCAGCTTCACCTGCAGGCTGAGCGGCAATTCTCCAATCTCGTCGAGGAAGAGGGTTCCGCCCGAGGCCTCTTCGAACAAACCCTTGCGATCTCGGCTCGCGTCGGTGAATGCGCCCTTGCGGTGGCCGAACAGCTCGGATTCGAGCAAATTGGCCGGGATAGCCCCGCAGTTGACCGCGATGAAGGCCGCGCGGGCGCGGGGCGAGCTGCTATGGATGGCGCGCGCCACCAGTTCCTTGCCGGTTCCCGATTCACCGTCGATGAGCACGGTGGTCTTGAATTCGGCGATCTTGCGCACCGTGCGGAACAGTTCGAGCATCTGCGGGCTGAGGGCGACTAACTCGCCGAGGGTCCCCTCGGGCTCCTGGCCGGCAGAGCGAACCTGGCGGGCCAGACTCTGGTTCTCGCGGTAGAGCCGCTCGCGTTCCTCGGCCTTGCGCAAGAGGAGGATCAGCTCGTCCGCCTCAAAAGGCTTGGACAGATAGTCGTAGGCTCCCCGCTTCATGGCTTCGATGGCCACCTCTTTGCTTCCGAAGGCGGTCATCACGACGACCGTGGCATCCAAGTTGCGTCGGCGCACCTCATCCACGAGATCCAGGCCGCTTCGGCCAGGCATGCGCAGGTCGGTGATAATGATGTCATAGGGCAAATTGTCCAACTCGCGCACAGCGCTGTCGACGGAGGCAACGCCGACTGGCTCATAGCCTTCCCGCTTGAGCAGGGTCTGCAGCATGTGACGAAGGTTCTCTTCGTCATCCACCACGAGCACGCGCCGCATGGGACCTCTGGGTGTGGCCGTTGCTTGACATCAGACGAATGGCAAACTTCATCGTATCACGAACCCAAATGCTTCCGCTAGGTTCGGCCGCCTCTTTCACCGACGCCGGAACCGGAAGGCGGAGGCGGGGGACTGGCGGCCGGGGGAGCCGGTCCGCGGATCGCGTGGGCGAGGGCGTGAGCGAGTTCGTGTGGGGTTCGCGGAGAGCGGAGGGTGTGGGTGAGTGGCGTGAGCGGCACGCGGCACGCTTTCCGCGCAACGCCCCCGGACACCCTTTCGCCCTCGCGAGCCGCGAGCCGCTATCCGCGACCCGGCCCGGCCGGCGGTCGCGAATTTCCTAACAAGCTGTACCTACGAATTCTCGAGAGCCGGTACTACACTAGTGTCCATTCTTGCCAACGATTCGATCCATGAGTAGCCCTTCTGTCATCGTGGGCATCGACCAGGGCACCACCGGAACGACGGTACTGGTGCTGGATCAGCACCTTGCGATCTTGGGTCGTGGCTACTGCGAGATCCCACAAAGCTACCCCCAGCCCGGGCAGGTGGAACACGATCCCGAAGCAATCTGGCAGTCGGTCCTGACGTCCTTTGCGCAAGCGCGCGCGCAGTCAGGGCCGGGCGAGATTGCGGCCATTGGCATCACCAATCAGCGCGAGACCACCGTGCTGTGGGAGCGTGCGACGGGCAGGCCAGTGGCGCCGGCGATCGTCTGGCAGGACCGGCGCACGGCCGAGATGTGTGATCGGCTGCGCGCAGCGGGCCTGGAACCGCTCGTGCACCGGCGGACTGGCCTGTTGCTCGACCCTTACTTCTCCGCTAGCAAGATTGCCTGGCTGCTGGAAAACACCCCCGATCTCCGGCGCCGGGCCGAGGCGGGCACGATCGCATTCGGCACCGTCGACAGCTTTCTCCTGTGGCGCCTTTCGGGCGGCCAGGTCCATCTGACCGATGTGTCCAATGCCTCCCGCACCTTGCTTTTCGACCTGGAAGGGCTGCAATGGAGCCCGGACATGTGTCGCATCTTCGGCGTGGCGGCTGCGCTTTTGCCCAGGGTGGGGCCGTCTTCGGGGCGCCTCGCGGTCACCCGTGACGCTGGAGAGATCCCCGATGGCATCTCCTTGTCTGCGGCAGCGGGCGATCAGCAGGCCGCGCTTTTCGGCCAACAGTGCCTGAGGGCCGGTGACGCCAAGTGCACCTTTGGCACGGGTTCGTTCCTCCTTATGAACGTGGGTCCGCGGCCCGTCCTGTCACGCCACCGGCTGCTAGGAACAGTGGCATGGCAGACCGCCACAGGCACGACCTACGCCCTTGAGGGGAGTGCCTTTGTCTCAGGCGCGCTCATTCAATGGCTGCGAGATGGGCTCGGCATCATCCGGCAGGCGGCCGAGAGCGAAGGGCTGGCCGCGTCCGTGCCCGACGACGGGGGGGTTACCATCGTGCCCGCCCTGGCCGGACTGGGCGCACCCTACTGGCGCCCAGAAGCGCGTGGCGCAATTCTGGGTCTTACGCGTGGTACACGAGCCGCCCATATCGCTCGTGCGGCTCTGCAGGCCATAGCCCTGCAGACAGTCGACCTGGTCCGAGCCATGGAGCAAGACTCGGGCCGCTGCCTGACCACCTTGCGCGTGGACGGCGGCGCTACCGCCAACAACCTGCTCATGCAGATACAGGCCGACCTGCTCGCTGTCGACATCGTACGACCCGCGCAGGTCGAGCTGACCGCGCTCGGTGCGGCACGGCTGGCGGCCGAGGGCGTAGGCCTGGACATCGACCCCGAAGACGCCACGGATTCCGACGCGACCATCTTCCATCCTCGCATGCCCGTCAGCGAGCGCGACCGCATCTTGTCTCGCTGGCGGGATGCCATCGCCAAGGCTTGTCCGTCGTGACTCGGCTGGGGGGAGAGACCACGAAATGAAACGCCTGGTCTCGGGCAAGCAGATCCTCGTGTGCGTCGGCCCGGGCGGTGTCGGCAAGACGACCGCCGCCGCCGCGCTCGGCGTCCTGGCGGCGCGCCAGGGCCGGCGTACGCTGGTATGTACCATCGACCCGGCACCGCGGCTGGCTGACGCCCTCGGCGTTCCGGATCTGGGACCCGAGCCGCGTTCCCTGGCAGACGAAACCAACCGCATCCTGGGTATCGGGCAGTCGGGGACACTGCAGGCGGCGCGCGTGGATACAGGTTGCGCGTTCGATCGCCTGGTCGGGGAACAGGTGGCGGATCCGGTGCTGCGCGCCCGCATTCTGGCCAATCCCCTTTACCGCCAGATGACGGCTGATCTGACCGGCGCACCAGAATACGCCGCGACCTTGTTCCTTTTTGATTTGCAGCGCAGCCGAGCCTACGACCTCATCGTGCTCGACACGCCTCCCACGGCCAATGCCCTCGACTTCCTCGCCACCCCTCGCCGATTGGCCGATGCCATCAGCAGCCCCGCGCTGCAGTGGTTGGCGGCGCGGAGCCCAAAAGTGCGTCGCTTTTCCTTGCAGCGACTGAGCGCCGGCGGTGCGCTCGTCTTGCGGCGCGCGGGCAAGTTGGTGGGGAGCCAGTTTCTCGACGATCTGGGCGCCTTCTTGCTCGACGTGCGCGATGTCCTGGGCGCCTTTCTCGTGCGCGCCCGCGACATCGAAGCCATGTTGCGGCGCCCGGAAGTGGGCTTTCTGCTCGTGTTGTCACCCGAGACCGCGGCCATCAACGAAGCCCTGTACTTCGCCGGCCATCTGCGAAGAGCGGGCACGCCCCTGGCAGGCTTTGTGGCCAACCGTGTGCTGGCCGTTCCCGGCATGGTCGAAGCCGATGCCCTGCGTGCAGCCCTTGCCGCGCTGCCGGCCCTGGCAGACATGAACGCCGCCCAACTGGAAGCTGCTGCCCTGCAGCTCGCGGATCTGGGCGCCTATTTGGCCTACATCACCCAACAGCAACAGAAGGAGTTGGCTCGCCTGGCTGCCCAGGCCCCCGGGGTTCCCATCACCCGGGTTCCTCTTCTGCCCCATGACGTTTCCAACCTTGAATCGCTTAAGGCGGTGGCCGACTGTTTCGAGCTGGCAGGGTAGTCATGCTGCGACTCTTTGTTGCGGTGGACTTGCCCGCGGAACTTCGACCGGCGGTCGTGCGTCTGTGCGATGGCATAGCCGGCGCCCGCTGGACGCGGCCCGAACAGTTGCACATCACTCTTCGTTTTCTGGGCGACACGCCGGAAGACCAGCTCGGCGATTTGTGCGCACGCCTGCGCCAGGTTCGTACGCCGGGCTTCGAGCTTGCGCTTCGAGGCGCCGGCGTGTTTCCGCCAGTCGGCGGCCGCAAGCCGGCGCGTGTCCTTTGGCTGGGCCTCGATCCGCCCGAATCCCTGCGAGCGCTCAAGCACGCTGTCGACGGTGTGCTTGGCCCCGACCCCGACACGGCCAAGCGCGGGTTCTCACCCCACCTAACCCTGGCCCGTTTTCCGACCCGGCCACGCCATGACCTGGACCGCTTCCTGGCCGAGCATGCCGGGTTTTACGGCGGCCGATTCGCGGTGAGCGACTTTCACCTCTACAGAAGCACCCTGCGTCCCGAGGGCGCGCTTCACGAGATCGTCGAAACCTACCCGTTGCCATAGTGCCGCCGGCGACACATAGTGCCGGCGACAATTTCAAGAAAACCAGCGGTCGTGGTACCCTGAGACCCCATGCTCAATAGATTGCCCCGAAGTGGATGCAAGAACACTGGCGCTTGCGGGCTCGTTGGGTTCGCGCTTTTCCTCGCAGGTTCGTCGGTGGTCTTCGCCCAGGACGCACAGCCTTCCGCGCAGACAGCGCAGCCGCAGCCGTCAGCCCAACCGCAACCCAGCCCTCAGCAAGGTTCCTCCCAGCCACAGCCTCCACCCGGCTACGGGCCGCCACCGGGCTATGGCTATCCACCGCCGGGCTACGGCTATCCGCCGCCCGGCTACGGCTATCAGCCGCTCATTCCGCCCGGCTACCATACCCACGACGGGTTCTACATGCGACTCGCTCTAGGGGGCGGCTATGCCCATGCTTCGGCTCCCTACCAGGGGGGCGACGCAGTCTACAGCGGCGGGTCCATTGTAATTGACACGGCCTTTGGCGGGGCCATCACTCCCAATCTGATTATCTACGGCGAGATTGTGGGGCATTCGCTCCCCAACCCGACACTGAAGATCGACGGAAAGAGCTATGACATGTCCGGAATAACGTTTGACGCCATGGGGATTGGGCCAGGGGTCACCTACTACATCATGCCGCAGAATATCTACGCTTCGGGATCAGTGCTTCTCCATTTCCTGACCCTGAGCGAGCAACATTCGAACCAGAGTGCAGATCTGTCGGACACTGGCGTTGCCTTCAGTCTGATGTTCGGGAAAGAGTGGTGGGTCTCGCCGGACTGGGGGCTCGGTGTTGCTGGCCAGTTCATGCTGGGTTCCGCGAAGGCCAAGTACTTTGATGGACGCTGGACCACAGTGGGTGCAGGCGTCCTGCTCAGCGCCACCTACAACTGAGCGGGCGCGCAGCGCAAGGGATTATCGGCCGACTGGTCAAGGGAGCGCCAGGCGCGCGTCATCGACGCCGCCCACCCAGACCACGGCCGAGGGCCACTACATCTACTACTTTCTGGGCGACCGCCGTCGCGCCCCGGTCGTCAGCCTGGGGCAGGGGTTCAATCTCGGACCCTGGGGCCAAATTCGCCTAGTCGGTGATGCCGTAGGATCGTACCGGGGCTCCCCACGCGACTAGAACTCCTCCATCGGCGGCAGATCGTGGTAAGGGTTTGCTCTGTCACATGGACAAGACAGGCGGCGTCAGCCAACCCAATTCCTCGGCCTCGGGCCGCCAGGGGATCTGGTGGGCCATACTGATCCTGTCTCTTGCCGGGCTGGCGATCTCGGTGGCCTTGGCTCGCATCCACTTCAAGGTCCACACCGAGGCCGGGTTCCACAGCTTCTGCGGCCGCGGCAGCACCTTCAACTGCGACAACGTGGCGCGCAGCCCCTATTCGGTCTTGCTGGGCCTGCCCACGGCGGCGTGGGGGATCTTCGGCTATCTTCTGGCGGCCGCTGTGGCGCTTTGGGGATTGCGCGGCCGGCGCGCCGCCTTGACCGCGGCGTGCGGCCTGCTGCTTTTCACCGGCTTTGCCGCGCTCAGCGCCGTGCTGGGCTCTATCTCGGCCTTCCGCTTGCATGCCCTGTGCATTCTCTGTGCTGCCACCTATGGCATCAACCTGCTGCTCTTCGTCCTGGCCTTGGTGCAGGCAGGGGCTATCGGACTTCCCAACGCGGCCGCGGCACTTCTGCGTTTTGTTCGCGAAAGCCCCGGCAAGACCCTGGTGGTCCTCATCGTGCTTGGCGCCACGGCGGTCGGACTTGTCGCTCTGGTTCCGCCCTATTGGCGGGGCGGCGCGGGTCAGCGCCGAAAACCGTTGCCGCTGCAAAACCTGGCCCGTGGCGAGGTGCCGGGCGGCGGCCACTGGGTCGGGGCGCAAAAGCCCATCCTGACCATCACCGAATTCTCAGACTACGAGTGCCCCTACTGTAGGCAGGCGCACGCGCAGTTGCGCGCCATCGTTGCGCAGTTCCCCGATCGGGTGCGTCTCATCCACCGCCACTTTCCCCTCGATCAGTCGTGCAACCGCAGCGTTGATCGGCCCTTCCACCAGACCGCCTGCCGGGCCGCGCTCATCGCCGAGTGCGCAGTCCGTGTCGGGCGTTTCTGGGAAGCCAACGACTACCTGTTCGAGGTCGCGGGCTCCCTCGACACGCAATCCAACCAGAAGACTGCAGCTGATCTCAACCTCGATCCCGCTGCACTCGATCGCTGCATGAAGGGCGAAGCGCTCGCAGCCGTGAAGAACGATATCGAGGTCGGGATCGCACTCAAGCTGGAGGGCACTCCCGCCTTCCTGGTCGACGGTCAAGTGTACTTTGGCAGTCTCCCGGCTGCTGTACTCGAGCGCCTGCGGGCAGCGCCCGACAGCGGCAACTAGCAAGCAGGAGCTGTTTCTCCAGCGCGCGCATGCGACGGGCTTGGCCGGGGCGATGGTGGTCGTGGCCAAACAGGTGGCAGAGGCCATGCACAGCGAGGCGCTCAAGCTCCCTGTCCAGGCGGGCGCGACCCGCGCGGCGGCGGGCGGTCTCCACGGAGATCACGATGTCGCCGAGAAAAACCCCATCGCCCGCCGGATCGGCATCGCCCTGAATCTCCTGCATGTGGAAACTCAACACATCGGTCGCGCGATCGAGGCCGCGGTACTCGCGATTGAGCGCTCGGATCTCGTCATCGCCGGTGAACAGCAAGGTTGCCGACGAGCGCACGCGTCCCAGCTGTCGCAAGGCCGCGCGCAAGCGATTCGTGACCCTGCGGCGCGCGGCCGCATCGACCAAGGAGCGGACGTCGTGTCGGACGACGGTATCGATGGGCACGGCCGCGATCACAAAAAGTGAGGACCCATGGTCGTCGCCGACACGGCGTCAACCCTCGCTGCCGGGTGGCCGGCTGGCGCCGTTGGCTTGCGCCTTGCGGTCGTAAGCGCGGATGATCTCGGCCACCAGCGGGTGGCGGACCACGTCGATTTCGGTGAAGGTGCAGAAGGCGATGCCATCGATCCCCCGCAGGAGCGACTCGGCCTCGGTCAAGCCGGAGCGCCGGTGGTCGGGAAGATCGATCTGGGTCACGTCTCCCGTGATGACCGCCTTGGACTCGTAGCCCAGGCGGGTGAGGAACATCTTCATCTGCTCGCTGGTGGTGTTCTGCGCCTCGTCCAGGATGACGAACGAATCGTTGAGCGTGCGGCCGCGCAT
>PMIX01000421.1 GCA_003158395.1 Myxococcales bacterium | reverse complement strand
AAAACGTCGATCGACTTCCTCCACAGCCTGGCGATAGGCGTCCTCGCCGATCTCGTCGACCACAGCCTGGATCTCTCGCTCCTCGTCCTCGGTCACATGACCGCTGGCCAGCACCACGAACTCAATCAAGGCGGCCAGGGCAATCCTCTCGTCGGGGTTGAGGTTATGAAGTTCCATTCCTTGTCTCCTTGCGGAAGCCTACACTATCAGTACCGCGGCTGACGGCGCCACTTGCATCGCGTGCGGAATTCGCGTGAACTGACCAGGTGGCATCGTCGGGCAAGTTGCGAAACCTCCTCATCACCATGGGCGATCCAGCCGGCATTTCGGCTGAAGTCGTGATCAAGGCGTTCGTGGCCCTGGCGCGCGGAAGGCAGCTCGTGGCGCGGCAGATCCGGAGCTCCCTGCGCAAGGAATGCGCGAATCTCGCGGTGGTGGGCGATGCCGGGGTGCTCGCAGAGGCGATGCGACGGCTGCGACGGCGGATCCCCGTCACGCCCGTGCAAGACTTCTCGACCGTATGGCTTGCACCCACGGCGCTGCGGCTGTTTGCCCATTCCCACATCGACATGCGGCGGTTTCGCTTCGGCTCGCCGGTCTACGGACGCGAGCAACTCGGCTACCTGGACTTTGCCATCGAGCAGGCGCGGCGTCGCAGGGTCGCAGCCATTGTCACCGGGCCGGTCACCAAGGAAGCCGTGGCCGCGCTGCTCCCCGACTTCGTGGGGCACACCGGCTATCTGGCAGAAAAGCTGGGCGTGCGGGATGAGCGCATGGCGTTCCTCACCCCCGACTATTTGCTGGCCCTGCAGACCACGCACATTCCCCTGTGCCAGGTGTCCGGCCATCTCACGGTTGCCGGGCTTCTGACATCGCTCAAGATGCTAGAGAAGGCGGGCCGCGCCCGTTGGGGCGACAAGCTGCGGGTGGCCGTGCTGGGCCTGAACCCTCACGCGGGCGAGCATGGCCTCATGGGTGACGAGGAAGCGCGCGTGATCATTCCGGCGATGCGGCAAGCTCGGCGCAAAGGCATTGCCTGTGACGGTCCCTTCCCCGCGGATTCGTTCTTCATCGAGCGGGTCAAGCGCTACAGGTTGATCCTGGCCATGTACCACGACCAGGGTTTGATTGCGGTCAAGCCGGCCTTTCCCCGCGCCTCGGTGAACGTGACGCTAGGCCTGCCCGTGGTACGGACGTCGGTGGATCATGGCTCGGGCTACGACATCGCAGGACGAGGCATAGCGAGCGAGTTGAGCCTGCTCCACGCCATCAAGGCGGCGCTCGAGCTTCTGGCCGTGCATGCTGGATGAGCTTGGCAAGCACCACGTTCGCGCGCTGTAATGGAGCAATGAGGATGCTGGCGTTCTGGGCCACTGCGCTGGCCCTGGTGGGGCTGGCTGCACCCGCCCGAAGTGAGTCGATCTACCGGTACCGTGATCCCCACACGAAGCGCGACGTCTTCGTCACTCGGCTGGACCAGGTTCCGGCCCAGTATCGCGAGCAGGCCCAACTCGTCGTGACGGATGGGGTGTTGGTTGATTCGACCAACCAGCCGGACGAGGACGCACCACGGGGTACCGTGATCTATGGGAGCAAGAACTCCGGCGGCGTCCTGGAGACGATCAAGCGCGCTTTCCGCGACGCCAGACGCAATGGGCACGACATGGGTGGGCTCTACCGGACGTTTTCCACGGCCGTCGACACGGCCATGGTCGGAGCAGGCAAGCGACCACTTTCCCCTGCTGAGGTGGCGCAGGTGAGGCGCATGATCCTCGAAGTGGCCCCGCCCTTGGCGGTGGCTGGCTTGCTGTCTTTCGTGGCGTGGATTGTGGTGATGGTGCACGCCTATCGTGCCGAGCATCGCTGGTGGATGGTCTGCATTTTGCTTTTCCACCTCCTCGGGATCGCCTACGTGCTGATTCATGTGGAGGGCAAGCGGCGCTGGTTCAAGTTCGCGACCCTGCTTGCCCAGACCGCGCCCTATGCCGTCGCCCTGGCTACGGTTTGGCGCTTCTTCGCCTTCCTTCGCTAGCGTGGTGGCGGGGCGGCCGCGGTCGGAGGAACAATCCCGCTTTCTTCATAGCGCATCGCGATTACGTCTACGCCACGGTGCGTCTATCGCGGGATTGGGCATCGTGTTACCCTGAACAATCAGACGCGATAGCTGGCTATTCGCCGAGAAGGAGCACAAATCTTGAAAATATGCACAATTAGTCATGGTCTGTTTGGGGTCGGAATTTTCCTCGCATCGACATTCTCATGCGGAAATTCCACCAGCCGCTCGGTTCTTGATGCGGGACTGGGTGGATCACAATCAGCGGGGGGCGGTCTTGCGGGGGGGAACGGTTCGGGCGGATCGACTGGCGCTGGTGGGGGGATGGGCGGGGTCGATACGACGATTGCATCGACTGGCGGAATACCTGGCTCGGGTGGCAGCACCGGTTCTGGAACAGGCGGCTCCACATCTGGACAATCTGGCGGGACCAGTGGTCAAGCAGACGCCGGTAGTGTCGCTGACCTCGGAGGCGGCGGGAGCGGCTCGTGCAGTGTCACGGCGTCTCAGGTGGCGGGAACGTGGACCGCGACCGACCTCACCGGCGACCTGTATTCATCGGGCGGCTTGCTTCTCTTGAGCGGGCCGACAACGGAAACCCTTACGGTGACCGCGGACCCGACTGGACCTTGTCTTGTCAGCTATGTCGTCCAATACCCAAGCACGGGTTATGAGGGTACTTGTACCGGCAGCATCACCGGAAGCATCATAACGAGCACCTGTACGACATCGAGCACTGC
>PMIX01000263.1 GCA_003158395.1 Myxococcales bacterium | reverse complement strand
CCGCATCCTATGAAGACGTTGTTACCCAGGGAGGGGCTCTTGCCCTTTTCGGCGCCAATCGTCACCTGGTGTTCGATGTGCAGGTTCTGGCCAGCGTGAACCGCGCCGTTGATGACGACGCCTTGGGAATGGATGAGCACCAGGCCCGGTCCGAATTCCGCCCCGCGACCGATGATGCACTGGCCGAATACCGCATTCATCTTGTTGAACAGCATCTCTGCGGGAGCCAGCCCCGCGTGGTGGGAAGCCTGCATCAACCGATACAGGATCACGGCCAGTGTGCCGTCGCTAAACAAGGCCCTCAGCATCTCCCGGGGACCGTCCGCTTCGTAGTTCCAACTCGCTTTGGCGCGAATATCTTCGCGCAATGTTTGCATCAACCCTCGGGCTCGCGCTATCAAAGTCACAAGGCTCGTCATCCTTCACCTCCGGATTCCTGTCAAGCGCTCGATTCTTCTTCACTGGTACTCAACAATATGCACTCTTCCCCAAAAGCACTTCTAGTGTCCTACACTTTTCCTCCGACTGGGGGCGCCGGCATCCACCGGGTGCTCAAGCTGGCGAAGTACCTGCCGGCCCATGGCGTTTCTCCGGCTGTGCTGACCGCGCGGAACCCCTCGGTCCCTCTGCGCGACGAGTCTCTGTTGCGCGACATTCCGGCGGATATGCCGTTGCTGAGGGCGCGAACACTTGAGCCGGGCTATGGTATCAAAGCGGAAACGTGGAAGACGTCTAGCGGGAAGGGAGGCTCTTGGCGGACGCGCGCCTTGTCCGGGGCGCGACAACTGCTGCTTCCCGATCCCCAGATCCTTTGGCAGCCAGGCGCGCAATTCGCGCTGGCGCGGCGTCTGGCGGGCGCAGAAAGACCCGACGTCGTGTTCATCACGGCCCCGCCGTTTTCCCAATTCCTGCTTGCCCCCTTGGCCCGTCTGGCCCGCGGCACCGCGGTCGTGCTCGACTATCGCGACGAGTGGAGCACCCTGCGTCAGACCTACGAGATGGTGGCGGGCGGTCTTGCCCGCGTCGTGGGTGAGGTTCTGGAAGAGAAGCTGCTTCGCTTCGCGCATGCGGTGACCACGGCAACCGAGGCCTTTCGCCAAAATCTACTAAGGCGTTTCCCTTTCCTGCGGCCCGAGCGCGTGTTCGCCATTCCCAACGGCTACGACCGGGAAGACATTCCGGCGTCGCTGCCCGCGCCGACGGGCGACCGCCTGGTGGTCACCTACGCGGGAACCATATTCCGTCTGACCAGTCCGGCGGGGCTGCTCGGCGCGGTTCGGCGGCTGCACGCAGAGTCACCCGAGCTGGCCCGCCTGCTTCGTTTGCGCTTCTTGGGCCGCATCGTCGAGACCGAACTGCCCTGCTTCGAAGGTACCGAGACGCTGGGTGTGGAACGGGTCGGCTATCTGCCTCACGACGCCATGATGAAGGAAGTGGCGGCCAGCCATCTCCTGCTTTGTCTGCTCGATGACACGTCCGGCGCGCAGCACATCTACCCGGCCAAGATCTTCGAACTGATGGCCTTGGGGCGGCCCTGCCTGACCCTGGCGCCCGAGGGAGCCCTGGCCGAGCTGGTGCGCACCACCCGCCTGGGCGACCTTCTGCCCCCTCGCGACCAGGCGCGCATCGCCGAGTACCTCGCGCGCCTGCTCTCCGACTTTCGCGAGGGCCGTTTGCCGGTGCAGGCCCCGCCCATCGGCATCGAGCGCTACGACCGCAAGGCCCTGGCCGGCGAATTCGCCGAAGTCTTTCGCCATGCCATGGCCTGGGCCCGCGGTAGTTAGCTGGGTTCTCACAGAGGGCACGAAGGACGCAGAGGACACGGAGTTGGGTGGGAAGGGTCGGAACCGGAGAGCCCTTTCAACCCTCCTCCGTCCTCGTCATCCTCCGTGCCCTCTTTGAGAACCCAGCATTCTTCCGTCGCCCTACCCCTCTCCCAAAACGGTCTTCACTACGCCGCTGCAGTGTCCGTGCTGGTGGCCGGTGCGCTGGCGGGTGTGGGGGCAACGCCCAGGCACGCGTTCTCGGCCTTGCGTTGATCGACCAGCTTCTGCCGTAGCTCATCGACCAATGCCGGGCGCTCGGCCATGTACTGACAGGCCTTGTCGCGGCCCTGGGCGATGCGCTCGCCCTGCCAAGAATAGTAGGCGCCCGACTTCTCCAGCAAGCCGGCCTCGCTCGCCAAATCGACGATCTCGCCCACCGCGTTCACGCCGCCGCCGTAGAGGATCTCAAACTCGCACTCGCGGAAGGGCGGCGCCACCTTGTTCTTCACCACCTTGACCCGCGCCCTGCTTCCGACGATTTGCTCGCCGTTCTTCACCGCCCCGATCTTGCGGATATCGAGCCGCACGCTGGCGTAGAACTTGAGCGCGTTGCCACCGGTGGTGGTCTCGGGATTGCCGTAGACCACGCCAATCTTCTGGCGAAGCTGGTTGATGAAGACCACGCAGGTCGCGTTGCGGGAGGTGGCCGCGGTCAGCTTGCGCAGGGCCTGACTCATCAGGCGGGCTTGCAGGCCCATGTGCGCATCGCCCATTTCGCCCTCAATCTCGGCCTTTGGCACCAGAGCCGCCACCGAGTCGACCGCGATCAGGTCGACGGCGCCGGAGCCCACCAGCTTGTCGGCAATTTCCAGCGCCTGCTCGCCGTTGTCGGGCTGGGACACCAGCAGGTCCTCGATGCGCACGCCCAGCTTGCGTGCATAGGTCACGTCCAGCGCGTGCTCGGCGTCGATGAAGGCGCAGATTCCGCCCACCTTCTGCGCCTGCGCGATGGCGTGCAGGGTCAGCGTGGTCTTGCCTGACGACTCGGGACCGAAGATCTCCACCACACGGCCGCGCGGCAGCCCGCCCACGCCCAGGGCCAGGTCGAGCCCCACCGATCCCGTCGGAATCACCTGGATGTCGCTGGTGTCAGCGCCCCCGAGGGACATGATTGCACCCTTCCCGAATTGCTTTTCGATGGCGGATAGAGCGGCGGCAACTGCTTTGAGTTTCTCTTTGATTGTGGACATCGTTCATCTCCTTTTGAGTTAGCTGTTCTTCACCACAGAGGGCACAGAGGACACAGAGACGGATTGGAAGGCACGGAAACGGTGCACGCCTTGTCTCAGGGTCGCGCCGTTGAAGTTGATGAGAAGCCCTAGCGGAAGACCAGAGAGGCGCAGGTACGAGAGGACCTGGGCTTGGTGAACCGGCAGCAAATGCTCGATCGCCTTGACCTCCACGATCACCTGCTCGTCCACCACGAGGTCCAAGCGATACGCGCAGTCGATCGGAACCCCTTTGTAGACGATGGGCAGAGGCTTCTGCCTCTCGGTCGTGTGCCCGCGCGCAGCCAGCTCGTACTCGAGGCACGCCTCGTACGCCGATTCCAGCATCCCCGGCCCCAGATACCTGTGCACCTCGATCGCCGCCCCAATGATCGACCCCGAGATCCCACTTAATCCTTTCTGTCCGGTCTCTGTGTCCTCTGTGCCCTCTGTGGTGAAAAAGCATTCTTCTTTCACGATGTGACCTCCCGATCCAAGAACCGGTACTGCAATGCCTCGGCCAGGTGCGGTCCCCGCACACTCGGCGAGCCATCCAAGTCGGCGATTGTCCTCGCCAGTCTGCGCACGCGTTCGATGGACCGCGCCGAGAGGGCCAGTCGCTCCACCGCGCGTTCCATGAGTCGATGGCCGTCGCCGTCCAGCGCGGCGGAGGTTCGCAAGTCCCGCGATCCCAGTCTCGCGTTGCAGCGTCCCGCTCGTTTCAGTTGTGTGGAGCGCGCGGTTTCCACTCGGGCTCGCACCGTCTCGCTCCCCTCGCCCGCCTCACTGCCGGCCAGTTCGCGATACGAAATGGCTGGCACTTCGACGTGCATGTCAATGCGGTCCAACAGCGGCCCTGAGAGTTTCGCCCG
>PMIX01000292.1 GCA_003158395.1 Myxococcales bacterium | reverse complement strand
TTGCCCTGCTCCCGCTTTTCAGAGCGGCCAGTCCAATACCTCCCACGATGCTCGTTCCTTACGCCATCGCCATTCTTCCGACATTCTGGCTATCCTCCGCCTTCATCATTTTTGCAGCCGCCTTCTGGCCGGTGCTGATGGGAACCATCCACGGCGTAACTTTGATCGAACCGCGCTGGATCGACAACGCCCGCTGCATCGGGCTGAAGGGGTGGCGACTGGTCCAAAAGGTGATCATGCCGGCGGCGATGCCCTCGATCTTTGCAGGAGCAAGCATGGCGCTGATCTTCGGCTTCATTCTTCTGACGGTTGCCGAGATGTTCGGCGCCAAATCGGGTCTCGGATACTTCATTCAATACCACGCCGATTTTGCAGACTACCCAAAAGTCATTATCGGGATGGTCTTCCTGTCGGTCGTGATCATTGCGACCATGGCGGCCTTCGACCGCCTGGAAGCTAGCATGCTCCACTGGACGAAGAACCGATGGGAGCACTGAGACACCAATGGCTGACGCGTTGAAAGAGAAGGTCAAGCAACTGGGATTGGATCTGGGCGCAGACCTGATCGGCGTGGCTTCCGCGAAGGTCTTGAATGAGGCCGTCACGAGCCCTCATCGGCCGGAGGATCTTCTACCGTCCGCGGCCTCGATTGTGGTCGTTGCCCTGCATATCCCTGACGCCTCACTAGAAGCCCAGCGTCGCGAGATATCGAACTTCTCCTACAACATGTTCGGGTACACGCATCTCAACCGTGAGATGGATTCCATCGCCTATCGAATCACCCGGTTTCTCGAGAACGCGGGCTACGAGAGTCTGCCTATACCTGGTCGCGGCTCCCACTATTGGGAAACCAAGAAATACCACGGCCCCTTTTCCTTCCGGCATGCCGCGGTCGCGGCAGGCCTGGCCGCGTTTGGCTGGAGCGGCCTTGCCCTGACGCCTCAGTTCGGTCCGCGACAGCGTTTCATCACCGTTATCACCACCGCACCACTCGAGCCTGACGCCGCGCTTGCGGGCAATCCCTGCCTGCAATGCTTCGACTGTATCAAGAGCTGTCCAGCGGGCGCCATTACAAAGAAGCCCTGGAACTGCAAGCTGGGCGGCAAGACCCACACCTACGGCACGGTCGAGGGTGATCGTTGCTGGTGGGTCGCCAAGGGTCTCACCACAAGGGCGTGGCCCAACGCGCCCTTCAATCCACAGGTCGATGTCCCGAAACCGGAGCCCATGACCGCTGCGGCCAAATTCAAGGCCCTCTGGGAGGATCGCGACGCCCGTCTCCGTTGCAGTGAGCATGAGGAGGGCAACTACGGCGCCACGCTGTGCGGGCGCTGCATGATCTTCTGCAAAGCCGGACGCAGGTCCATGCATCGCAGGCTCGCTAACGGCTGCGCCGAGGCGCCTGCGGAATAGACACGGCTGGCCCATGACTTCCCAGCCAGCCTTGAAGGCTTTCCGGTTCACCTCCCGATGTCGCCCGATGCGTTCCGCAGGCGCGGAAGGACGGTGTTCCGGACAATGTTCCCTGCAGCAAGGGAAGGCCTTCTACAGCTTTGAGGACTCCAATGTCGAAAAGGGCAGGTAGGGGATTCCGAACGTCTCGGCAACGGCAAGGTTCATCACTTGCCCGCGGTGCACGTTGACAGCGCTCACGATGTCGGGGCTCCGGGCCGCGGCCCCCACGAGACCCTGATTCGCTATTTGCAGGGCGTAGGGCAGCGTGGCGTTGCACAGGGCATAGGTGCTTGTGCGCCCGACAGCCCCAGGCATGTTGGTGACGGCATAGTGGACCACGCCATCGATCACGTACGTCGGATCGGCGTGGCTGGTCGGCCGCGTGGTTTCAAAACAGCCACCCTGGTCCACGGCCACATCGACGACCACAGCGCCGGGCTTCATGCCCTTGAGGTCTTCCCTCTTGACCAAGCGGGGTGTCCGCGCCCCGCGGATCAGCACCGCGCCAATCACCAAGTCGGCCTTGGCGAGTTGATCGAGGATGGTGTGCCGGTCACTGAACAGCGTCGTCACGTTGTGGGGCATGATGTCGTCCAGATAGCGTAGGCGTTCAAGATTCGTATCAAGCACGCACACCGACGCGCCGAAGCCAGCCGCTATTCTCGCGGCCTGCGTACCGACCACGCCGCCCCCGAGCACGGTAATGTGCGCGGGCTCGACTCCCGGGACGCCTCCCAGCAAAATGCCCCGCCCTTCTTGCGGTCGTTCGAGAAACTTTGCCCCCTGCTGGATGCTCATCCGCCCCGCGACCTCGCTCATCGGCGTCAGCAGACAGAGGTTGCCGCGCCTATCTTGCAGCGTCTCGTAGGCGATTGCAGTCGCGCCGGATGCCAGCACCCCTCGTGTGAGCGCCTCGTCGGCCGCGAAGTGGAAATAGGTAAAGACGAGCTGTCCTTCACGCAGCAGAGCGATCTCGGAAGGCTGTGGCTCTTTCACTTTCACCACGAGATCCGCGGCCACAAAAATCTCCTCGGCTTGACCAACCAATGTGCCGCCACTGCGCTCATAGTCGACGTCGCGGATGCCACTGCCAAGCCCGGCGCCCTTCTGAACCAGAACCCGATGGCCTGCCCGCGACAGCTCCTCGACCCCGACGGGAAGCATTCCCGCGCGATACTCGTGCTCCTTTATCTCCTTGGGAATCCCGACAATCACGCGAGTAGTTTAGCCTCAGCCGTCGACAAACACGAGTGCTATTTGGGCAACGCGATCTAGAAAGTAGTCGTGAATTTGGGGGTTCCAAGCGTCTGGCCAGCCTCGCTCACGGTGACGGTGGTCTCCCACGCGCCAGCCATGGGAAAGGCCACCTGACCGCCATAGCGGCCCGAGGAAGCAAGGGTCGGGTTGACGCTGCCAGGGGCGCCATGGCCCATTGATGGCATTTCCGGATCCAGGACCAGGGTCGCATCGTCCACCGGTGCGAAAAGCATCATGTCCTGCGTTTGGTGGAGGGTGACCACCACCGGATTGAGCCCCACCTTGGCTGCGTCAGTGAGATCGAAGCTGGCCACGTAGTCTGTTTGCGTGCCACCTGTGGGCGTGTACGAAAAGGAGAGCGCGCGTCCACTGTCGACCACGGTCAGCGCGTTGAACTGGGCATGGACCGCAGCGGCCCCTGCGCGCGCAATTTCCACCGACACGGCCCAGATATCGGTGGCGGAGGAGGCCATCTGGAAGACGACATCCACGTGATAGAGCCCGCTGCTGTCTACCGACGGATCGCCAAGCAAAGGGGCGCCATGTTGCATACCCCCGGACATCGTCATCTGGAAAGTGACAGTGAGGGTGGCGTCGGTGATGACGTGCGCCCCGCTGTCGCTGATCTTGAGATAGAGAGGCGAGAGGCCGGTCTGGAGTTGGTTGTCGGTGAAGAGTTCAGCGGATAGCCCGTCGACGGTAGTTTGGCCAAGGCTGGTCTCGGCAACTGTGGGCGTCTGGCTGGAAATCGATCCACAAGCCGAAACAAGAGCGACCAAGACCAAAGACAAGACAGAACGACTCATTGAGGACTCCTTTTCGTGGGTTCATTGGGGGCCAAACAGGAATGGCCCTGTGTCGCGCCGAAGAGCCGACGCGCGATGGTGCAGCCGAAGACCGGCGAACGCGTTGCAAAGTCGCTTCGATTTTCGAGAACACCCTGCAAGGCTAATTCGAGCCAAGGCTCGCGATCCGGCTCACCGGGCGTGCGCTCGTTGTCGAACCAACCCGCGAAGCGCGTTTCACCTCGTTCATCGAGCATCACGACGGTCGGAGTGCTGCGCGCGCCGAATGCCTGGGCCAGAAGACCGTCCTCGTCGCGCACGATCGGCAAACGAATGCCTCGCGCACTGGCCACGCGCTTCACCTCGGCAAAGGTCTCGTCGGCGTTGCTGGACACGCCGAAGACCGCCACGCCTTTGGCCCGGTACCGTTCAAGCAGGGTCTCCACGCGATCCTGATACCGACGCACGCAAGGACAGTTCGCGCTCCAGAAGATCAGCACGGTGGCCCGATGCCCATGCCAGATCTCGCGCAGTGGCACAGGGTTTCCCTCGCCGGTGAGCAGGATGACCTCGTCGACCTGCCCGCGTCTCGCGCTTTCTTGCGAGGCGCACCCGGCCGCGACGCTGGCCAACAGGACCGTTGCGACGATGCTCCGCCTAGAAATGCCCATAGCGAACCCCCACGTCGAGCCCAACCCGCGCATCTCGGTTCATGCCCACGCCGCTGGGCCAGACCGAGTTGCTGCCCGTGGCCAGCAACGTCCAATGTGGATTCGCGCGCCACGAGAGCGAGACACCAGTAGACAAGGCCCGTGCCCGCGAATCAGGCACGGCTGTCCCGTTGAATTCAATTCTGTCCTGCCATTCCTCGTGCAGGGCAAATGCAATGACAATCCGGTCGGTGAGGGCTTCGCGCCCTGCGGACAACGTGGCCTGTATCAGCGGACCATATTGTTCCCTTTGTCCGGTATAAGACCGGCGAAAGGACAAGTAGCCGGTCAGCCCAAATTCGAGTCGCACGAACCACGGCAAGAAAGCGTATTCCGATTCGAGTCCGATCGAGCCTGCGTAGGCTCCCAATCCCGTGGCGCCGGCGAACAACGGCGGCGAGGTCTGTTCGACCCGCTTTCCCGTGGGGAAAGCTCCGCCCAAGGTCACAGCCAACGATGGCAGGTTCTTGAAGGCGCCGATGGGCACGAGTTCCACGCGAACCGCGCCCCCCACGTCGCCCATGTTTCCGGCAATCTGGTGCTGATCGTCGGACCAGCGATCGTTGACCAACACCGGTGCCCAGGCTTGCGCCTGCACTCGCTCGTGAAGACGCACAATCATCCAAAGCTGCGCGCGCGTGATTCCCTCCGAATATCCGGGTGGGTTGAGATGAAGATTCCCTTGCGCGTCCCACTCGCCCAGCACGCGTGCGTGTCCCAAAGAAAGTCCTATCGCGAAGTCCTCCCAAACCAGAAGGCGTCCCACGCCGAACGATGTGGCGGACAGGCAGCACGCCGCCGCACGGGCCTGACGAGACAGCAGGAGCAGGGTCAACAACAGCGCGGTGGCGATCGACTGTCTCACCGCCGTGCCGAGGCTCACGCCCGCGCCTCACTCAAATCGACCGTGTGGTCGGCCCGGCCTACCAGACCACGATCGTGGGTGACCAGAACCAAGGCTCGGCCCTGGCCGGGCAACTGGTAGAGCAACTCGCCAAGCTGGCCGGCGCGCTCGGCGTCGAGATCGTTGGTGGGCTCGTCGGCAAACACGACCACCGGTTCCAGCAACAGCGCGCGCGCCACCGCCACCCGGCGCTTCTGACCGACGCTCAATTGATGCGGCAGATGTTCCAGCCGGTGCGAAAGACCCAGTGTGACCAGCAGACGCCGGGCCTCGCCTTCCAGACCGCGCTTGCGTGCCAGACGCGCCGGCACCAGCACATTGTGCAATACCGAGAGCGATCCGATGAGCTGCGGATTCTGGAAGATGAAGCCGAACGAGCGGTTGCGCAGGCGTGACCGCTGATCGTCGCTCAGTGTCCGGGTGGTCTTGCCCTCGAAGAGGACTTCGCCAGAAGTCGGTTCCAGCAGCAGACCGAGCAGCGACAGCAGGGTGGACTTGCCGCTGCCTGAGGGTCCCGTGATGGCCAGGGATTGTCCCGGTGCCAGATCGAGACAGATATCGCGCAAAATATCGTCGCGCCCGAAGCTTCGCGACAGATTCACCGCCTGTAGCAACATCCAGCGGTCCTCAGTCGATATCGCCCATAGCCATGGCCGACGAGGGCGCGATACGCCCGCTCTGGCGCGCCGGCCACCAGGCAGCCACCAGGGCGACGAGGCCGAAGGCTGCGCCGGTCACGACAATCGCCAACCCGGTCTTGCTCCAGGACGCCTCTATGAAAGGGAAGGCACGCTGTCCCTGCAGCCACGCGTGCGCCAGCAAGCCAAGAACTCCGCCCAGCGACAATCCGACGGTGACCCCGGCTCCAGTCAGAACCGCGGCTTCGCCCAAGATGAGCCGCTTGAGATCGCCCCGGGTCGCGCCCAACGCACGGTAAAGCCCCCACTCGCCCTTGCGATCCCAGGGCAGCGAGGAGAAGCGGGCGAAGAGTTGCACTATGGCGGCCAGCGCCGCCAGCAAACCGCCGCCCAGCATGATGAGAAACGACACTCTCATTTGCTGTTTGATGCTCCCGAGCACGTCGGATGCCTTGATCACGCGCAGGTCTCCGATGCGTTCGATGGCGGCGGCGACCGCATCCTTGTCCGCGCGCTGGTCGGTCTCCACCAGCACCGCCGAGATGAAGTCAGCAGGATCGTTTCCCTTGCCGAGCGGAACGCGCAGATAGGGAATGGTCCGCGACAGGGCGCGCACAGCTTCGATGGGCATAAGCACCGAGTAGTCCAGACTGGTGCCAGTCGCCTGCAACACCGTGACCACCTGCAGAGCCTGACCAAGAATGTAGGCCTTGTTGCCCGCCACGCCCTCCACGCCCGCGCCCACAACAATCTGATTGGCGTGCAGGACGCGATCGCGCTGCCCGGTTCCCCATGCCTGCACCGACCAATCCGTACCGGGATCGAAACCGATGAGTCGAGTCGCCCCGCTGAGGCTGCAGCAGGTCTCGTTGAGTGTCTGGGCGAAGAACTGCGCGCTGGTCCGCCGAACCCCGGGCAGCTCGGCGATCTTCTGCTCCAGCTCGCGTCGCATGTAGATGTTTGTCGGCGCTCCGGTGAAGAGGAGCGTCTCCGGCTCAATGGGCGTATTGCCGGGAACTACCAATAAGTCGGCCCCCAGGCGCCGGGCGCCCTCGTCCAGTCCCAGCGATGCTCCCGCATAGAGTCGGTACAGGGCGAAGAGCATGCCGACGCTCACCGCCACGGAGATGACGGTGGCCAGGGACTGCACCCAGCGCCGGGTCAGGCTGTGCCACACAATCTCAAGCATCGGGCTCAGACGGGAATCGCTGCCGTCGCGCAGAAGCGTGCCAAGCCGCCTGCAGTCCCACCACGGCGAGGAACACACCGACTGTCTCGAACCATGTCCCGCCCGTGTGACAGGTGCCTCCGCCGCAGGTCCCGATGATCCAGGGTTGCGGCACCAACGCTGCCAGGGTGCCCAGAATCAGCAGGAAGAAACCGCCCAAACGGCGCGCCTCGCGGCCGGTCAGCAAGAACAGCGTCAGCGCTACCAGCACGCAAGCTACCGCCAGCAGCAGCTCGACCCGGTAGGAAAAGTGGCAGCGCATGGGAACCGCGCCGCCCATCGCCGTCGGCACCAGTCCGCCGCAGGCCGGCTGCAGACTGGGAATGACCAGCAAGCTGGTGCCTGCCGCCACCGCCAGGCCCGCCGAGATCTTCCAGTGCCTGTCGCCGGCCATGGCTGCCTACTATCGCCTCTTCTGATTGTAGGGGTTGAAGGTGTTGGTGTACACGTCCGACGCTTGAATCTGGTCCTTCCTCAACCTGCCCTCGCGGACCAGCAAATCGATCCACCACTGCACCTGCTCGTCGCCCGGAATGAGGCCGTGCTGGTAGTACTGCCAGCTTCCTGCGTACTGTGGGTCCAGTCCGCGACGCTTGGCAAAGATCTGCCCGGCTTCGTCGTGATGCTGGTTGGTCCAGTCCGCGGCGCGCGCCAGTACCTTGACGAACTTCCTCACAACTTCAGGGTGCTCGGCGATGAAGTCTTCATTGGTGAAGAACGGCAACATGCCGCTGATGCCATTGTCGACCACGGAGTCGTTGAATATTTCACGCGCCGCCCCGGTCTTCACCACCTTCTCATAGTAAGGCGAGTGCAGCACGCCCACGTCGATCAGCCCCTGCTTGAGCGATTGCTCCTGGTTGGCGTCAGGAATAACGACGAAGTTGATGTCCTTGTCCAGACCGTTGCGGCGCAGGTATTCCTTGAGCACATATTCCGAGCAAGCGCTGAAGCTATTGATGCCGACCTTCCTACCCTTCAGATCCTTCACCGTCTTGATGGGACTCGCCGGATTCACCAGATACTTCATGTGCGGCCGCTCCGGCGTGGTCTGGGCACCCGCGGCTACGATCTTGATCTTGGCTCCGCCCGCCCGCGCGGTCAGCACCAGCGGTGTGTGGCGGTTGGCGAAATCGATACTGCGCGACGCAACCGCCGGAACGAGCTGCGCGGAAGGGATCTCGCCCACCCACTCGATCTTCAATCCCTCCTCGGCAAACCAGCCCTTTTCGTCTGCGACGTACACCGGGTCGAACCACTGGATGTTCGGATATTTGATGACGAACGCCTCTTTGGGCTCCTGCTTGGTGCCTCCGGCCTGGCCCTGACCCATTGCCAGCAGCGCGACGATGAGGGTTCCTGTCGTGATAGCTCTCTTCATCTCTACTCCTTCCTTCTTTCGATCGAGCGCGCGCCGCTACGTCCCGCCTGCCTCGCGCCACACGGTGGCCCTGCGTTCCAGGTGATACAGCAACTTGTTCACGCCCAAGCCAAAGGCCGCGAGCGCGACAATGGCCGCGTACATCTCAGGGATCTTGAAGACCTCCTGTGAATTGAGAACCAGAAAGCCCAGTCCCGAATTGGCTCCGATCATTTCGGCCGCGACCAGCACCATGAAGGCGTAGGCCGCCCCTAGCCGGACGCCGGTGAAGATCGCCGGCGCGGCTGCCGGCAACACAACCTTGCAGAACAACGTCGCTCCTTGTGCGCTCATGGATCGCGCCGATCGTATCAGCACCGGATCTACGGTTTTCACCCCGATGGTGGTGTTGAGCAGGATGGGCCAGACCGAGGCCCAGAAGATGATCACCACCTTGGACAGCTCACCGATTCCGAAGAACAGGATGAACACGGGGAACAGCGCGATGGCCGACACCTGCCGCCCGGCCTGCAACGGCCCATCCAGCGTTCGTTCGAACGTCTTCCACGAGCCCATGAAGATTCCCAGTGGAACCCCCACCAAGATGGACAGAGCTAGACCGAGCAAGATCCGGTCCAGACTGACCCATGCGTGGCGCAACAATTCGCCACTCACCAGGAGTCTCCACAGCGTCCGCGCCACGTCAGATGCCGGTGGCAAGAAGTTCGAGTTCACCAGCCCGATGCGCGGCAACCCTTCCCACAGCGCAAGCAGACCGAGCGCAACAGACGCGCGCAGCAATGCTCCTCGCATCTCAGACAACCTCCTGTGCCACGGCGTCCGCCGCCACCTGGCCGCGACCCGGAACCGGATCCCTTGGCGATGCAAGTTGCTGCGCTCTCTCTACTTCCTCGGCGAGCAGCTCCCAGATGCGGTGGCGAAGCAGGGCAAACGGCCGTGACGAGCGCACGTCGCTGTCAACCCGCGGCCAGGGCAAGTCGATGTCGACGATCTGCTTGATCCGGCCAGGCCGCGCCGTCATCACCACCACCCGCTGGGCCAGGTAAATGGCCTCGTCGATGCTGTGGGTGACGAACAGTATGGTCTTGCTCGTCTGCTCCCATATGCGCAGCAGTTCGGTCTGCAAGATCTCGCGGGTCTGGGCGTCCAGTGCCGCGAACGGCTCGTCCATGAGCAGCACTTCGGGATCAAAGGCCAGGGCTCGCGCGATGGCCACCCGTTGCTTCATGCCGCCGGAAAGCTGGGCAGGGTAGCGATCTTCAAAACCCGCCAGCCCCACCAGGATTACGTACTTGTACGCCCACGCCGCCCGCATGTGACGTGGAACCTTCTTCATCTCCAGACCGAAGGCCACGTTGTCGAGCACCGTGCGCCAGGGAAACAGAGCGTAGTCCTGGAAGACCACGCCACGGTCGAGGCCGGGGCCAGTGACATTCTTCCCGTGCACCAGCAGCTCGCCCCGCGCCGGTGTCAGCCCGGCCACCACGTGCAGCAGGGTCGACTTGCCACATCCGCTCGGCCCCAGGATGGCCAGGAATTCCCTCTGGCCAACCTGCAG
The DNA here is from genome assembly GCA_003158395.1 of Myxococcales bacterium. Taxonomy (GTDB): domain Bacteria; phylum Myxococcota_A; class Polyangia; order Fen-1088; family Fen-1088; genus Fen-1137. Next base: position 13,320 of record PMIX01000292.1, on the reverse strand, counting down.
GCTCACGTCGTCCAAAGCGAGCAGCCCACCCGGCGCCGTGCCTCCGCCGTAGCTCTTGCTCACATTGCGGATATCGATGGAAGGTTGCATGCAGCTCCTCACACGATTCGTGCCCCACGCGAACCGTGGCGGCGCAGGTGAACCAGGCCCCGGTAGCGCGAATCCGCTGGATTGGCCTCGAGCGCGGGCCTTTCATCCAGGTAGCGCTTGGTACTGCGGCTATCAAAGAGGCGACGGTCCTGGCCCACCGGGCACACTTTTGCGCAGATGCCACAGGGCCAGCGCGTCTCCTTCTTCAATTCGATGTGGTGCCGCGTGCAGGCGTCTTTGTCGAGATCGCCAATAATCCCGTCGGTGCGCGCACGGATAGCCTGGGTCGGGCACAGCCGTTCACAGATGCCACAGCGGTTGCACAACTCATCAGGCAGCTCTCTGTCGCCAGCAAACTCGCGGGCCGTGAACACAGAGCCGAAGCGCACGCGCGGACCCCATTGCGGCGTCAGCAGGTTGCGCGAAACACCGACTGTGCCCAGCCCAGCGTACTTGGCCGCATAGGTGTGGCTAAAAGAGCCAAACGGGTTCTCCAGCAGCACATCGAGGCTGCCGTAGCCATCGCGCGGCAGGAACACCGTCGCGTGGCCGCGCTCGCACAGCCAGGTGGCCAGGCGATAACCGATGTCATCGAGCAGCCGGTTCGAGGTGTCGTACATCTCCTGGTAGTTGATCGACGGCGTGGATTCGAGCACCGGCAAGAGCATGGGTACGCCGAACACGACGACCGTGCGTGCCGTGGGCCAGATGGCCTCGGGCCGGTAGGATTCAGGCACCTCGCCGTGCGCGGCCCAGCGCTCGACCGACGCAAAGCCCACCACGCTGCCACCCAGCGCACGCACGTGCTGGGCCACCGCGTTCTTGAGATTGTCGGATCGGACCAGGCGCGGCCGCACGGGTGATTGTGATCTTGGACGCTTCGGCATGTGCGGCTGTGTTCCGGCTGGAACCTATTACACCAGAAACCTGACGTCAACGATAAAAGACAGCATGGCCTGCCGCAACAGACATGCAGGCGTGGACCGTTCGGTTGACCTGGCCGAGCAATCTGGGCCTCCGCGCATCCTCTTTCGCCAAAGAGCACAAGGCAACTCTTGTCTCACGCGCTGTATTTCGCTATAATGGACATCGAAGCGGGCCGGCGACGCCGCATGGAATCGCTCTTTCCCCCCGAAAGTCTGCCGGCCCGCTTCGACTATTCATTCGCGAGAGGCTTCGTCGTGAGCGAGACCAACCGATGGGGCGTGGCAACCCTCACCTTGCACGCCGGTGCCAAGGACGTCCCAGGCAGTTCCGTCTCCCCCGCCATCTTCCAAACCTCGACCTATCGTACGGAGATTCACGAATCAGAGAAACTGGATTCGAGTCTCGTCAGGACCTCCCTCTCCTCGGTTGAAATCTTGCCCATGCCGAGGAACCCGCCCGATGCCTCCGCGGCAGCACGCACGTTGGCGAGCAATTCCGCCTTCAGAGTCTGGCGTTCAACAGCGGTCATCTGTTCGCACAGCCCTCGAATGTACTGTTGCCACGCCTCGAACAACGTGGGTTCTGGGCGGTGAACGAGCCAACGTTCCAGAAGGTCGTGTTCCACGTTCCCCGCTAAAATGCCCTTGGCCGCCGCCCGATCGAGTACCACCAGCCGCTCCTTGTCGTCCACTGTTCCATCAGCCCACACAACTTCGACCAGGGGAACCACGGCCAAGGCCGCGACAATCTCAGGGCGAACCTTCAGCTCAACCAGACGCTGCAGAATATCGTCGTTCTTGATTCCCGACACAGCGGCCAGCGCCTCCTTGGTTTCGCCCAACCGGCGCAGCTCGACCTTCTGCTCGACGAGCTGACGGTCCTGCTCGCGGAAGAAGGCGTCAAGCAACGAGCGCCCTATGGCCAGGAGAGACTCCGTCGTTCGTTTGCCTTCCATGGAGGAATCTTACCACGGCTTGGGTGGCGCGCCGCTCGGTCGCGGAGAGACACGGCGACTCATCGCAGGCATAGAGGCACTGCGAACTGGCCGAGAACTGGCCCGCATCTCCTTAGGTAGCGAAGCGCGGATGATGCGGTAGAGTGATCACGGCTGTGAAAGTTCAAACCGTCCGCGGTCTGTGCATTCCGGAGATCGGGGCACCCGTGCCACGAGCGGCCTTGGCTGGTGCTCCTGCAGGGGCCTCGTAGAAGGGACACGTGTACCTGGGATCGGTCGCAAGTCGGGCGGTCGGCGTTGCGGTCGGCAATTTCCGGAGCAAAACATGATCCAGCGGACTGGGAGCACGAGCAACGAGCACGCAAAGGGGACGCGGCGTACAAGTTCCGTCCTAGACCTTGGTGGCATTCTGGGTCTAGGCGAGGAAAGCGCGAGAGCACGACTGGCGCAGGATGGACCCAACGAGCTCATAGCCCAGAGGAAGCGCAATCTGCTGACCATCGGTCTCGGGGTTGTGCGAGAGCCCATGTTTCTCATGCTCGGCGCTGCGGGAATCTTGTACCTCGTGATGGGTGAGCCGGCCGATGCCCTGATGCTGATCGGTTTCGTCCTCGTGGTCATGGCGATCACCATCATCCAAGGGCAGCGAACTGAGCGCGCGCTAGACGCCTTGCGAGACCTGTCGAGTCCCCGGGCTCTCGTCATTCGAGATGGCATACACCGGCGCATTGCCGGGCGCGATGTCGTGCGGGGCGATTTCGTCCTCCTTTCCGAAGGCGACCGTGTTCCGGCGGACGGACTTCTTCGCCGCGGGATAAATCTCTCGGTGGATGAATCGTTGCTGACTGGAGAGTCCGTTCCAGTCCGGAAAGTCCCGTCGATGGATGGCCGGGAACTCAACCCGCCTGGCGGCGACGATTTGCCCTCGGTCTTCTCCGGAAGCCTGGTCACCGCCGGACAGGGCATTGCCGAGATTGTCGCCACCGGTTCGCATTCGGGGCTGGGCAAGATCGGCAATGCGTTGGCGAGGGTCAAACAGGAGCCAACCCTCTTGCAGAAGGAGACACGGCGCATGGTCCGCACCTTCGCCATCGTTGGCCTCTTTGCCTGCGCTCTCGTGGTGCTGGTCTACGGCTTTACCCGCGGAGGTGGCAGCGAGGTCTGGAAACAGGGCTTCCTCGCCGGAATTGCAATGGCGATGGCCACCCTACCGGAGGAGTTTCCAGTCGTGCTGACGATCTTTCTGGCGCTGGGGGCCTGGCGCATTTCTCGCAAGAATGTTCTCACGCGGCGGATGCCGGCGATTGAGACGCTGGGGGCCGCCACCGTCCTCTGCGTCGACAAGACGGGAACGCTGACCCAGAACCAGATGACCTTGCGACAGATCGCCGGAGCCGGCAGGATTCTCGATCTTGCGAGCCTTCAAGGAGCGCTCCCGGAGGAATTCCACGGCCTCCTCGAAAATGCGATCTTGGCCAGCAAGCGTGATCCCTTCGACCCAATGGAACGCGCACTACACGAGGCGGGAGATCGGTGGGTCAAAGATACGGAGCATCTGCATCCGAACTGGTCGCTTACAAAGGAGTACCCCTTGGCGCCAGGACTCTTGGCTGTAAGTCACGCCTGGAGCACCGGGAACGGCGATGAAGTTGTGGTTGCGACAAAAGGATCGCCCGAGGCCATCGCGGAGCTTTGCCACCTCACCTCGCCGCAACAGGCGTCCCTGTCGCAAAGTGCGGCAGCCCTGGCCAGCCAGGGCTTTCGCGTTCTTGGTGTCGCGCGAGGCGATACTTCCCAAGTCAGGTTGCCCGAGGAGCATCATGGTTTGTCGCTGGATCTCGTCGGATTGCTTGGTTTCGAGGACCCTGTGCGACCGAAGGTGCCCGCGGCGGTCGCCGAGTGCCAGGCCGCTGGCGTGCGCGTCGTGATGATAACGGGTGACTATCCCACGACCGCCCAGAACATAGCCAAGCAGGCGGGAATTGCGAACGCCGAGAAGGTTATCGCCGGGACCGAACTCGACGGAATGTCGGATGAAGAACTGGCAAGACAGCTCCGCAACGTCCAGGTCTTTGCCCGCGTGGTTCCAGAACAGAAACTGCGCATCGTCAATGCCCTGAAGGCAAACCAAGAGATCGTGGCCATGACCGGCGACGGGGTGAACGACGCCCCTGCGTTGAAAGCAGCCCACATCGGCATCGCCATGGGCGGTCGCGGAACGGACGTCGCCCGCGAGGCTGCATCCCTTGTGCTCTTGGATGATGACTTCTCGTCTATCGTCGCGGCCATTCGTCTTGGCCGGCGCATCTTCGACAATATCAAGAAGGCTATCGCCTTCATTCTTGCCGTGCATGTGCCCATCGCTGGCTTGTCGATGCTCCCGGTATTCATTGCGGATTGGCCGCTCCTTCTCTTGCCTTTCCATATTGCGTTCCTGCAGCTCATTATCGATCCTTCGTGTGCTCTCATCTTCGAGGCTGAAAATGCCGAAGTCGACGCGATGCATCGACCGCCAAGAAGACCGAGTGAGCGCCTCTTCTCGATGCGGACCGTCGGCTTCGCGGTGATGCAGGGGCTGAGCGTCCTGACAGTCTGCCTGGGCGTCTTCTTGCTCGCGCGAACGAGTCATTCCGCCGAGGCCGCCCGTGCGTTGATGTTCGCGACTCTTGTCGTGGCATTCGTCGTCATCATCCTGGTCAACCGATCCTGGACAAGATCCGCTTTCGCGATGCTTCGGGTTCCTAACCCCGCATTGCCCTGGGTGGTGCTTGGCGCATGCGCTTTTCTCGCAGTGGTTCTTTGGGTCCCGGTTGTGCAGCGACTGTTCCATTTTGCGCCGCTTCATGCGGGAGACCTCCTGCTTAGCTTGGGGGCTGGTTCTACCTGCGTCCTGTGGTTCGAGTTGATGAAGCTCGCAAAACTAAAGACGCGATACCAAGCGTAATCCCGAGTGACGGCCGCCGTGACCCGGGGCGCAAGCGTGCCAACCAAACCGCCCACACCAACAGTGCACCATACTGCCCGCGCCGTCGGGCCGGCTGGTGGCCAACCGGCGTCCTCTCACCGCTGTCGTCTTGGCTGATCAGAGCGAATTCTCCCGTCGACCATCTCGATCACCCGGCGGCATTGTTGAGCGATGCGCGGATCGTGTGAGACTCAGCGTCGAGCAGACTACGGTCTCCGTTCGCCGGCCAGTCACCGTGGCCGCGCCCAGCTCTTGGCACCGCCCCGTGTGCGCAGGCCCTGGCCGAGTCGTGGGCTCACATCCACGCCAAGAAACGCTCGGCGGGCAGAACGCGGACAGGACCCAGGCGCGGGTCACCGCGCCGCACGACCTGAATCGCCCAGCGGGGCGACAGGCGCTCGGCGAAGTAGCGCAGGGCGGGGCTCGGCTGGCCGTCCGAGAGCTTGGCCTCGACCAGCAGGAATGGCTTGCGCCGGTCAGAAACCAAGAAATCGACCTCACGCTTTTCCTTGTCTCGGACGTACCAGAGCGCGAAGTCGCCGTACCCCACGTCGTTCCAGAAATCGACCAGCTTAAGCAGGTGGAGCGCGACCAGGTTCTCGAAGCGCGCCCCCGGATCTTCGATCTCGGTGTGGTCGAATAGATAGACCTTCCCTTCGCGCCGCAGGGTGCGGGCCAACCTGCCCGAAAAGGGACGCAACTCGAAGAGGAAGTAGAGCCGCTCCAGGGCCGCCAGCCATCCCTTCACAGTGTCAAAGGCCACCTGCAGATCCTCGCGCAGGGCATTGAGGGACAACGGACTGCCAATCCGTTCCGGCAGCAGCGCGACCAACTGGTCGACCAGCCCGAGATCGCGGATGCGCGACAGATCTCGCAGATCTTCGCGCAACACAAGCTGGCGCCGGCTTCGGCGCCAACGCTGCATGCGCTGTTCCTGCGCCGCGAAGAGGGGCTCTGGAAATCCCGTGAACCGCTCGATGAGATCGAGCCCCTCGGCGGCACCCGGCACAGCGCCGGGTGCCTCGATGCGCTGCCCGAGCTCGCTGGGTGACAGCACGGCCTGCTTTCCCTGCGCCAGCAATTGGCCCAGCGTGAACGGATGCAGGTGGAAGAGATCGTAGCGCCCGAGCAGCGAATCGCCGCCCTTCTGGTACACATCGAGCCGGCCGCTTCCGGTCACCAGGACTTCGAGCGCGTCTCGATGGGCGTCGAACAGGCCCTTGAGGAAGCGTTTCCAGCGTGGGTACTTGTGGATCTCATCTAGGACGATGCGCGTTCTCTTTTCACCTAGGTTGGAGCCCGTCGCCCAGAACCCATCGGGATCGCGCAAGATCATCCGCCGGTGCCCGTCGACATCCCAGTTGAAATAGCCCCGGTCGGCTTTGGCCAGAAGTCCCCGGGCGAGCGTGGTCTTGCCCACCTGCCGTGGACCACACACGAAGGCCATCTTCCGCTCGGTGCTCAGGGTTTCCTCGATGGGTCCCGTCAGGTAGCGCATAGGCCAAGTCTCCATGATGGTCGAAAATAGTCACGACTTTTTTCGATAATCATATAAAGAAACGACGTGGTCTATAACGCAGACTGCGGTCACCGTTCGCCAGCCAGTCGCCGCAGCCGCGCCCAGCGACCGTCGCGCTCCTTCTCGATGATGGCCACGTCCGCCTTTCCAAGATGCGCAAAGCGCTTCTGCGTGGCCAGGTGATCCGCCACGGGCTTGAAGCGGCGAGGAGTCTTGTTGATGCGATAGCGGCCGGCTTCGTATTCAGCCAGGATCCACAGACCACAGTCGACCGCTCCGCGCGCCACCTCCAATGTTTCCGATGTCTCGATGCCCCAGCCGGTCGGGCAGGGTGCAAGCACGTGCAGGAAGGAGGTGCCGACCGTCGCGCGGGCCCGCTCGATCTTGCGGATGTAGTCGTGGGCGTGGGCCACGCTGGCCGTGGCCGCGTAGTCGATTCCATGCGCGGCCACGATCTCGAAGATGTCCTTCTTGCGGCTGCGCGCTCCTGCCGCGTGCGGACCGACCGGGCTGGTGGTGGTGCGAGCGCCAAACGGGGTCAGCCCGCTCTTCTGCACGCCAGTGTTCATGTAGGCTTCGTTGTCGTAGCAAATGTAGATGAAGTTTTCGTGCCGATCGATGGCGCCGGACAGGGCTTGCAGCCCGATGTCAGCGGTGCCGCCGTCGCCGGCGAATCCGACCACGTGATAGTCGCGCAGCTTGAGCGCCCGCGCCGCTGCCGCGATCCCGGACATCATCGATGCGGTTCCTGCGAACGTCGAAATGATGGCGTTGCAGCCAAAGGCAAGCTGCGGGTAGAGAAAGCCCACCGCTGACATGCAGCCGGCCGGCAGCACCACGAATGTGCGCTCGCCCAGCACCTTGAGCGCCAGTCGCACGGCCAAGCTACCGCCGCAGCCCGCACAAGCCTTGTGACCGAGGAACGGCTCGTCGTCGGAGACCGCAAGCTTCAGCCGGGCTGCTTCAGCCATTGCCATTCTCCTGGACTCCGACGAAACGCACTCGCTCGTCTGCCGGCTGGACTGTCGCGCCTTGGAGCTGGTCGAACATCTGCTCGACGTCACCGCGAGAGATGTCGCGACCCCCGAGGCCCGCCACGAAATTGAGCAGCGCCGGCCGAGCCGCCGATCCCGCCAACGCCGAGGCTACTCCGGAGAACACGGCGCCTTGATGTCCGAACGACACATCCTTCTCCAGCACGCCGACAAAACGCGCGGTGGAAAGCGCCTGCACGATCTCGCGCTCGGGGAAGGGTCGCATGAAGCGCAGTTTGAGCATTCCGGCAGCCACGCCCCGGGCGTGCAGCCTGTCCACGGTCTCGCGCACAATTCCGGCCACACTGCCCAGGGTGACCAGCACCACATCCGCGCCCTCGCAGCGATACGGCACCACTGCGCCGCCGTAGCTGCGGCCAAAACGACGCCCAAACTCCTGGTCCACCTCGCTCGCAACCCGCTCGGCACGCAGGATGGCCCGGTGTTGCTGCACCTTGAACTCGGTGTAGTGGGCCGGCCCGGCGGTGAACCCCATGTTCGTGGGTGCCTCCAGACTCATCTTGCTGGGCGTGCGAAACGGCGGCAGGAAGGCATCCACGTCTGCCTGTGCGGGAACATCCACGGGTTCGTAGGTGTGGGTCAGCACAAAGCCGTCGAGATTCAGCATCACGGGGGTCAGCACCTCGGCGTGCTCGGCAATGGCAAAGCCCTGGATGGTCATGTCCAATGCCTCCTGGGCATCCTCGATGTAGATCTGGATCCAGCCGCTCGACAGCACGGCCAGCGAATCCTGTTGATCGCCGTAGATGTTCCAGGGCAGTGCCAGTGCCCGGTTGGCGTTCATCATCACGATGGGNNCCGCTGGCGTACTGCAGACACTCCGCCATGTACAGCAGGCCCTGGGACGAAGTTGCGGTGAAGGTGCGCGCCCCGAGAGCGCTGGCACCCATGCAGGCAGAGAGCGCCGAGTGTTCTGATTCCACGTGCAAGAACTCAGTATCCAGCTTTACTTCCGCCACCCATTCGGCCAGGCGTTCAATAACCACGGTCTGCGGCGTGATGGGATAGGCGGAAATCACATGGGGTCGGACCAGCCGTGCGCCCCAGGCCACGGCTTCGTTGCCCGACATGAAGAGAGGCTGGGGTTGCCGTGCGGTTGCTTCAGCGGACATCTTTGTTCTCCTCGGAAATCATCAAAATGGCCTGCGCGTTGCACTCATGCGCGCAGATTCCACAGCCTTTGCAGAAGTCGTAGTCGATCCGTACTGCCGCCCCTGCGCGCAGCACGGCGCCGTCCGGGCAGGCCAGGTAGCAACGCAGGCACCCGGTGCAGCGCTCGACCCTGAGCACAGGCCGTGCGCTGCGCCAGGAGGCGTTGGTCTCCACCAGATGGCCCGCCGTGAAGCACGGGCCAGTGGGATAGTCGTCCGGCGATCGGGGCCGCACATAGGGCCTGACAAATGGGCTAGCCACCCAATTGTTCCTTCATTAGGTCGTGACACCGCCGCAAGACCTCCTCGTTCCTCTCGGCCACGGCCGGCCGCATCTCGGACTGGACAGCGCGTAGGCCAGCATCCAAAGAGACGACGCCCGAGGCTGCCAGCAATGCCCCAATCATGCCGGTGTTGACAATGGCCCGGCCGAGCACCGCGCGCGCGACCGCGCCCGCGTCCACCGTCAGTACGGGCACCCCGAGGCTTGCCCACTCCACCGGGAGACGAGCAGAGTTGACCAGCAGCGCGCCTCCCTGACGGATACCATCCGCCGCGTGCGGCCCCATCAAAGTCTCGTCGAGCACGACCGCAAAGTCACAGGCTCGCAGCGCGCTCCGGTCGACGATCCGTCGGTCATCAATGCGCGTAAAGGCCAAAATCGGCGCACCCCTTCGTTCGGGACCAAAGGAAGGAAAGGCCAACGCGAACCTTCCATCGCACAAGGCAGCCGCGCCCAACAGACGGGCAGCGGTGAATGCTCCCTGCCCACCCCGGCCGTGCCAGCGCACCTCGATCACCTAGACACGCTCCTTGGCGCGCGCGGCCCGCCCGCGCAGCCCGACCAACCGCAGGCCTGCCGCCTCCAGGGTTTCGGGCCGCTTGGCGAAATGGAAGCGAATCCAGCTCCTCACTGGATCGCGAAAGAAACTGGAACCAGGGACGGCCGCCACACCCACGTCCTCCACCAGCCAGTCGCAGAAAGCCCGGTCGTCAGTCCACCCTGACTCGGCGATGTCCACCATCACGTAATACGCGCCCTCGGGCTCGCAGAAACGCAATCCGGTCTGCCGCAGAAAACCGAGGAAGAGATCGCGCTTGGCGGTGTAGCTGGCCAGCAACTCGTCGTAGTAACGGTCAGGCAGGTTCAAACCGGCCACGGCCGCCTCTTGCAACGGCGCCGCCGCGCCCACGGTCAAAAAGTCGTGTACCTTGCGCGCACCCGCTATCACCTCCGGCGCAGCAATGACGTAGCCCAGACGCCAGCCCGTGATCGAATATGTCTTGGACAGTGAGCCGCAGCTAATGGTCCGCCGGTCCATCCCTGGCAGCGCCGCGAAGTAGGTGTGGCGGTGTGGGGCATACACGATGTGCTCGTAGACCTCGTCAGTGATGACAAAGGCGTCGACCTCCTCGGCCAGGCCCGCGATGGTTTCCAGCTCCGCACGCGTGAACACCCGGCCCGAAGGATTGGACGGGTTGCACAGGATCACCGCTTTGGGTTTCTGGGCAAACGCCCGTTTCAGGTCCGCCTCGTCGAAGCGAAACTCCGGCGGATTCAGCGAGACATAGATAGGTTCTGCGCCCGACAGAATCGTGTCGGCCACGTAGTTCTCGTAGAAGGGCGAGAACACGACGACGCGGTCCTCGGGATTGCAGGCCGTCATCATGGCTACCATCATGGCCTCGGTGCTGCCGCAGGTGACGACCATGTTGGCGTCGGGATCGATGTCGATTCCCATCCAGCGTGACTGCTTACGCGCCAAGGCCGCGCGAAAGTTCGGCGCACCCCAGGTCACCGCGTATTGATGCGGCCCGTGCCGCCCGGCCTGCTCGGCGGCCCGCTTCAGTTCCTCGGGCGGATCGAAGTCCGGAAATCCCTGCGACAGATTGATGGCTCCGTGGGCATTCGCCAGCCGGGTCATGTGCCGGATGACCGACTCGCTGAAGCGGCCCACGCGCTGACTGGTGCTCGGCATGGCTGCTTAGATGTTCTCTCCGCGAGACGAAGTCCCCTCGCTGCCCCGCAGATCCAGAAGGCGCTTGGCCTTGTGGGTGGCGCGGGGCAGGGCGCCTGCGGCCAGCACCTTCACCTGGCGCGGCCGCACGCCCAGTCGGGTCGCAATCTGCTTCCTCACCTCGTCGGCTACGTCCTCATCAGCACCCTGGAAATCTCCGCTGCGCTCTACCTCCACGTCGAATCGGGTCAGGTGGTTCTCGGTGTAGACCACCACCCGGTACTCGCCGGTCAACCCTGGTACGTTGCGGGCCACGTACTCGATGTCGCTTGGGAACACGTTCACGCCCGACACGATGAACATGTCGTCGCGCCGGCCCAGCACCTTGAAACGCACATGGGTGCGACCGCACGAGCAACCGTCAGGATAGCGCTGGACAATGTCGCCAGTGCGAAAGCGGATCATGGGCCGCGCCCGCTTGCGCAGTGTCGTCAGTACCATCTCGCCCGGCGCATCGCCCTGCAGCGGCTCGCCGCTCGCCGGGTCAACCACTTCGATGAGAATGTGGTCCTCGGCTAGGTGCAAGCCGTCGCGCACGGGGCACATGCCCGCGCAAGCCCCGAAAATGTCAGAGATGCCGTAGAAGTCGTAAAGCTGGGCATTCCACAGCGTCTCGATGGCTGCGCGCGTGGCAGGAATGGAGCCACCCGGCTCGCCCGCCACGATGATCCGCCGGATCCCCAGATCCCGCGCAGGATCGATGCCCTGCTGCTTTGCGGTCTCACCCAGATACCAGGCGTAGGACGGCGTGGTCCAGGTGGTGGTGGGCTGAAAGCTCTTCATGATGAAGAGCAGCCGCTCCGACGGGATAGACCCCGCCCAGATGCACAGCGCGCCCAGTTTCTGCGCGCCGATGACGTCGGGGCCGCCGACAAAGAGCGTGAAGTTCAGCGCGTGCACGTAACGATCGTGCCGCCGCATGCCGGTGCCCCAGAACAGGCGCGCCTGCACATCCTGGAACTCGTCGAAGTCTTCCTTGGTGAACGGGCTGAGAGTGGGCACGCCCGTGGACCCGCTGGACGCGGCCACGAAAACCACCTCATCTTCGGCCACTGCGGTCAGGTCTCCCAGAAAGGGACGCGCCACCTGACGATCGCGCTCAATGGCTTTGTCGATGAAAGGAAAACGCTGCAAGTCCTCCAGATGTCGCAGATCCGACGGCTTCACTCCGGCCGCACTGAACGCCTGCCGGTAGAACGGCGACTCGGCCCAGGCCAGTTCCAGGTGTTTGCGCAACTGTTGGGTCTGATACTCGATGAGCTGCGGGTGCGGCAGGGTCTCGATCTTCTCGTCCCAGTAGCGTTTCTCGGACATCTACAACTCCTTGTTGTCAAAGAGGCGCTTGTAATAGAAATTGCTGGTATAGAGTGCAGCCGCCGGGTTGTGGCCCAGCACGCGATCCTTGGTGATGAGCGTGGTCACCGGCGCGCGCGAGTAACGGGTGAACAGGGCATCGTGGCCCACGCACAGCCCGACAATGACGTTGAGCTGGGTCTTCTGTGCGTTAAGCAGCCGGGCTTGCAGGATGGGATTGCAGATGGCCTCGTGGCTGCCGCGCAGGATCTTCAGCTCATCAGGAATGCCGATGGCGGTCTTGTCCACTGACCCGACCTTGCACAGAACGCTGTGCCACCCGAACCCCTTGGCTTCCAGCACACGGGTGAACACCCGCGCCTCCTCGACCAGGCCGATGCAGGTCGCAATGCCGATACGTCGGGCATTGATCCGGCGTGCAAACGCGACGATTTCCTCGACCCGAGTCAGCTTGCCGTAGTACCGACCCTCGATTTCCGCTGCCGCGCGCGCGATCTTGCCGTCGCTGGTGTTCCCTGCGTACAGCGCCGTTGTGCTCTCGATCTCGGATGCCCCGGCCTCGTCGGTCAAGCAGAAGTTCGGCGCCTTCTTGTCGCGGCGGTANNTTTTCGGCTTTGGTCATGTTCAGGCGTCTCCAAATGCCATCTGCTCCACGAACCGCCGGCCGAAAGCTGCGTCGTTAGCCAGCTCGATGCTGTGCACGCGCGCGGCCACGGCTTCCAGTTCGCGACGGGTGCCGTCGTTGGTGAGCAAAGTGACCGCGCCGGCCTTGCATGTGTTGCCCACGGCCTCCACCTTGGCAGCCAGTGACGCTGGCAGAAGGCCGCCTCCCGCCAGACTGTCCGGTCGCAGGTGATAGCCGAACGAGCCCGCAACCAGCACGCGGGCCACATCTTGCGTGGGTACCTTTGCTTGTGCCAGCAGCGAGTCCAGGCCGGTACGAATCGCGGCCTTGGCCAGCTGTACCTGACGAACATCCTTCTGGGTCAGCACCACCCCGTCCGATAGCCGCAACAAACAGCGGCCCTCACGCTCGTCCCAATTTCCCACGGGGGGCGCTGCCTTCGTTTCAAAACGGCCGTTCTTGCCGATAGCGCCACCGCGCACGAGGCAGCTCACCAGATCGATGAGTCCGCTGCCACAGATGCCGATGGCCGGAACATCGCCGATGGTGTGCAACGTCCAGCGGCCGTCGTTTGCTGTCACTGCATCGACGGCCCCAGGCGCCGCGCGGATGCCGCACTCGATGTTCACGCTTTCGAAGGCCGGTCCTGCAGCCGTGGAAGTGGCCCATAGCTCGCTGGCATGGGCGAGCACCATCTCGCC
>PMIX01000439.1 GCA_003158395.1 Myxococcales bacterium | reverse complement strand
AGGCTCCGCAGCATCGGCCTGCTGACTGCTGTAGACAAGGCAGAGGTGCGCCCGCCCGACCTGGGTACCCAAGACACGCTGGCCGAGGGCGTTTTCCCAGGATTCCTCCGGCGCGCGAAGCGCCGGCACGACATCGTAGCTGTCCATCGCCTTGCGATCCCGTTCCGCCCACGCTTCGTAGGTTGGGAACTCACGCGCCCGAACCAGGGAATGCACCAGGCCATAGGCGACCAGCTTGTATCCGTCGTTCCAGCTTTGATCCCAATCATCAAGATGGCCGATGATGATGACGGACCGGTTGGGATTGCCGTCGAGCAGCTGCTTGATGTTCCAGCCGTGTTCTCCATAGCCACCTTCAGGCAAGTACAGATCGCGATGAAGACGCCGCTGCCGTGCCGTGTACCAGGGAGCAGCCAGGTAAGTACGACCCAAGTGAATGACGTCGGGGCGCAGCTTCTCCACTTCGTGAAGATAGAAGGCGGAGTTCGTCACCTCATCCCCCACCGAGAGCACGATGGCGTTGGCTGGAAGGGACGCGAACGCGGTGGTCACGAAATCTCGAAGCACGGTGTTGTTCCGTCCATTCGCCTCCCCTGCATGGGCAGCGACGCCGAAAGCGAACACCGCCCCAACACCGACGGGGACCAAGCGTGGCCATCGATTGCGCGCAGCCAGCCTTTGCAAGAGGGCGGCGAGACCGAACCCCGCGGCAATCGCCAATAGCAGATCGGACTCGATGCAGAACCGGCCCAGGATAGTTAGATAGAGCGGCCTCGATATCGACAGATTGGAAAGAGCGCAATAGGTCAGACCGTAGAAGCAGAAAACGAAGAGGAGAAGGGAGGCCGCCTTGCGTGTCGGACGGCTCTTCATCGCGAGCGGCAGACCGGACAGGGCGACGAGAGGACCAAGCCAAAGAAGACGGGGAAATGCTTGACCCCACATGTGCCCGAGAGTCGGCAAGAAGGTGCCCCCCGTGACAAAGACTCTTTCCGCAGTTGGCCGGCCCATGCTGAAGGTCCCATAGTCACGGCGCAGAATGAGGGCGACCAGGCCATCAATGGTCGTCTGGTCGCCCCATGACACAGCCGCCGCTGAGGCAGAGGCCACCATGAGGTAGAAATAGGGGAGCAAGCCGGAAAGCCCGAAGCCCAGAGCCAGCGCCACCCCCTTTGCGCCGAGGCTGTGCCGTGCTGCCCACAGCGAGCGCAAGACCAGGGGCGCCCCGACGAAGACAAAGGTGTGGTGGTTGCCCATGGCCAGCCCACTGACCCCAAGCAGGACAAACACATCGAGGCGGGAGAGCGTGCGTTCGACCCGCGACCAAAGATGGAATTCCAACGCCACGAACATGGCGTTGAGTCCGAATACCTCCGCGCTCGTCGCATTCGACCAGACGACAGGGCTCGTGCCAAAGAGCGCGGCGGCCATGAGCCCGGCCGCGGCGTTGCGCGTCCACGACTGAACCACGGCGCACGCCAGAGCTCCGGCCACTGCCATCGACACGGCAGAGAGCAAATTCACTCGCCAAACGGGCGAATGCCCAAGCGGAAGCACGGCGAACAATCGTGCCAAGAGTGCGAACAGGGGATAGCCCGACGGATGGGGGACCCCACCGGTGAGCGCAGCCGCTGTGAGTTCACCACTATCACCGCCGGCCACCGAGGGAGTCAAAGTCGCAACGTAGAGCGCCACCAGGACCAGAAAGGCCACGAAAGGAGCGAGGCGAGTCCACACAGCCGCCTCGTCCAAGGAAGCCGGAGCGACAAGGTCGCGCTTCGCGCTTTCGGCAACGATGCGCTTGCCCTTTCTCGATGCAGACCTGCGTTTTCCCATGGCCTGGTTCGCTGAGAATACCCTGCTGTCTGACTCTTCTACCAAAACCGAGAATCTGACATAGGGTCACACCAGAAAGCAGCTTGGGGGCTTCCTGCCAGTCCGGCAGCGAGGTGTATCCGATCACGACTGGCTGAAGCAGCCGTGACGGTCGCCGATTACGGGTACAGCCCGTCCACGATCCCGTTGATGTATTTCTCGATGTTGGTGTAGCCGGTCTTGTCGAAGTCGCCGGTGGCGTCGGAGGGGTCGTTCGGATTCAGGCCGTACTTGGTTTCCCACGCATCGGGCATGCCGTCCTTGTCCGTGTCGACGGGCGCGGTCCCGCCCGCCAGCGTCCCGTAGCCGCTGTTGCCCAGGCCGGTGGCGGTTTGGCTCGACCAGAGCTGGCCCGATTTGCCGAGCGATTTCACGTCGGCGACCACCAGCGCATCGACCTGATCGCGGTGCAGGGAGCAGCCAGCGCCGGCCAGGACGCTGGTGTACGTGTCCGCCGCGCTGGTGGTGGGCAGGCTCGCCGTGTCTGCGGAGTTCGCCGATGACGCGTGGGTGCTGGTTGGATAGCCTGCGTCCGTGCCGTTCAGCGTGCCGTCCTTGTTGGTGTCCGCGAGATTCCCGTTTATGTAGACGGTTTGGCCGGTGTTCATCTGGTAGAAGTAGTCGCCTACCGCGGTGGTCGACGGGCCCGCGATGAAGTAGTTGTGGACGAGGTCGTGCCAGAAGGTGCCGCTCGTGTCCCCGGCACAATAGGCGTACTGGTAGTTGTAGACCACGTTGTTGACGAACTGGGTGTTGCACTTGGCCAGGGGCATTCGACCGTGGGCATTGGCCCACAGGTTGCCGTACCAAGTGAAGAATCCCCCGGTCTGCTCGGTGTGCGCCCCGAACTGCTGCCCAGTTGGGTTCGCGTTGATGGAATTCTGCACGGTGATGTTGGTCATGGTGGACTTACTGTTCGACGCGTCGATGTTGTTCCACTGCGCGAACTCGATCGAGATGTGATCGAAGATCAGGTTGCTGGCATCGAGCAAGTTGATCCCGCTCTTCGAACTATCGGGGTCGAGCAGGCCCTGGCGGAAGCGGAAGTAGCGCACAATCACGTTCGTCGCAGCATTGAACGAAACCTCTCCCGCCATGACACCGACGCCATCGCCAGGCGCCGTCTGACCCGCGATGGTCAGGTTGCTCTTGACCGACACAGGCGATTGGAGAACGATATAGCCACCGACGTCGAAGACCACGATGCGGTTTCCTGCGCTGACAGCATCGCGGAACGAGCCAGTGCCGGTGTCGTTCAAGTTGGTCACATGGTACACGGCATAGCCTCGCCCGCCGGTCGCGTTCTTGCCGAAGCCGAGCGCGCCGGGAAATGC
>PMIX01000297.1 GCA_003158395.1 Myxococcales bacterium | reverse complement strand
GGGACGCTGGCGGTGAACTCCGCCATCGACAACATGCGGGTCGTGGCGTGCTACGACACGAAAATGATGACGAGCACTCCGACCCAGCTGACATTCGCCACCGAAAACGCGGCTGCTAATTCCGCCCAAATTCAGGCGAACATGGATGCCATGGCAATGTCACTGGCCAACCAAACCACGGCCGATGCGGCATGGAAGGCCATTTTCAGGTCAGGCAAGGCATGGGCATCTACAAAAGTCGCGCTCAAGGTAAACGTCATTGAACCGAAGAACATGGCCCGCCTCGCCGTTGTGCAGAAGTTTTGCAACATTTTCACGGGGTTTGGCGTGTTGCCCGCCAACATAATCATTTATGACGGGAACACGACCTATGGATCCGGAATCTCAAACTATAACAGCTATTTCAGCGCAACCGATACCACCAAGACCCCGGGGGTTGTCAGCAGCTACAANNACCTCGCCAATGGCACGATCGACATTCTCGTCAATATTGCAAACAACAAGGGCCATACGCAAATGGGTGGGGCCACGCTGAGCATGAAGAACCACTTTGGCACCTTTACCCCCAAGCACGGCGACAACGACTATGTGTTCAACATCAACAAGAGCGATGCCATCCTCGGGGGAACTCCCGTGCGGCAGCAACTCGTCTTTATCGATTCCTTGTTCGCAAACAAGGTATCCAATACGGGAACGCCGGAGGTCATGCCGTGCTATCTGATCATGGGCGTCTTCGGTCCTGCGGTTGACTACCTGACGGTCAAGAAAGTCCGCGAGGCGGTCATGGGCTGCACCCATACNNGGCGCCGGCGGGGCGGGCGGCAGCGGCGGAGCCAGCGGGTCCGGCGGCACGAGTGGACGCGGAGGTGGAACCAGCGGGTCCGCGGGCGCAGGCGCAGGCGGAACCAGCGGGTCCGCAGGCGCCCGCGGCGGTGGGACCAGCGGCTCTGGGGGTGTGGCCAACGGTGGGACCAGCGGGTCCGGCGGTATGGCCAGCGGTGGGACCAGCGGGTCCGGCGGCACGAGCGGGCGCGCAGGCGGAACCACGGGGTCCGCAGGCGGAGGCGGAACCACCGCCTCCGCGGGCCGGAGCGGCGGGACCAGCGGGTCTGGCAGCGTGGCTAGCGGCGGGATGACCGCTCCTGGCACTTCGGCCAGCAGCGGTGGCGCCACGTCAGGCGCCGGTGGTGCCGGGGCAATGGGCGGCGTGGCAACAACCGCCCCGTCGCCGTCGGGGGGTTCGACGGCGACTGGCGGATCGAGCGCGGGGCCCGGAACGACCGTGAGCTCACTGGGTGGCAGTACCGGCAGCACCGGAGCGACCCAAACGACAGGAGCCAAGGCCGCCTCCACGAACTCAGGGGGCGGCTGCGAGGTCGCCGGGGCCGACCGCCGCGCCACTCCGGTGGGCGCGATGCTGGCCTTCGGCGCCGTGGTAGCAGGCAAGCTCTGGCGTCTTGTTGGCGGCGGCGATCGGTCGTCGTGATCCCGGCGTCAGCCCCGGGACACAGTGGGCGAAGCCCGAAAACGCGCGGCAGACTCCACGTCTTCACAACGAAAGTACCCCAGCTCGCATCTCCCGCTCATCGCGGGAGACGCGAGCCCGGTACGCGGGCTCGGGCGGCCAGGTGGGCTGTCGACGACCGTCACCCTTGTGGCGTGCTCAAGCCCGGCTAGTATTCCCTGTCACCATCCACCGTTCACAGGAGATCTTCATGCAAGTCAAGACCATAGGGATCCATTTTGTTTTCGCATGCCTGTTCCTCGGGGTAGGCGGTCTAGGGTGCGGTAGCAGTCCGGCCAGCACCCCCCCCGACCCGACCGCATTTGGGAACAAATACAAGATTGCCGATAATCAGATTCCTGGTTGGACCCAGGATCCCGATCCGACCACCTATTGGACCGGTACAGATTTGGTTACCGCGGGTATCGACGGCGGCAACGTGCTCTATGACGAAAAGGGGTTCCGGCAGGGCATGTTCGAAATTTTGGATGCTCCCAATCAGGAATGCGATCTGCGAGCCATGGATTTCGGGACGGATGCAAAAGCCACTGCGATGTTCACCTATCAGCAGAAGGCGAATCAGGCTTCTATCTCGATTGGACAATATGATGCATCGACCGCGATTGGCAGCTCGGTGATAGGCGGCATCAACGCTTTTGCCCATTTTGGCGCGTCGTATTTCGAATTGGCCTTGACCGGGTTTGCCGACCAGGCCTCGGCAGCTTCAGTGGCAGCGAAGTTCCTTGCAGTGCTGCAAGCTGACCAGTGATCTGCTGGCAATGCGGGCAACCGTCCCCGTGTCGCTCCTCGGAAAACGTCCCGTCGAGGCCCTCACTCCTCTCTAGCAAACAAGCCCAAGTACATGGCGAGCAGCGAATCGCGTGGGGTCTCGCCCACCGGGATCCGGGGCACGGTGAAGACGGGGCGCGGGGCGGCGAACTCACGGACGGCCTCCACCACCGTGGCGTGGAGCGCGGCGGCTGACTCCTGTTGGCGACGAAGCTTCTCCAGACGATCCATGAACGCACGAGTCTGCTCGCGCTCCTCCTGCCCACCCAAAAGTGCCGCCGCGCGCTCCACCGCTCGCTCTATTTCGCCGGGACCGGGCCAGAAGGCTTCTTCCACTCGGTTGACGATGAAGGCGCGCGGCACGCAGCCTTCGTCGGCCAAATGCTCACTGATGACCTGGGCTTCGACCATGCGGGCCGGATCCGGCGCGCACACCACCAGAAACACGGTACGCGGGTCGCGCAGCAAGCGGCCGACTTCTTCCCCGCGCGAGCGGAAGTGGCCGAGCAGGTCGGAGAAGGCGGCGAAGAACCCGACCGTTTCGTCCACGAAGGACGGGCCTGCCACACGCCCAATGAGCGAGGTCGCCGCGGCACCCGCCCGACTCCACAGGCGCGAGCTCCACGACGGCGCGGCGGTGGGCATGAACCAGCGGGTGATCTTGTCGCTGAAGAAGGTGGCCACCCGATCGGGGGCCTCCAGAAAATCCACGGCACTGCCGGTGGGTGGAGTGTCCAGCACGACGCTGTCGTAGCGGCCGGTGCGAAAGAGCTCGTGCACCCGCTCGACCGCCATGTATTCCAGGGTTCCCGATAGGCTCCGTGAGATGTGCTGGTAGACCCGGTTGGACAGCAGGGCTCCTCGCCGCGCTGGATCGGGAACCAGCAGCGCGATCA
This sequence comes from Myxococcales bacterium, assembly GCA_003158395.1. Lineage (GTDB taxonomy): Bacteria > Myxococcota_A > Polyangia > Fen-1088 > Fen-1088 > Fen-1137. The sequence continues at coordinate 20,068 of PMIX01000297.1, read as the reverse complement.
TGTGATCGAAGGTCGCGGTGGGATCGAGCATGAGCGCACTGAGCGTGCCGGTAGGGTGCATCTTGCGGAAGCCGGTCAGCTCCATGGGATCGTTGGTCAGCTCAAGCAACCCGAGCGCGTCGGCGAGCCGGCGCGCGGGATCGATGGTGAGCACCAGGGCTCGCCGCCCCGCCGCGGCCTGGCGCAAGGCCAGTAGCGCCGAGAGAGTGGTCTTGCCCACGCCGCCCGGTCCCACACAGACCACCAGCCGCGCATCGGCGATGAGCGTGGCCAAGTCAGCCGCGCTGCCAACCGAACGCTCGACCACGCGCGACGAGCGCCCGTTATCAGGTGTGGGCGCCGGAGGCCGGGCCGGAAACTCCACCACGCTGGTGTTCTCCAGACCGCGCAACCGCTCGATCTGTTTTCGCGCATGGTCCAGGCCATCGAGCTGGCTCTGCGCCGCGAGCGCCAAGCGCGCCAGGGCCTCCTCGCTCTCGCGCTGCAGGATTTCGAGCAGCGGCCGGTCGCTGGCGTGTAGGAGCATGGCCGGGACCTGGTTCACCACGACCATTCGGGCCGCGATGCCCATCTGGCGGGCCTTGCGCAGAAGCTCGATCGTCTCGTTGACTGGCAATTCCTCGGGCAAGGTGATGGTCACCATTTCGCAACGCTGGCCATCGAGAAGTAGACGCTGAACCCGCTCCGCTGCGTGGGCGATGGGCCCGATGCGAAACATGCGGTGCACGGCGCGTGGCGTGTCCAGAAACGACAGCGCATGGCCGGTGGCCGGCAAGTCCACGATCACCGGCACGCGCCGGGCCGTGCTTTCGTCGACCAAGGCCCGCAATTCGTCGAGCACGATCATCTCGCGCATGGCCGGCGAGGTGCGGATGAACTGGCGCACCACGCGGTTGCGCAGGACCGCCTGAGCCAACATGGGGATATTGACCAGCCGCCGCAAGGCCGGCTCCAGCGCGGTATCCAGATCAATCCTGACCACCCTGACGCCGCTCTCCGGCGCAATCAGGTCAGGCAAGCGCCGGTACAGGGAGAACTCGACGGCAACAGCGCCCCCGCGACGTTGGGCCGCCAGGACGGCCAGGGCTGCCACCAGGGTGCTCTTGCCGGTGCCGCCCTTGCCGGTGACCAGGATCACGTCGCGCTGATCAACCAGCGGTCTAAGCGAGACGACGTCGAGCATACGCATCCATCGTGGCGGCTCCCAGCCCCGCTGACAACTGGGAATTGCGGCTACAAGGCAGCACCCAGACCCGCCAGCCCTTGTCGGAAGGTCACAATTGGGCGAAAGCCCAGCTCGCCCTCGGCCTTGCGGTTGTGGTAGCGACAGTCGCTGGCCACCAGGCGCACGCCGTAGCGTGTGAGGGGCGGGGCTAGGCGCCGGCGCACAAGGCGCGCTGCCCCTTCCATGGCAGCGGCAGCCAGGTACGTGACGAAGAACGGGACGGACCAGCGCGGTCGCGCCGTGCCCAAGAGCGCGGCCAGGCCATCGATGACCTCGCGCGCGGTCACGGTCTCGCCGTCGGTCAGGTGGTATACCTGGCCGGCTGCTGCTGGGGTGTCGGCCGCGAGCCACAGCCCCAGGGTGAGGTTTTCGACATGGGACAGCGCAAGGTGGTTGCTCGCGCGGCCGATGTAGATCGCGCGGCCCCGGCGCAGGAGGCCGGCGATGCGCGGGGCGATGCTGGGGTCGCCCGGACCCCAAATCGCCCCCGGCCGGACCGCGACGGTCTGCAGGCCGCGCTGGCCATGGGCCTCACGTACGATCTTCTCCGCCTCGATCTTGCTGGCCGTGTATGCATCGTGCGGCGACGGATCAAAGGGGCTCTGCTCGTCCACTGCGGCGCCTCGGCGGGGCAGACCCAACACCGTCAGCGAGCTGACGTGCACCAGGCGCTCGACGCTGGCGTCCTGGCAGGCCGCCACGACGTTGCGCGTGCCATCCACGTTTACTCGAAAGAACTCGCGCCGCGGACCCCAGTCAGGCACCTTGGCCGCGGCGTGAAACACGACCTGCTGATCGCGGGCAGCCTCCCGCAGCGACGCGACTTCGCACACGTCACCGCGAACGATCTCAGCGTGTAGCCCCGACAACCGACGCAGGTCGCTCTGGGGCCGCACCAGTGCCCGCACCCTGACCCCACGCCCGCGAAGGGCGGCCACCAAATTGCTGCCCAGGAAGCCCGACGCCCCGGTTACCAGCGCGGCTTTGATGTCACGAGCGGGAGGCTGATGGTCGCCGTCTGGCTTCTCCATGCGGGGCCTCTGTGAGTATCTCACGCCGGATCACCTGGGATGGGAAAACACCCGAAACTTGACGAAGCGCGCTTTGTGGGTTGTTATCCTACATAAACCCACTATGCCTACCATCCTGAAAGGAGAGGTCGCCATGAACTCGGACCGTCGGTTCGATGATCGTCTGCCGCTGGAGACACTTCTTTGCGCCTACGTCATGGATCGGCCGCAGCGCGGCCTTGCCGTGGACATCAGCGAGCGCGGGGTCTTCCTCAACACCTTGGCACAGGATCCGAATCCGCCGCGCACGCCGGTGGGCCTGGAGTTCAAGCTGCCCGGCATGCCTGAAACCATCTGGGCCGCGGGCGAAACCTGCCGGGACACCCTGGATGACTACTTCTACGGCATGGGGGTGCGTTTCACTGCCATGGCGTCTTTGCACCAACGCATGCTGCGCGCCTACTGCCGGCTCGTGCGCCGCCAGCGCGGCGGTCTTTGGGCTTGACCGACGCGCTCGCGTCGGGCAGAGAACCCAGATCCGCTCCACCGAAATGGCTCCCAGGCGGAGCTAGCAATGGACATGGCCGGAGATAGAAGAGACCAAGTCGCCGGCCCGGATCAGGACCAGGATCGGCGCAAGACGGTTCTCTGGTTGACCTATGGCCTGCCCTGGCCCACCGACCGCGGCGGATCCATCCGCTACTTCAATCTCATTCGTCAGGTGGCAGCGCGATACCGCGTCCTGCTCTTCGCGATGCTCGAATCGGCTGATGAAGCCCGCCACCTGCCCAAGCTGGCGCCATTTTGCGAGCGGGTCGAGTGGGCCGTTATGCGTGCCGGTTCGGAAATTGAGCGCGCCCGCGACCTTCTGGGACACCTCCTGCGCGGTCGGCCGCTGGTCACCTGGCCCTATTGCTCGCGATCCTTGGAAACCAAGCTGCGCGACCTGGTCAGCACCGGCACCATCCACATTCTTCAGATCGAGCATTCCTTTCTGGCGCCCTTCCGCGATGCCGTGCCCGACGGCTCGCCTTGCCGGACGATCCTTTCGTTCCACAACTTCGGGGAGAACCAGTACCGCAGCATGCTGCGCATGCACTCGGGTGCAGTGGCCAAGCTAGGCTTGTTCGTCAAGGCGGTCCTCATGCGTGGCTGGGAGGCTCGCCTGGCGGCGCGTTTTGACCGTTGTCTGGTGGTCTCTGAAATCGAGGCCCAACGTCTGCGTGCGGTGGCGGCTGACACGGCGGTGTCACTGGTCCCCAACGGTGTGGACACGGCGGCTTTGCGCCCGCTCCCCGAGGCCGCAGCCGGCAAGCGGTTGATCTTCGTTGGCCACCTACGCTACCCGCCCAACATCGATGCAGTTCGTTTTCTCGCGCGCCACATCCTGCCTGCCCTGCGCACGCGCATCCCCGAAGCTCGCCTGACCGTCGTGGGCGAAGGTGCACCCCGCGCGCTCCGCGAGTTCGCCGGACGTGCCGACATCGACTTGGTCGGCCGCGCTTCGTGTCCGCTTCCCTACTATCAGGATGCGCACGTCGCGGTTGTGCCTTTGCGCGCAGGTGGTGGAACTCGCCTGAAGATTCTCGAAGCCATGGCACTCGGTCGGCCGGTTGTCTCCACGCCTCTTGGCTGTGAGGGCCTGGCCGTCGAGGACGGCAAGCACCTCCTCATCGCTCATGACGTCGAAGGATTCGCCGCTGCGGTGGCGCGCCTTCTGACTGACCGCCCGCTCGCGGCTCGCCTGAGCCGGGAGGCACGGGCGCTGGTGGAGAGAGACTACGATTGGACCTCGATCGCGGACAGGCTGCTCGGCGTCTACGACGATCTGTTGGCGCTCTGACGGTTGGGCTGGCACGCGATCCCCGAATCCCGCGATAGCTGCGCAAGGTCGTGGTCGTAGGTGTGGCCGTGGTCTTGGCCGTGGCCGGAGTGATCACCGTCGGCCACGACCAAGGCCAAGGCGTCCATCTTGGTGCGCAAAGCTGAGCTGTGAGACTTGGCGCCGGCGCGATCCGCGGGTAAAGATGCAGGCATGACGTTTGATGGGCCGCGCTTGCGGCGCGATCTGGTTTCGACCATCTCGCTGGAAGATGGCATCAAATGCGTCGACGTCTACGATCCCACGCGGGGTTCGAGCTTTCGTCTCTTCGATTACGAGTATTCGGTTGCCCTCGCGTTTGATGGCCGGCCCCTGGCCAAGGTCATCCCCTGGGTACGGCTCTCGACTGGGCTAGAGCTGACGGCGGAGCAACTCAGGGCATTCGCCGAACGTCTCGATCAGCTCGGCTTCCTTGCGTCAGACCAGGCGAGGACACCGGGGCTCGCGCCGGAGGAGAGGCCGGCTTTGGTCACACGCACGGTCGCGGAGGCACCACCGACGCCCGTGCCCATCGTGGCGCAACCCCTGAGTGTCGAGGTGCCCGGGCTGGTTCCCTCGCAACCCGTGGGCGTTGAGGCGCCCGTGCCGGTCCCCGCGCAACCCGCGCCTGCCGGGGACGAGGCACCGGCGCCTCCTGCAGCGGAATCGCGCCTCGCGACGGTGGAGCCTGAGGCGGAAGCGGCAGCGAGCGAGACGCCATCTCCAAGCGGGCTGCCTGCGGCCGAGCCACCTGCAGCCGCGTTCACGCCACCGCCGGATGCGCTGCCTGCGGCCGAGCCGCCCGCAGCCGTGCTGACGCCATCGTCGGAGGCGCTACCTGCGGCCGAGCCACCAGCAGCCGTGCTGACGCCATCGTCGGATGTGCTACCTGCGGCTGAGCCGCCCGCAGCCGTGCTGACGCCATCGTCGGAGGCGCTACCTGCGGCCGAGCCACCAGCAGCCGTGCTGACGCCGTCGTCGGAGGCGCTGCCTGCGGCCGAGCCACCAGCAGCCGTGCTGATAGCCGCATCGCCGCCCGACGGTCCGTCGCAGGCCCAGCCGCCCCTGCTGGCGGTAGACGGGTCGCCCGCGCCGGCCGATTCGTCTCTTCCACCCGCCAGCGCGGCGACACAGGAGCCGTCGCCAGTTCCCCTGGACACGCGGCCTCCTGCCGCACTGGACAAAGCACCACCGCGGACCCTGCCCCGAGCAGGGACGCCGCCCCCCCTCCCGAACCTGCCGCCCCAAGGCCGCAAGTCCGCGGCCGAGGTTGGCGACGGCACCAGTCGGCTGCGCACCGCTCAGGTCGGGGCCGGCGTGTTGACCCCGGAGCCCCGCCGGGTATTGACTCCGCCCCCACTTCTGACGCCCGCTCCCGTTGTCACACCGGCCCGCCTGCGGCCCGCAACGGCGCGCGGCAGCTCGTGGATTCTCTACGCTCTGTTCGGCACTCTGGCAGCCTTGGCCGTTGGGTTGCTCGCCGTGCCTCTGGCGCTGAAGCCGCACCCTCCCGCGGCCGTGCGCGTGCGCGTTGTTGTCGCCAAACCTACAGCTATCCTCCGCTGGTTCGATGGCGCGGCGCCTCTGGAGGCGCTGCCCGGTCAGACATTGAGCTTCCCCGTGGGCGGAAAGGTGATTCGGCTTGCGTCCCCGGGGATCTCGGTGCGGCCAGGCGACTTGGTTGCTGCGACTGACCTGGCTCGCTGGGCGCTTGCCGACCTGGCCCAGCAGCAAGAGCGGCTCGCTTACTTTGAGCAACTCTCGCGGGGCGTGCGCGACACGGGCGACGAGAAACGGGTCGGTGCGGCTCGCGCCAAGGTTGAGTTCAGAGCGGGGTTGGTCGAGCGGATGCGGGTGGCCGTGTCACGCGTGGCCGTTGTGGCCGAGGCACCTGGCCAGGTCGAGGCGACTCTGGCCACGCTGGGCCAGACCGTGCGGCCAGGCGCGCCTGCGGTACGCCTGCGATCAGCGGGTTGGCGTGCCAACTTTGAGCTACCGCGCACCTTGGCGGCAAACCTTCGCAGGCAAGGCTTTTGTTCGGCCGAGATCGATGGTCGGCCTGTCGCGTGCAGCCTGGCTCCCAGCGGTGGCGATGAAACCCACGTGGTGATTGACCTGACGCCCGAAACGGCGACGGCGTCCGGCCATCCGGTGCATCTGGCGCACGCGCGTTTCGCCGACGCGTTCCTCTTACCTGCCTCCGCCCTGTCGCGGGTGGGCGACAGCGACCGCGTGTTGCTGGTGGCGCCGACGGGCCGGGCCGAGGTGCGGAGCGTGACGGTGGCCGACCGAGGCGCCGCCGATGCTGTCATCACCCAAGGCCTGGATGCTGGCGACGCCGTCATCATCGAATCCTCCGAGCCCGTCGCGGCAGGGGCGCGGGTGCGGACTACGGAGCACGAATAGCCGGGTCCGCCGAGGCTCACCCGAATGACCAAGACGTGCTAGGTTCCCGCGCATGTTCAAAGGAGTCATCACGGCACTGGTTACGCCATTTCGCGGCGACGCCGTCGACGAGGAGGCCCTGCGCCGCCTGGTNNGACGAGCAGATCCGCGCGGGCATCGACGGATTCGTACCGGTAGGAACGACCGGCGAGTCGCCCACGGTTTCGGTGGAGGAGCACATCCGCATCATCAAGATCGTGGTGGAAGAAACTCGCAAACGCGTCCCGGTCGTTGCCGGGACGGGGGCCAACTCGACCCGTGAGGCCATCGAGCTGACGCTCGAGGCGCGCGCGGTGGGCGCCGATGGCACCCTGCAGGTTACGCCCTACTACAACCGGCCCACCCAGGACGGGCTTTTCCGCCACTTCAAGGCCGTGGCCGATGCGGCTTCACTGCCCATCGTGGTCTACAACGTGCCAGGGCGCACGGGGTGTGACCTTTTGCCCGAAACCGTGGCGCGCCTGTGTGAAGTGCCGTTGGTAGTGGGTATCAAGGAGGCCACGGGTTCCGCCCAGCGGGCAGCGCAGATCATCTCGCGCGTGGGCGACCGGATGGTGGTTCTGTCGGGCGATGATGCGACCGCCTTCCCCCTGTACGCGCTGGGTGCGCAAGGTTGCATTTCGGTCGTGTCCAACGTGGCGCCTGCTGACATGGCGGCCATGTGGGACGCGGCGGCCGCGGGCGACTGGAAGAGGGCGCGCGCGCTGCACTACCGCCTCTTCCCGCTCTTGGAAGGACTGTTCATCGAGTCCAACCCCATTCCGGTGAAAGCGGCGTTGGCTATGATGGGCAAGATCACCGACGAGATCCGGGCGCCGCTGTACCCGATGGCGGGGTCCAATCGCGAGAAGGTGCGCAAGATTCTCGCTGACCTCAAACTTGTCTGACCGGGGAGCCATGGCCGATCCAATCCGTATCGCGGTATTCGGCGCCGCCGGCAAGGTGGGAGGCGCCATCGTACGCGCGATTGCCGAGACAGCGGCCGCGCGCCTGGTGGCCGCGGTCGAGCGCCCCGATTTTCCCGGGTTGGGCACGGATGCGAGCCGGCTGGCGGGATTGCCTGAAAGCGGAGTGCTCTTGCAGGCGGACCGGCCCGAGCGGAGTGCGGCGGACGTGTGGATCGATTTTTCCGTTCCCGGCGTGGCCGTGGCCAATGCCAGCGCCGCGGCCCAGGCAGGCGCCGCCATGGTGGTCGGCACCACCGGCCTTTCGACGCAGGACAAGGACGCGATTGCCTCGGCCGCGAAGAAGATCGCCATCGTGCTTGCGCCCAACATGTCGGTGGGCGTGAACGTGATGCTGCGCTTGGTGGCGGACGCAGCCCGCGCCCTGGGTTCAGCCTACGACATTGAAATCGTGGAGGCGCACCACCGGGCCAAGCGCGACGCACCCTCCGGCACGGCCTTGCGTCTGGCCGAGGCAGTGGCCGAGGCCACCGGTCGCGATCTCGGCAAGAGTGCGCGCTATGAGCGCCATGGCGATATCGGACCGCGCACCACCGAAGAGATTGGGATCCAAACCGTGCGCGGCGGGGACGTGGTGGGCGACCACACGGTGTTCTTTCTCGGCCTGGGCGACCGCATCGAGATCACCCACCGGGCCTCCTCGCGCGAGACCTTCGCCCGCGGCGCGGTTCGCGCGGCACTCTGGCTGCAAGGCCGCGCGCCGGACCTGTACGACATGCGCGACGTGTTGGGATTGAAGTAGCTGCCAACCTCTTCGCGATCACCGTCGGGCGGCCCCCGGTCGCGATGACCTGCGGGTGCTTCCAGGTCGTCGGCGGTGAGAATCAGGCAGGCGAACGGCGGATCTGTCAGGTCTTCAACACCTACGGCGCGCGCGCGCTAATCCGGCCGGGCCGTGGGTACTGGTCCCGGGTTTGCAGATTCCAGCATCACCATGCGTTCGATTGCGATCGGCTCCTGCAAACCATTTCGCGGGACCCGCTGGCTCAGCGGGACGTTGCTGGTGGCGGGCGTCGCGGCTTTGGTCGTCCTGTTGCAGCGGGTTGGCGCGGAATCGGTCTTGCGGAGCATCGAGCGGATCGGCCCGGGCTTCGTGTTGGTCCTGCTCGCGCCCATTGTCGGAACGGTCCTGCATTGCTGGGGCTGGCTGGTGCTCTTGCCCAAATCGCTGCGTCCCCGACCGGCACTCGCGCTAGCGGCCTACGTCGCGTCCCAGGCTGGCAACGAGCTGGGCGCTGGTGTGGCAGGAGAGCCACTCAAGGCGCTGGTGTTCGACCCGACTGTGAGGGGCCGCACCATTGTCGCGCTGGCGCTCGACAACGGCACCTTCATCGCATCGACGGCACTGTGCCTGGCCGGCGCGGCGTTCCTCCCTTGGGCCTCCACGTCGCCGGTGGGCGCGCGCACTTGCGCCTGGGCAGGCGCGACCAGCCTGGCCATCGTGTTGGTTGCCGTGCTCCTCATTCTCGTCGCACCCCTTCGCCGGTGGGACACAGATTCCGGTCGCCTGGCCCGATTCGTACGCGGGCTGGATGCCGCTCGCGCGGCCTTGCTTTCGCAGCCTCGGCTCGTGCTGGGAAGCGTGTTGCTTCATCTGGCGGGCAGGCTGTGGATCGTTGCCGAGATGGCGTTGATGCTCGTGTTGCTGGGCCTAGACCCGACGCTGGCGCCCTGGTTGGGGGCCGCATCGGTGGTCGCGTCGGTGCTAGGCGCTGCCATCCCCGGTCAGATGGGGGTCGTCGAAGCCGCCGTGTTCGCCGCCTGTGCCGCACTGGGCGTGGACGCTCCCACAGCCATGGCTTTGGTCTTGTTGCGCCGGTTGAGAGGCGGACTCTGGATTGCCCTCGGCCTTCTGCTGACCAGAACGGTCCTGACCCATGGAACAGGCTGCCCGGACCCCGTCCGCCGTCAGGGACGCGAGCGCCTGGCGTCCGGCTGGCGATCGGCCGGCCTGGCTGACTTGTCGGCACGATCCGCTCCCTCCACTTTGCGAGTCCGGCCGGTCTTGAATACGCCCTGGGCATGAGGGGAAACACACAGGTCCAACCGAATTTCTTTCCAGCCTCGCGCTCTCGGGCGACAATCGCCACCGATGGCGCGTTCGCACTCCCAACTCGAAGGCCGCTCGCTGCAAGACGCAGAGAACCCGCGCGCGGCTATGCTCGACGCGCTGCCGCCCGAGGAGGTGGTCAAGCTGCTGGTCGAAGAGGAAACCAACGCGGTCAAGGCAGTGCGGGCGCGGGCCGCCGGGCTGGCTTCGGCGGCTCAGTTGATGGCTGACAAGCTCGCGGCGGGGGGACGCCTGATCTATGTGGGCGTGGGCACGGCCGGCCGTCTGGGCGCGCTGGAGGCGGCCGAGTGCGTGCCGGCCTTCGGGCTGCCGCAGTCGCTGGTGGTGTCGATCATCGCCGGTGGCCCGCATGCCCTGGCCCGCGTGTCCGAGGCGGCGCAAGACAACCCGCGTGAAGCTGACCAGCGTTTGCGGCGGGCGGCGGTCGGGCCGCAAGATGTAGTCTGCGCGATTGCCGACGGTGAGATCTCGCCGTTTCTGCAAGCCGCACTGGACTACGCGCGTTTCCGCCGCGCAGCTGTCATTTTGCTTTCTTGTGGGGGGCCGGTGCCGAGCCCCTCAGATCCGCCCCTGGCGGACGTTGTGATCGATCTTGCTCCAGGGCCTGAGATGATTGCTGGCTGCACGCGGCTCAAAGCTGCCACAGCGATCAAGCTGGCGCTGGAAGCCGTTTCCAGCGCGGCATTCGTGCGTCTGGGCAAGACCTACGGCGGCCTCATGGTGGATGTGCGGCCCACCACGCCGCGTGGCTGGCAGCGCGCCACCCGGGTGGTGACCCGATTGACCAATCTGCCAGCCGACGAAGCCGCGAAGCTGATCAAGAAGGCAGGCGGCCGGGCCAAGGTTGCGTTGGTCATGCACCATGCGCGCGTGAACGCCGCGCGTGCCAAGGAGCTCCTCATTCAACACAAGGGCTCGCTGCGAGCTATCATCGGTGACGTGGACCTGTGATGGCCACGGCCCACGTGGTCTCCCCTCATACCCCTATGGTCTTAGCCGAGGAAGCAGGGGCACAGGGTCCATCACTCTCGCGCCCGATTTTGCACTCCTAGCAAGGACCCTGAGCACCACAGGCAGTAGTCGGCGGAGCCCACCGCCCAGAAACGGCACTGGTCACCGAATACGGTGACACCCTGGCAGCGCTTCTTGTGGATCTCCTTCATGCTTGCGGCCCTCGCGGCCTCCCCGGTGGGCCTGGGCAACGGGTATCGGGGCCGCCCCGCTTGCTCGCACCAATAGCAGAATTCGCTGTCGGACAACGCCCAGAAACGGCACGGATCGCCGTACCGGGTCGCGCCCTTGCAACGGATCTTGGCCCAGGGTTCGCATGCCCCAGAAGCCGGTGTCACGGTGGGCGCTGACGATTTTCTGGCCGCGGGTTTGGACACGTGAGCAGGCAACCGGCGCGCACCCCTAGACCGTGGCCGCTCTGCGCCCGAGCTCTGGTGCCACGATTCCACCTTCTTGCGCATGGGCGGCACTCTAGCTCGGGTGCGGCGACGAATCCATCCCGGATCACAGCGCCGAATCCACGGCTGTCTTTCGCGATTGGTCCATCCGCCGCACACGGCGCCGCTCGATCCACAGCAGCGTGCCAGGCAGGGCCAGGATCGCTGCACTGATGCAAGCCAGCTCGCCCAGAATGGCCATGGCGCCAAAACCTTGCAGAGCCCGGTTGCGCGCGGCGAGCAGCGAGCCATAACCCACGATGGTGGTCCACGAGCAAACCGCCACCGCCGTACCGGTGGAGATCACCGCGTGGATCATGTCGCGATCCTGTCGGTAGCGGACGGCCACATTCAGACCATATTCGGCGCCGATTCCGAAGGTGATGGGCAGGGCGATGAAGTTAAGGAAAGTAATCCTCACCGCAAATAGGCCTGCCACGCCCAACATCCAGACCACGCCCACGAGCAGAGTCGCGATCGCTGCGCCCGCCGAGGACATCGGTCGCATGATGAGCAGGATGAGGACCAGCACGGCGAGCAGCGCGGCGACCGTGGCCCGGGGGCCGTCGTGCAGGACCGAGCGAATCATAGCGGAGAAGACGACTGCGCTGCCGGAGGTCTCGATGGCCTTGCGTTCGTCGTCGAGGTGGATGACCTGCAGAACGCGGGCGATGCGCAGAAGGTCCCTGCCATTCCACACCGAGAGCCCCTCCTCGACCGGGTAGACCAACACCACACGGCCCACCGTCCCATCCGCCTCGGTAAATGGCCGCCGCGCCAGCGCCGGCAGCTCCTCGGGGGCCAGGCGGTGCAGACGGGCAGGTGGGTCGAGATCATCGATGTGTTTTCGCTCGTCGGCGGTCAGCACATCGAGAACAGGGTCGTGGGCCAGCTTGTGGATCTTGGCGAGCAGCTCAAGCTTGCGTGTCTGCACCTCGGGCGTGCCCGGCAGCAGGTCATAGACGGTGACGATCTGACCGATCACCTTCTTGTCGCCCGTGGCGCGATCCTGCTTGCGGATGGCCCGGCGGATGGACTCAGTTTCGGCCCGTGAATCAGCCAGGACGATGGTCGGAGAAGGCCACCGACCAAAGAGGGACTCCATGCTGCGGTTGAACGCCTTGTCATCCTCGCTGGAACCCAGCTCCGCATTGAGCTTGCGGAAGTCGTACTCGAACGGCGCATCCACGAAGTGCAGGACGCCGTAGCCGCACAGGGCGGTGAGCAGGCCGGCCACCAGAGTGACGCCACCGGGGTGCTTGCCCAAGAGAGGCCGCAAGAAGGCGAAGCTGACCGGTGGCCGATCGGGCGCGCGTCCTGCGTGGGCCCGGCGGTCGATGACAAGGAACAGGGCGGGCAGAACGCTGAAGGTGAGCAGCCAGCAAAAGAGCTGACCGAAGGCCGCCATCACGCCGAACTGGTAAAAGCCACGGAAGCTGGTCAACATCAGCGTGGCGTAGGCGGCCGACGCGCACACCGCTGCCACCCCGGTGCCACGCATCACGCCGGCGAGAGCCTTTTCGAGTGCCTGCTGGGAGGGCAGCTCCTCGGCGCGCAGCTCTTGGTAGCGCGAGATGAGGATGATGCCGTAGTTGATACCGTTGCCCAGGATGATCGAGCCCAGGAACGCCGTCGACGAGTTGACGTAGCCGAAGAGCAGCTCGGCCATGGCAAAAGCCATGACCGTGCCGATCACCGCCGAGACGCCGACCAGGGGCACCGCGCGGAAACGACGGAAGTAGACCCACAGCGAGGCGGCCACGATGAGCAGACAGGTGACCGTGACCCACAGGATGTCGCGCTCCACAGCCGCGCGCGTGGCGATCAGGGTGGCCACCGGGCCTCCCACATGCGCCAGCATCTCGCTGTGGAACCCCCGCGGGTCGTTGTCCCTGATGATCTGGTGGGCCGCCTGGAAGATGGCCTCGCCCGCCCGCTCGCCGAACACGCCCCCAGGCGGCAGGGCGGCCACCCAGACGTAGGTGCCGTCCTGGTTGCTGAACACACCGTCGGGGAAGCGCTCGTTCAACCAGTCTCGCTTGGTCAGGCGGTCCTTCATCTGCTCGACCGATTCCTCGTCGTCGAGATCGACCAGCAAGGGATTCTTGTGCTTGGTGATCTCGCGGCGCAAGCGGTCGCGGATCTCGCCGAGATCGTCCTCACTGGCGTAGAGCCATTTGTTCTCTTTGAAGAACGAGCGCAGATCGCGCACGTTGTAGGCGGCGAACTCCACCACGCTCTTGGGCAAGGCCTGCAGCTTTCGCGTCACGAGTTCGGCGTAGCGGAGGTTGGCGTCGCGGTCGGGCGAGCGGACGCCGACGAGCAGCAGGGACATGTCGCCCATACGCTCTTGCGTCTTGGTCAGTGCCACCACGCCTGGATCGTCGCTGGGCAGAAGCTCGGAAAACGACGTGCGCAGATCCAGGTGCGTGGCCAGCACCGCGGCCGCGACGAACAAGGCGGCCGCCGCCGCCAGTATTGTGCCGGCGCGGCGAGAGACGAAACGGCAATAGCGGGCCGGGAACGAATCTTGGGGGACCATCGGCGACAGTAAAGTACCCGGCAACCGCGATGGGCACAACTCCGACGCGCATGCCGGCCGCAGGTTCCCTCCGCGTTGTAAAGCGAGGACCGCCCCGGACGATGATAAGATGCTGGGCGCATGCGCTCCCCAGTCTGTCTTGCCGCGCTTGCGGTCAGCTTGACCGCCGCGCAAGCGTGGGCTGTGGACGAGGTCATCACCGACGTTCGGGTTCACAACGCGGTTCGCACCGACGAGGAAGCCGTCCGCTCTATCGCCGGCGTTTCCATCGGCCAGCTCCTCAAACCGGACACGCTGGACGTGGTGCGCGAGCGCCTACACACCTCCGGGTTGTTTGCGGACGTGAACGTCTATTGGGAGCCGTACCAGGACGGGGTGCGCGTCAACATCGTGGTCAAGGAGAAATTCCCCTGGGCGCCCTTGCCCACCTTCTCCTATTCGCCGGGCAACGTCTCAGCTGGGGCGCTCATCGCCCATGGGAACCTCTTCGGCAGAGGCAAGCGTGGGGTCATCGGGGCGCGCGTCTCCAATGTCGATTCCGGCGCCCTGGTGGCCTACGACGACCCGGCAGTGTGGCAGACGTGGATCTTCTTCACCATCAAAGGGAAATTCCAACTGCAGATCATTCCCGAATACAGCAACAACTACAGCAACCTGCCCGACATGCCTCTGTCGCCCATGCGCAACACCAAGCTGCGCTCCTACGGCGGCGAGGTCAACGCGGGTGTGGCCTGGTTCCGCAAGGTCCGCACGTCGGTGGGATGGATCCTCGATCAGAACGACGTGCTCTGGTCAGCCCCCAATCTGGGCAACAGCTACGCACAAGCCATCATTGGCGCGCCGGCCGCCGCGGTCAGCGCGCGGCGGGGCGCCGCCACCGCCAACGTGACCTTCGACTTTCGCGCCCGCCAGCACGCCGTCATGTACGGCAATGCGCTGAGTTTTTCCTTGGAGCTTGGCAGCACACGCTGGGGTAGCGACGACAGGCTTAACTACTGGAAGGCCAGCACCTCGTACGAGCATGGGATCCGCTTCTTTCGGCGCCACAACCTCATCGTCCGTGCGGGCGGCATTGCGGGCGACAATCTGCCCCTGTGGGCAGAGAATTCAGCGGGCGGCACCAACCTGCGCGGGTATCTCTACCGGCAGTTTCAGGGCGACACCCACCTGCGCACCCAAGTCGAGTACCACTTCCCCCTCTTTTCGCTCTGGGGCCTTGACGTTCGTGGCTTGGTCTTCAACGACGCTGCGGCCATCTGGTTCCGCGCGCTGCCGTCCCAGAATCTCGACCGGACCGCTTACGACCTTCGACCCGACGGTCGCCAGTTTCTGCCGCCGACCTACCTTCATCAGGGGTTCCAGATCGAACAGGACCTGCACAGTTCGGCGGGAGCGGGCCTGCGTTTCTACTTGCGGGCCGTGGCCATGCCCCTCGTGGGCCTGGACGTGGGCAACGGCCTGGGCACCAA
Source organism: Myxococcales bacterium (assembly GCA_003158395.1). Lineage (GTDB taxonomy): Bacteria > Myxococcota_A > Polyangia > Fen-1088 > Fen-1088 > Fen-1137. The sequence goes on along the minus strand of PMIX01000297.1, from coordinate 5,032 downwards.
GGACGTGCGCGTCATCCTAGTATTGGGTGTGTAGCTTGCTGGAGACGGAAGTGTCGTCGCGCCAGCCGCCCGGGCTCTTCCTGCTGTTCGGCGTGGAGATGTGGGAGCGATTCTCCTACTACGGGATGCGGGCGTTCCTGGTGTTGTTTCTGGTCAGCACGGCCGGCGGCTTTGGTTGGTCCAAGCAGCAGGCCGCCAATCTCTACGGCTGGTACACCGGCCTGGTGTACCTGACCCCGCTTTTCGGCGGCTACCTGGCTGACCGGTTTCTGGGCACCCACCGTGCCCTCATCATCGGTGGCATCGTCATCGCCTCGGGCCACTTCTGCCTGGCGGTGCCCAGCCGGCCAACCTTCTTCCTCGGGCTCGCGCTCATCATTCTCGGAACGGGATTCTTCAAGTCCAACATCTCGACCATGGTGGGGCAGCTCTATCAGCCCAACGACCGGCGCCGCGACTCCGCGTTTACCATCTTCTACATGGGGATCAACACGGGCGCGGCGCTCGGCCCCATCATCTGCGGCTATCTGGCCAAGAGCGAGCGCTTCGGCTGGCACTGGGGCTTCGGCGCGGCTGGAGTGGGCATGGTGGCAGGCCTTGTTACCTACCTGCTCTTCAAGAAGCGCTATCTGCCCGGCATCGGCGACGTGCCCGCGGGCCGGGTCGCTGAGCGGGTGGGTCACGTCCATCAGCCGCTTTCTTCCGAGGACTGGCGCGGCATTGCCGCCATCGGCATCCTGGCCTTCTTCAACATCTTCTTCTGGGTCGCTTTCGAGCAGGCGGGCTCATCCATGAACTTCTTCGCCGAGGAGCGCACCGGGCGACAGTTCCTCGGCATCGACTTTTTGGCTCCCTACTTCCAATCCGTGAATCCAGTTGCCATCATCGTGCTCGCGCCTGTGTTTGCCTGGATGTGGGGCCGGCTGGCCGCATGCGGTCGCGAGCCGAGCACGCCGGTCAAGTTCGCCGCCGGCCTGTTTCTGGTCAGCGCCGGCTTTGCCATCATGGTGGTGGCTGCACGACTGTCCGACGCTGGCGTTCGCGTGAGCCCGCTCTGGTTGATCGCGACCTATGTGCTGCAGACCTGCGGCGAGCTGTGCCTGTCACCGGTTGGCCTGTCCATGGTGACCAAGCTGGCGCCGCCGCGCTTCGCCTCGCTCATGATGGGCGTTTGGTTCCTGGCCTTTTTTGTGTCCGATCGCTGTGCGGGCATCCTGGCCGGCCTGGTGGAGAAGGTCGAGCGCGGCGAGGTGTTTCGCATTCTGGGCGGCCAGGCGGACTTTTTCCTCATGTTCGTGGTAGTCACATTCATTGCCGGCGCGGCGCTGTTCACGCTTTCGGGCCCGGTCAAACGGCTGATGCGCGGAAGGGCGTAGGGGGCGTGTTCGCGTTCCCGGTGAGAAAACCCATGGCCACAATCCTCACCCGCAGCGAGCCTGTGCAGGAAACCATTCATGGCGTGAAGGTCGCCGATCCCTATCGCTGGCTGGAACACGGCGACAGCGAGGAGGTTCGTTGGTGGACCGCGCAGCAGAACCGACTGCTGCGCGAGACCTTGGACGCGGTACCGAGCCGCAGGGGATTGGTCGATCGGCTGTGGGCCCTGCACCAAATCGGCGCCCTGGACGCACCGGTCCCAAAAGGCAAGGGCAGAGCGCCTCGCCTCTTCTATTCACGGCGGGAAGGCCAGCAGAACCAGCCGGTGCTCTATGTGCGCGAGGGACTTCACGGTGCTGATCGCGTCCTGGTCGACGTGAATGCGCTGGCGGCTGACGGCACCCAGGCGCTCGATTGGTGGTACCCGTCGGAGGACGGCCGCCTGCTGGCCTACGGGGTTTCGGCCGGGGGCAGCGAAGAATCCACCTTGCGCGTGCACGACGTGGACACCGGCCAGGATCGGCCGGACCTCATTCCTTGGACGCGGGCCTGCTCGCTGGCTTGGCTGCCCTCGGGGCGCGGCTTCTACTACACACGCTACCCGGCGCCGGGCTCGGTGCCGACCGGCCAGGAACAGTACCAGCGCCGCGTCTTCTTTCACCGCCTGGGCAGCGTCGCCAGTCAGGATCGCCTGATCTTTGGTGAAGGACTGGGCGCGTCTGCCTGGACTTCGGTGCTGCTCTCGCCCGACGGCCGCTGGCTGGGCATCGAGGTTTCCGAGGGCCCGGCCAAGACCGAGCTTTTCCTCATCGACACCAAGAAGCCTGGCGCGCCCTCGCCCATACCTGTGGTCACCGGCCGACCGGCGATCTTCTACTTGGTCGACATGCTCGACGATCGCCTGTACGTGGTCAGCAACGAGGACGCGCCTCGCTACCGGCTGTTACAGGTCGATCCACGCAAGCCCCAACGCCAGCACTGGAAGCAAATCATCGCCGAGGGCAAGGACACGCTCGAGTGGGTCGCGGCGGTGGGGGGAAAGCTGGCCGCGCTCTATCTGAAAGACGCATCTTCGCGCGTGCGCGTGTTCTCGCGCGTAGGCAAGTTGGAGCACGAGATCAAGCTGCCGGGCTTGGGCACGGTGACGGGCCTGCACGGCCGGCACCAGGCGCGCGAACTCTTCTTCGGTTTCACCTCGTTCCTCACTCCCACCGCAGTCGTGCGCCACGATCTCGGCACGGGCCGAAGCACGGTCTGGCAGAAACTGGCGTCGCCCATCGATCCGGAAGCCTTCTCTGTCGAGCAGGTGCGCTATCCATCGAAGGACGGCACGCTGGTTCCCATGTTCTTGGTGGCGCGCAAGGGCCTGGTGCGCGATGGTCGCGCCCCTGCGCTGCTCTACGGCTATGGTGGCTTCAACGTGAACATCACGCCGGCCTTTGCCGCGGCGGTGGGGCCCTTCATCGAACAGGGCGGCGTCTTCGCCGTGCCCAACCTACGTGGCGGCGGCGAATACGGCGAGACCTGGCATCGCGCGGGCATGCTGGGGCAGAAGCAGAACGTGTTCGACGACTTCATCGCAGCGGCGGAGTTTCTAATCGGCGAGAAGATCACGTCGCGCGATCGGTTGGCCATCTCGGGGCGGTCGAACGGGGGCCTGCTGGTGGCCGCGGTCCTCACGCAGCGGCCTGATTTGTTCCATGCCGCTATCTGCGGGGTGCCTCTGACCGACATGGTCCGCTATCACCGTTTCCGCATTGCAAGACTCTGGATCCCGGAATACGGCACAGCCGAAGATCCTGAGCAGTTCAAGTTCCTATACGCCTACTCGCCCTATCACCACGTCAAGGACGGAGTGGCCTATCCCGCCACGCTCATCTTCACCGCTGGGTCGGACACGCGCGTCGATCCCCTGCACGCGCGCAAGTTCGCTGCGCGCCTGCAAGCGGCACAGAGCGGCCCCGGGCCGATTCTCTTGCGCCTGGAAGACCAGGCAGGCCACGGCGCCGGCAAGCCGTTGGGCAAATCGATCGAGCAATACGCGGACGAGATGGCGTTCCTTTTCGGGCAGCTCGGAGTTGGGACCCCGTGAATCTGGAGTCATCAAACCGCAGCGTGCGCTCACGGAACGCTCTCCCCGCAAGGTGATGAAGGGTATTCGTGGTCGTGGACGTAGACGGGGCCCCTCTTCGACCACGGCCCCGGCCACGACATCAGCAGGGCTGGCCAGAAGTGGCAGCTAGTGCCTGTGGGTAGTAGGGTCAACTCGTGAACAAAATCCGTGTCATTGTTCTTTTCGGTGGCCGATCGGCAGAGCACGAGGTGTCGCTGCTGTCGGCCCGCAATGTCTTCGTCGCGCTCGACCGCGACCGCTTTGAACCAGTATTGATCGGCATCGACAAGCAGGGCCGCTGGCGGCCCGAGGCAGAGCAAACCCTGCTGGGCGCCACGGGTGATCCGCGGACGCTTGGCCTGAAGGCGGTGGGAAGAGCCCTGGAGGTGCCGGTCTACCCCGACGCCAGCGAACCCGCGCTGACGCCACGGGCCTTGCTTCGCCACGACGACGTGGTGTTTCCGGTTCTGCACGGAACCTATGGCGAGGACGGAACCGTGCAAGGCCTGCTGGAGTTGGCGGACATCGCCTATGTCGGGCCAGGGACACTCGGCTCGGCCATTGGCATGGACAAGGACGTGGCCAAGCGTCTGCTCGCGCAGTCCGGTATTTCGGTCGTGCCATGGCGGTTGGTGACCGCGCACACATTCGCCCGCGACCGCGCGGGTACGCTGGCGCAAGCCGCAGAGCTGGGCTTCCCGGTGTTCGTGAAGCCGGCCAACGCGGGATCATCCGTGGGTGTGAGCAAGGTCAAGTCCGTTGCCGAGCTGGAACCGGCGCTGCGGACCGCGCTGGGATTCGACAGCAAGGTTTTGGTGGAGGCCGCGGTCAACGCCCGCGAGATCGAGTGCGCGGTGTTGGGCAATGATGAGCCGCAGGCCTCCGTGCCCGCCGAAATCATCGTTCATCACAAGGACGGCTTCTATTCCTACGACGCCAAGTACGTGGACGCGGATGGCGCCGACGGCAAGATTCCGGCCGACATCTCCCCCGAGCTGACCCTGCGCGTGCGCAAGCTGGCCGTGGACACCTTCCGCTGCCTGGAGCTAGCGGGGATGGCACGGGTGGATTTCTTCCTTGAACGACAGACTGGCACGCTGTACGTGAACGAGGTCAACACCATCCCAGGCTTCACTGCCATCAGCATGTACCCCAAGATGTGGGAGGCATCGGGCGTGTCCCAGAAAGAGCTGATTGCGCGCCTCATTGACCTGGCCATCGAGCGGCGCACTGATCGGCGCAAGCTAAAGACCCAAATCTAGTCGATCCTATTTCGCCTGGCCCGTCCAGCGCTTGTACGCGCGCCGCACGTAGGCCAGTCTCTCGCCCACCGTCGGGTAGCGGCGGCAGAACCAGTGCACTAGGGCCTGGGTGTGCTCGATCTCCTCTGGCGAAAGCGGGATGGCCAGCCGCCGCCGCCATTCATCGAGGGGGACGGGCTGCTCGGCCAGGGCCTTGATCCGGGCGCGCGTCTCAGGCGAGGCAGGTCCGATGACCTCGCTCATGGCCTGCGCTCCGTGGCCAGCAGAGTCTGCAGCAAGC
>PMIX01000256.1 GCA_003158395.1 Myxococcales bacterium | reverse complement strand
TCAGGTCAGCCTTCTGCCCAACCACGTCGCCGTCCTGGTGGACGCCTCCCGTTCGATGAGCGTGGCGCCGCCTGATCACGGTCCTTCACGCGCCCAGCGCGCCGCCCAGATTGTGGCCAGCGCCGCAGCCCTGTTCTCGGAATGGGAACGCGCCGGCCACCGGGTCGAGATCTATTCCTTTGGCGAGGCGTTGGCCACGGCTACGCCCGAATCGTTGCGCGCGGTGCCGCAGGGCGAGGCAACCCGCATCGGCGAGGCGCTTTCCGAGCTGCGCGGGCGCCTAGCCGGCCGCGATGTGGGCGGTGTCATTCTGATCTCCGACGGCATTGACACCGGCCGCATCGCACGCGGGCCGCTCGACGGCGAGACCCGCCGGACGCTGGAAGGGCTGAACGCGCCCGTGCACACGGTCTTCGTCGGCGAGCGCGAGCTGCGCGACCTGTCGGTGGCGGCTGTGCTGACCGACGACTTTGCCTTCGTGCGCACGCCCATCAAACTGGAGGCGCTATTGCGCCACAAGGGTTACAGCGATCGCCAGGTCGAGGTCACCCTGGCACGCGAGGGCCGGCTGCTCGATGCCAAGGCCGTGGTTCTGCGCGGCGAATCCGGTCAGGAGAAGGTCAGCTTCGGCTACACCCCGGTGGAGCCGGGCAACTTCGTGTTCGAGATCAAGACCCCGGTGCTGGCGGGCGAAGCGCTGGAGAGCAACAACAGCCAGGTGTTCACCATGAAGGTGATTCGGGACCGCGTTCGCGTCTTGCACGTGTGCGGCCGGCCGTCGTGGGACGAGCGCTTCTTGCGCTCCATCCTGCGCCTGGACCCCAACGTGGATTTGGTGTCGTTCTTCATCCTGCGTACTGACACGGATGAGCTGCCGTTGGGCGCCAACGAGATGTCGTTGATCCCGTTCCCCTATCAGGAGATCTTTGACGAGCAACTGCGTTCGTTTGACTTGCTGATTTTCCACAACTTCAACTACAAGCCGTACTGGGTCGAGCCCTATCTGCCCGGCGTGCGTGACTACATCCAGTCAGGGGGCGCACTGGCTATGATCGGCGGCGACCTTTCGTTTGCCAGCGGCCAATACGGGGAGAGCGCCCTGCGCGACGTCCTGCCCGTGGACCTGACCGGGATTCCCACCGATGGACCGCGCGCGTTTTCTACCGACAGCTTCCGGCCGCGGCTGACCGCTGCGGGACGCAGTCACCCGGTGACATCGCTTAGCCTAGACTCGAAGGCCAATGAGGCGCGTTGGGCTGCGTTGCCGCCGCTTCAGGGGATCAATCGAGTGGCGCGGCTGCAGCCCGGCGCGAGCGCGCTGCTGGTGCATCCCGGTCAGACCGCGGGTGACGGCAAGCCGGCGCCCGTGCTGGCGGTGAACAACGTAGGCAAGGGCCGCACGCTTGCTCTGCTGACCGATAGTGCCTGGAACTGGGGCTTTGCTGCGGCCGCCGCGAGTGACGAAAGCCACACCCGCGGCGTGCGGGGCGAGGAGGCGTCCAGCGCGAGACCGCTTGGCGACGACGGGCGCGCCCTGCAACCCTTCTGGGAAGGCGCCATTCGTTGGTTGGTGCGCGACCCCGCCTTGGCCCTGTTGCACATCGACCTTGATCGCACCGAGTATCGGCGCGGCCAGACCGTCGCGGCGCGCGTGCGTACCTTGCACGCCGACTACACCCCGGCGGGCCGTACGACGGTCACGCTGGACCTGCACCCGGCAGAAAACGCAGGGGGCGGCGCTCGGGCTGATGCCAAACCGCTGCGCGCCCTGGATGTGACCACGGGGGAGGACGGTGAGGCCCAAGCGGAATTGCCCGGCCTGGCCGCGGGCGCCTATCGCTTGGTGGGTCGCGCGACCCTTGACGGCCGCGCGGTCGAGGAACAGGCCACCTTTGTGCTGCGCCCCGAGGGACGCGAGCTGGACGATGTGGTGAGCCGCGAGGAGGTGTTGCGCCAGATCGCCGCGGTCACGGGAGGGGAATTCCGCGCAGGCACGCTCGGCACGCCCGCGATACGGGCCGCGCGCCAGGTGCGTGTGGGCAGCCTGCGCACGGTCGCGATCTGGTCGCACCCCTTGCTGTTGTTTCTGGCGGTGGGCCTGCTCGCCAGTGAGTGGATGGTTCGCCGCCGGGCCGGGCACGGGTAGGGCGAAAGACCGGCGTTCGCTTCGGATCTCTATGTCGTCTCTGGCCCACGGGTCATCAGGATCTTGCCCGAACGGACCAGTTCGACCAGGCCGAATGGGCGCAGCAGAGAGATGAAACTGTCCAGCTTCTCGCTGCCACCGGTCACTCGCAGGATGAGTGAGCCGGGGCCGCAGTCCACCACCTTGGCCTTGTAGTGCTCAGCGACCTGCAGGATCTCGGTTCGCTCGCTCACCTGGGCCTGCAACTTGATGAGCGCGATTTCGGTCTCGACCACCGACTGGCCGGTGTGGTCGATGGCGTGCACCACGTCGACTAGTTTGGCGACCTGCCGGATCATCTGTTCCAGGGTGTCAGCGGCGCCCCGACAGGTGATGGTCATGCGCGAAAAACCGGCGTCGGTAGGATCGGGACTGACCACCAGGCTCTCGATGTTGTAGCCGCGGCGGGCGAACACCAGGGCCACGCGCACCAGCACGCCGGGCTGGTTGCGCACCAGCACCGAGATGGTGTGCAGGGGATGGGTCTCAGGCACGACAACGGGGGCGGCGAGTGCAGCGCTCATGGTTTCCTCTTGCTCAGGGTCGGTGGCGGTTAGGCAAAGGCGTCACGACGGCTCTCCGGTTTCGTCGGCCTCCACGCGCGGCGGATCGATGATCATCTCACGCAAGCTGGCGCCTGCGGGCACCATGGGGAACACGTTGCCTTCCTTCACCACCTCGGCATCGATCAGGCAGGGGCCCTCGTTGTGTTCCATGGCCGCCTGTAGGACGCGGTCCACGTCAGCGGCCCGGCGTAGATGCAAGCCCTTGGCCCCGTAGGCCTCGGCCAACTTGACGAAATCGGGGTTGCCGTCGAGGTCGATGCCCGAGAGGCGGTTGTCGTAGAACATCTCCTGCCATTGGCGAACCATGCCCAGGTAGTGGTTGTTCATGATGATGACCTTGACCGCCAGCTTGTGCACAACGGCGGTGGCCAGCTCGGACAGGGTCATCTGGAACCCGCCGTCGCCGACGATGGCCCACACCGGCCGCTCGGGCCGGCCCAGCTTGGCGCCGATGGCCGCCGGGAAGCCGAAGCCCATGGTCCCGGCGCCCCCCGACGACAACCAGTGACGATTGCGGGTGGTGCGCAGGAATTGGGCCGCCCACATCTGGTGTTGACCCACGTCGGTGACGACGATCGAGTCACGGCCGCCCAGCTTGTCGAGCCGGTCCAGGATGTACTGCGGCCTCAGCCCGCCCTTCTTCGGGTAGTGCAGCGGGAATTCCTGGCGCCAGGCCGCGATCTGCTCCAGCCATTCGGCGCGTTCGACTTTGTCAACCAGCGGGATGATGTCCTCGATCACGAGGCGCGCATCGCCGGACAGGGCCAGGTCCGGCATCAGGATCTTGCCGAACTCGGCCCGGTCGACGTCAATGTGAATCTTGACTGCGTCCCGGCAGAATTCCGACAGTTTGCCGGTGATGCGATCGTCCCAGCGCGCGCCGATGGCCATGATCAGATCGCAGTCGGCCACCGCCTTGTTGGCGTAGGCGGTGCCGTGCATGCCCAGCATTCCGAGGTGCAACGGCTGATCCTCGGGCACCGCGCCCTTGCCCAGGAGGGTGGTGACCACCGGCGCCTGCAACTTCTCGGCGAGTTCTAGGATGGCGCGGCCCGCGTCGGACATGACCGCGCCGTGGCCGACGTAGAGCACCGGCCGGCGGCTCTTGCCCAGGAGCTGCGCGGCCCGCGTGAGCTCCAACGGGTCGGCCCGGTGGGGCACATGATAGCCAGGCAGATCGACCGAATCGACAAAGGGAGCATCACAAGGTCCGGCAGCCAGATCCTTGGGCAGGTCGACCAGTACCGGGCCGGGCCGGCCGGTGGTGGCGATGTAGAAGGCCTCTTTCACGACGCGCGGGATGTCCGCGGCGTTGCGCACGAGATAGCTGTGCTTGACCACAGGATAGGTGATGCCGGTGACATCCGCCTCCTGGAAGGCGTCCTTGCCTAGAAGCGACCGCACCACCTGCGCGGTGATCACGACCATGGGCACCGAATCCATGAGTGCGGTGTAGAGCCCGGTTATCGTGTTGGTGGCGCCCGGGCCCGAGGTCACGAGCACGACGCCTGGCCTACCCGTTGCGCGCGCGTAGCCATCGGCCATGTGTGTCGCGCCCTGCTCATGGCGAACCCGGACCAGCTTGATCTTCGACCCGATGAGAGCGTCGAAGAGCGGGATGGCAGCGCCGCCCGGCAAGCCGAAGATGATCTCCACGCCCTCGCGTTCCAGGCACTGCACCAGCTTCTCGCCGCCCGTGGGGATCTTCGCCGCCTGGACCGCGGCCGCCGTTTTGCCACGAAGTTGCACGTTCTGGCGTGACTTTGTCTTCTTCTTCGCTGCTGTCTTTGCCATCTTTGCCTTTTCTCATCTAAATCGTCAGAAAGCGGCTCTCACATCCACATGAACATGCCAGTGGCGATGCAAATTTGTATCACATCCACGTCTTGTCGCCACAAAGACTAGCATTTTGACAGCACACCGCATTGCCTCGCCTGTCCCGTCGCCTCTGGCTCGCGTCATGTGGCGATGGGCAGGGGATGCCCTCAGCCCACACGGTCGCTTGACCCTGGCAAGCGCGGACTCCGCCCTGGCCCGAGTTTCGCCGCTCCGTCAGCGATCTTTCGAATCGTTGAGCGGACGTCGCGCGAGTCTCTATTCCACCGTGACGCTCTTTGCCAGATTACGCGGCTGGTCCACATCATTCCCGCGCGCCAAGGCCACCGCGTAGGCCAGCATCTGCAAGGGCAGCACGGTTAGCATCGGCTGCAGCAACGAGGGCGCATCGGGGACCCACAGCACGTCCTCGCACTGCTGGAGAATGGCCGTGTCGCCCTGGGTGGCTACCGCGATGACGTGGCCTTCGCGGGCACGCACCTCGGCCAAGTTGGACAGCACCTTGTCGTAGCCCCTGCCCCGGGGCGCGATGACCACCACGGGCAAACCGTCATCAATGAGCGCGATAGGCCCGTGCTTCATCTCGCCGGCCGCGTAGCCCTCGGCGTGGATGTACGAGATCTCTTTGAGTTTGAGCGCACCCTCGAGTGCGATGGGGTAGTTGGTGCCACGCCCAAGGAAGAGGAAGTCGCGCGCGTTCTTGTACTTGCGGGCCAGCCCTTTCAAATCGCCGCATTCCTTAAGCGTCTCGCTCATCTTGTGCGGGATATTCAGCAGCTCACTCACCAGTTCGGTGGCTGCCACGCCGGCCAGCGCACCGTTGCGTCGGCCCAGGTGAATAGCCAGCAGAGCCAGCGCCGCGAGCTGGGCGGTGAAGCACTTGGTGGACGCGACGCCGATCTCAGGGCCGGCATGCGTGTAGAGCACCAGGTCCGAGGCGCGGGGAATCGCGGAATCGACCACGTTGCAGATGGCGAAAGTACGAGCCCCACGCGCCCGCGCCTCCTTGACCGCCGCCAGGGTGTCGGCGGTCTCGCCGCTCTGGGAGACGCCCACCACCAGATCTCTCGATCCAATCACCGGCTCTCGGTAACGGAATTCGCTGGCCAGATCCACTTCACAGGGGATGCGGGCGACATTCTCAATGAGAAACTTGCCCACCAGGCTTGCGTGATACGAGGTCCCGCAGGCCAGGATGACCACGCGGTCGGGCAGCGGGGTTACCTCTTGATCCTCCAGGACAGCGTCGTGGCTGTCGGGCATGAGGCGTCCCCCCAGCGTGTCGGTCACCGCTTGTGGCTGCTCGTGGATCTCCTTGAGCATGAAGTGCGGATAGCCGCCTTTCTCGGCCTGCGCCGCGCTCCAGGTCACGGTGCGAGGCTTGCGCACGACCGGGGTTCCATCGAGATCGGTGATGTGCGCGGTCAACCGGTCCAGTTCCACGATGTCGCCGTCCTCGAGAAACAGCATCTCGCGTGTTTGTTCTAGAATGGCGGGTGCGTCCGAGGCCACGAACATCTCGCCCTGGCCGATGCCCACCACCAGCGGGGATGCATTCTTCGCCGCCACCAGCACACCCGGGCTGCGATCTGACAGCACGACGATCGCGTAGGCGCCCCTGACCTGACCCAGGGCTGCCCGCACCGCCTCGACCAGCGAGGCTGCGCCTGCCTGGGAGGCCTCGTCGATGAGGTGAGCCAGCACCTCGGTGTCAGTCTGCGACGAGAAATGGCGACCCAAGGCGATGAGTCGCTCGCGCAGCTCAACGTGGTTCTCGACGATGCCGTTGTGCACCACCGAGATGGGGCCGGCCTTGTGGGGGTGGGCGTTTTCGTCGGAAGGACGGCCGTGGGTCGCCCAACGCGTGTGTCCGATGCCGTACGTGCCCACGGGACTGTGCTCGGCTAGCAGCTTTTCCAGTGCCGCCAGCTTGCCCTGGCAGCGGACCAGATGGGCTTCGCCACCATTGCACACAGCGATCCCCGCCGAGTCGTAGCCGCGGTACTCCAGCCGGCGCAACCCACCCAACAAAATGGGCGTCGCTTCACGGGTTCCTACATAGCCAACGATTCCGCACATGGGTTTAGCTCGTATCCATCTTGCTGGCCTGCTTGCACGACGCCTAGGTTCTTTTTCCCCCGGTCATGGGCGGCGAGGAAAGTGTGCTCAGGCAACCTACCGCGCCGGCCAGCCTACGAGGGGTGAACAGTATACAACAGGTCTCCGCCGTTCGCGGCACGCGCTGCGGCCAAGGTTGTCCCCCAAGGAGCACTTTTTCCCCGCACACGCAAGAACTTCGTGGCGGTCCAGGTTGACAGGCTTGGCTTCACCAGATTTCGGATGCAATACTCATGGGAAGATGGATGACTTCCACTGCTCCTTCTGCCAGAAGCGCCGGCGCGAGGTGCGGAAGCTGATCTCGGGCCCGCGGGTGTTCATCTGCGACGAGTGCGTGGCCCTGTGCAACGACATCATCGCCAAGGAAGAGGCAGCGGAGCGTCCGCGCTACCCACGACCGCGCGAGATCTACGATGAGATCGACCGATACGTGATCGGCCAGGAGCGAGCCAAAAAGGCCCTAGCGGTTTCGGTGTACAACCACTACAAGCGCATCGGCCAGCACGGCAAGGCCGGCGACGTTGAGATCCAGAAGGGCAACATCCTGCTCATCGGGCCCACTGGCTGCGGCAAGACCCTGTTGGTGCAGACGCTGGCGCGCAAGCTGGACGTCCCCTTTGCCATGGCCGATGCCACCACGTTGACTGAGGCCGGCTACGTGGGAGAGGACGTGGACAGCGTGATCAAGGCCCTGTACCGGAACGCGGGCAACGACGCCGAAAGAGCGGCGCGGGGGATCGTATGCATCGACGAGATCGACAAAATAGCGCGCAAGGGGGGCGGGCCTTCGGTGACGCGCGACGTGTCGGGTGAAGGCGTGCAGCAGGCGCTGCTCAAGATCCTGGAGGGCAAGCAAGCCTCGATTACGCCCGACGGCGCACGCAACCGGCCCCAACAGGAGTTGGTGCAGGTCGATACCACCAACATCCTCTTTGTGTGCACGGGTGCTTTCAACGGGTTGGAAGAACTGGTGCGCCGGCGCATGGGGACGCGTGGCCTTGGCTTCGGCGCCGCCATCAGCAAGAGCGACGAATCGAAGAACCAGTTGCGGGCGATGGCGCGCACCGAGGACCTCATCAAGTATGGGATGATCCCCGAGTTCATGGGCCGCTTGCCCATCATCGTCGCCGCTGACGAGCTGGATGTGGACGACCTGATGGCCATTCTGTGGAAGCCCAAGAACGCGCTGGCCAAGCAGTATGAACGTCTGCTGGAGCTTGAGGGTGTTAAGCTGCGGTTCACGGAAGACGCTTTGCGCAGTGTGGCCGAGGAGGCTGCGCGTCGGAAGTCCGGGGCGCGCGGCCTGCGTGCCATACTGGAAGAAGTCATGCTCGACGTGATGTACGAAATTCCTTCGCTTAGTGGGGTGACAGAGTGCGTGGTAACCCGCGATGTCGTCGTGTCGCGTGGGCGCCCGCAACTCGTGCGGGAGAAGAAGGCGTCGTAGGCTCCCGGGTGGGTGGTGGTTGACTAAACTTGGTGGGGTCGTCTACCGAAATTTTCTGATAGGCCCGTGGAATGCGAGGAGGACCATGCTGACCGAAAGTGAAAAGGCGCAAATTCGAGAGGTCTTGGAGGGGGCGAAGAAGCGTCTGGCACGCACCGGCCAGGACGCGCTTAGCTATTCGATGAACCACGAGCGCAATATTGGCCGCGATTCCATCGATGAGTCGATGGAAGAGGAGATCTTCTCCACCGAAATGCGGCTTCATGATCGGGAAAAGTACCTGTTCGGGAAGATCGACAAGCAGCTTGCTCGCCTGGACGACGGGTCTATCGACACCTGTGAGTCGTGTGGCGAAGTCATCTCGTTCAAGCGTTTGCTTGCGCGGCCGGTAACCACGCTGTGCATTGACTGCAAAGAACAGCACGAGCGCGAAGAGGCAGCGGTTGAGCAGACAGGGCGCGGCGGTTCCCTCGACGCAAGTGGGGGTGAGGAGATGGGCGGAGCGGGTGCGACGAGCGAAGACTGAGCGCGGTCTCCTACCGGATGCGGGCAGCACGAGCGCGCTTCCAAGCCGCGACCATGGCTGGCTGTTCCGGGCCGCAATGCTTGACTGTCGACGGGGAGCTTCCTCTGCTATATAGTTTTCACCTTCAATCGCACGGCCCGACCGATGTCCGAAAGCCGCTATCGAGTCACTGAGCGCATCGCCGCCGGTGGTATGGCCGAGGTGTTCAAGGGCGTTGCGGAGTCGCTGCAGGGCTTCCGCAAGAACGTGGCCATCAAGCGGATCCTGCCGAATCTCACCAAGAACCAAAAATTCGTGAAGATGTTCTTGGATGAGGCCCGGCTCTCGCTCTTCTTGCAGCACGCGAACATCGTCCAGGTCTTCGACATCGGACGCGTCGACGACACGTATTTCATCGTCATGGAGTACGTCGACGGGGTCGACCTCAAAGCGATCCTCGAATGGCGGCGCCGCATCCGCAAACGCCTGACCGTGGGCCAGACCATCTACATCATGATGGAGGTCTGCAAAGGCCTGGCCTATGCCCACGACCTCCCCAATCCCGAGACCGGCCGGCCGTTGGGCATCGTTCACCGCGACATCTCGCCCGCGAATGTTCTGATCTCGCGCAATGGGGAGATCAAGCTGGCTGACTTCGGACTGGCCAAAGCCGCCAGCCAAGTGGAAGCCACAGACCCGGGCGTGGTCAAGGGCAAGATGAGCTATCTGTCGCCTGAAGCAGCCCGCGGTGAGAACGTGGACCAACGGGCCGACATCTTCGCCGTGGGCATCCTGCTTTACGAGGCGCTGACCAGCAAGCGTCTGTTCTACGGCGAGAGTGACTACCAGACGGTGGAGATGGTCCGAAGCGCCAAGATTCCACCCATCGGACAACAGAACCCGGAAGTGGAGCCCGAGTTCGAAGAGATCTGTCGCAAGGCGCTTGCCCGACGCGTGGAGGACCGGTTTCAGTCGGCCACCGACTTGCAGGATGCGCTGGCGCACTACTGGTTTTCACGCGGCTTGAAGATGATCCAGCGCGACATCGCTGATCTGGTGCGCGCGTGCCAAGAAGAACAGACCACTGGGTCGTCGAGCGGCCGGTTCAAGAAGCCCAACCTTATCGACACGATCTTGCACGAGGAGCTAGACGCCTTCACCTCGGTCGGCTTCGATGGGCAAGGTATTACGCCTGGCCCGGAGGCCGCGCGGGGGGGCGGCCCTGGCCTGGTCACCCGGCCCACGGGCGGGTTCATCGACCCGCGGTCGTGGTCCCAAGAGACCGACTGGCCCACTCGCCGCACCGGTACGCCGGCTGCCGAGCATCCCGCGCATGACACCATCGCGGAGATGGCCGCTGCCCGCGACAGCGCGTCGCTGCCGACGGCGGGCCCGCCGCCTTTGGGGGCCGCCGCTGGACAGGCCCTAGGACCCATCTTCCCGCCGCCAGAAACAAGACGTGGAACGAACTCCCTGGTCGAAGTCTCCAGTCTTGAGGCTCAACCCCAGAACGGGCCCCACCTCAGGAAACCGTCCTACGGCCGCAGCCCACTGCCACCCGCGAAGGGGTTGCTGATTGGCGTTATGTTGGCTGCGGTGGCAGCTGGGGCTCTGCTGGCCTGGCTCTTCGTGGGACGTTAGAGCGCCTTCTTGACCAGATCCTGGATGCGCGATCGCGGCACGGCGCCCACCACCTGACCGACCACCTGGCCGGCCTTGAACATGAGCAGGGTCGGGATGCTGCGGATCTCGAGCTGTGTGGGAACCATGGGGTTCGCGTCGATGTCGCACTTGCCCACGCGAATCTTGCCGGCGTACTCCTGCGCCAGAGCCTCCACATGCGGCGCAACCGCGAGACACGGTGTGCACCAAGTGGCCCAGAAGTCCACCAACATGGGCAGCGAAGACTTGAGGACCTCGCTCTCGAAGTTGCTGTCCGTGACGACAACTACATTCTGGCTCGCCATGGTGCGGCTCCTTTACCACAGTCCCACAGGGTGCGGGAGTCCGAATCGTCAGCCCTATGCTTTGGATGCCAGGAGCTGGCGGTGTGGTTTGAAGCCGCGGCGAAGGGGTGGTATTTTGGCAGCAGCGTTCCCCCGCGGGAGCCCAAGGCCACATGCCCGTGAAGTTGTTTATTCCCCAGGAGACCGTCGACTCCTGGCTCTCTGCGGAGCGAGTGAGTCTGGAGGGTGAGATGCTGGGACTTCAAGGGGGAGAGCTCGTCATGCGGCTGGTCCCCGGCTGCTATTTCAGCAGTGTGCAGGCAGGCAGCGACGAGGCTTTCAATCTTCTCGGCAAGGTGAAAGCCAAAGCCGCGATTTCCGCACTAGGGGCTGAGGTGTATATGAACTCGGTCATCCTTGGCGAGACCGCCTACGAAGTCGAGCTTGGCTTCGTGGCCAAGCCCGTGGGAAGTGTGAAGCCGGACGCGCTGGTTGTGGCCGCAGTCGCCAGCGTCTAGAAGATTGTCGCGTGAGCCCCGATCGCGTTGTTATCGGCACGAGGGGCAGCGCCCTGGCGCTCTGGCAGGCCAATCATGTGGCTGATCTGCTGCGCGCGGCCCACTCCAACCTTGTCGTCGAGCGCAGCATCATCGTCACCACTGGCGATCGGACACCGCAAGGGCCGCTGTGGGAGGCCGGTGGGAAGGCCGTGTGGGTCAAGGAGATTGAGGCGGCCCTTCTCGCGGGCGAGATCGACCTGGCGGTTCATAGTCTGAAGGATGTGCCAGCCGAGTTGGCCCCCGGGCTCGTGCTGGCTGCGATTCCCACCCGCGCGGATGTGCGCGATGCCCTGGTCAGCCACGACGGGGCCGCCCTTGCCGACCTGCCCGTGGGCGCACGGATAGGCACGACCAGTCTGCGCCGTATCTGCCAGGTCAAATCACTGCGGCCGGACCTTCGCCTGGAACCCTTGCGCGGCAACCTCGACACTCGGCTGCGCAAGGTGGCCGACGGGCAGGTGGACGCAGCCATTCTCGCCTGTGCGGGCCTTGACCGTCTTGGCCTGTCCCATCACATTGCCGAGCGGATTCCGGTCGAGCGCATGCTGCCGGCGATCGGCCAGGGCGCCCTCGCGATCGAGACCCGAGCAGCGGATGAACGCCTGCGCGTCCTTTGTCGCCCGCTGGCGAGCGAAGAGGCGGAGATCACGGTGGGGGCCGAACGTGCCCTTCTGTACTACCTAGGGGCTGGCTGTCGCACGCCCGTGGCAGGAACCGCCCGTATCGAAAAGGGGAAACTGGAGGTGTGGGGACTTGTCGGACGCCCCGACGGAGCGACCATGCTGCGAGAGCATGTCGCCGGACAGCTCTCCGCCGCCCAAGCCCTTGGCGAGGCGCTTGCCGAGGCCCTCATTGCGCATGGCGCCGATCGCATCCTGGCCGAGTTTGGCTAGTCAGCGAAACAAGACCACGATCCTGCGGTGAAGGCCGCTCCGTGGAACGAGATGGATGTGAGACGCCGCTACATCGCCGCCGTGACGATAGACCAGGGGAAGAATCAGGCCGAAAACAACGGACAGCAAAACGGCTGGCGCGGCGCGATTGCGTTGCGAAACCAATCAGTTTTTGTACCAAACTGCCGAACAACACTACGATCCAATGGTGATCGAGTATGCCGTTTGCTAAGCCCGTCCTAGGTCTGGCAGCCCTGGGGCTCCTGGCTGGCTGTGCTCATCGAGGGGCAAACCCGGCCTCGGTGGAGCAGCTCAACCGAAGCATTGAGTCGCTGCGGGTGCAGAACACAGAGTACGCCAAGCAGGTTGAGGAGCTGGAGAATCGCGTGTTCATTCTGACAGACCAGCTCGAAAGCCGGAAAGTCAACGAGCAGAAGGTGGCGACGCCCCAGCTTCCCACGGTGAAGCTACATCCGGAGAATGATTCAGCCACCCCGGACACCGCTTCGACCATGGCTCCTGCCACCACGATGGTGGCGCCCGAGGCGGATGTCGAATACGCGGGCGAGGCGGCCAAATCGAGCAGCAACCGGCCGGTTCTTCGCCTGCACGGTGAGCACGCGCCGATGCTCGCGGACCGTTCTTGGGCAGAGGGTGAAGAGCGCGCGGGGCGTGCAACCCGCGAGAGCCACGGGTCAGGAGGTCTCCGCGTGAGCCACAGTGCGGACACGGAAGCGTTCAGGCTCTACCGTCGATCCTACGAGGCGCTTCGCCAGGGCAAGCGCGACGGCGCCGCGGAAGGGTTTCGCGAGTTCTTGCGCCGCTACACCGCGCACGACTTGGCTGACAACGCCCAGTACTGGCTGGGTGAGTGCTACTATGACAGCAAGGACTTTCCCTCAGCGGTGCGTGAGTTTCGTCGCGTGGTTGAGCGCTTTCCCCACGGCAACAAAGTCCCTGATGCCTTGCTGAAGGTCGGCTACAGCTATCTGGCTCTCGGCAGCATCGACGCTGGCAAGCAGACCCTCGAACAACTTGTCCGATCCTACCCGCGACACGAAACCGCCGTCCTCGCAACGGCTCGCCTGGCTGACCTCGACCGTGTGGGAGCCGCACACCACGCGCACGATGCCCGTCCGCCGGCCAACCCACCCGCGAAGACCGCGCATTCTCTTGAGGAGGACCCGTGAGGCCAATCCATCTCCATTCCTTGCTTTCCGCCGCGCTGGCGGCGTCGTTGCCGGCTTCGGCCCAAACTTGGGGGACAACCCGCATCCCGCCCCAGGTCCAGGAGTTGAAGAACGCACCTGAGCAAGACGCACCGTCGGATACCGCCGGGGCTGACATCACGCCCATTCCGACCCTTGCACCGGCTGGCCAGCGTAGCCGCAAGGGGTCGCAGACGATCGGCGACGGCAGCAAGGATCCAAGCGCAAGACGAATTGAGGAAACCTCTGCGGGCCTGGTGCCCCCTGGGGGCGTGATGGGGCTCGATCCGGGGACCGGAGACGAGGGAGGCGCACGCGAGGCGGCGGCCGGGCAAGGCACGGGACAGTCTCCGGAGCTGCACGTTGTGCAGAAGGGCGACACCTTGTGGAGCATCTGCTCGAGGTACTTCGGCGATCCTTGGCGCTGGCCTCGCCTGTGGGCCGCCAACCCGCTTGTCACCAACCCGCACTGGATCTTCCCGGGCGACATCATTCGCCTCGGGCCGTCTGGGGGCGGGGCCTCTGTGCCTCCTGCCGGCGACCAGACAACGGATCCCGGCCGCGCGTTCTCGTCGGATCGCCTGGCTGCCCTGTCTAGCAGCGCGCTGGTGTTGCGCGAAGTCGGATTCATCGAAGCCAGGGATCTCGCACAAGCCGCCACGGTGAGTGGTTCGCGCGAAGAGAAGATGATCTTGTCGTCCGGCGACCAAGCCTACCTGCGCTTTCCCAAAGACCGCCCCCTTCGCGCGGGCGAACGCTATTCTGTCTTCGAGACTGACCTCGGCCATCCGGTCAAAGATCCCGATACCGGCAAGGTCTATGGCTACCTGGTCAAGGTGCGCGGCGACATCGTGGTCGATCAAATCGCGGGCGACGACGTCGCGCGCGGGACTATCACAGACGTAGTCGACACCATCGAGCGCGGCAACCGCGTCAGCACCGCCATCCGGCAGTTCAGGCGCATCGAGCCGCGCCCGAGTAGCGTGAACTTGGAGGCGCACGTAGTGGCGGCGTTCACGCCTACGCAGTTTCTGGCTGCCGAGCGCTTCGTGGTCCTGAACCGGGGCCGGCGCGATGGTGTTCAGGTCGGCAACCGCAATTTCGTCATTCGGCGCGGTGATGGCTACCGGGGCGTGCTCGAGGGGTGGGAGTACATGGATCCCGAATCACCCAAGGAAGTGGTGGGTGAGCTATGGGTAATCGACGTGCGCGACAACACCTCGGTGGCCTGGATTGCGCGCAGCTCCAAGGAGCTGCGTGTGGGCGAAACGACCGAGATGCGCAAGGGCTACTAGGTGGCCTTCCTGCCACTGCGTTGATTTCTTTGACTTTTTCTGCCGCTGCTTGATCTTCCTCCGGGCTGGCGCTATCAGCTTGCGTTCCCGATGCCTGCGGAAGACAACCTGCGTGATTCTCGTCCGCCTGAACAGATCATGCCGCCCGTGCGCAGGCCCCCGCGCCAGGAGGCAGGTCAGGCGATCGCCCAGATCGCGCGAGGGGAGGCTGGGTATCCGTCGCGGCTGCTGACGCTCTCCGATGCACCCGCTGTTCTTTGGGTGCGCGGTTGCGTGCCAGGAGACGGTGCGCGTGCAGTTTCCGTGGTGGGGGCGCGCGCGGCCAGCGGTGCCGGCTGTGCGCGAGCGCGCGCTATTGCAGCAGAACTGGCCGGCAAGGGCGTGGTCATCATCTCCGGCGGAGCTTTTGGCATCGATGCAGCCGCTCATGAAGGAGCGCTGGCGGCCGCTGCCGCGCCTACTTTTGCGGTGTTCGGCTGTGGCGTCGACGTGACGTACCCCGACCGTCACGGCCCGCTCTTCGCGCGCATCGCGGCCACCGGCGGCTTGCTGTCCGAGTACGCGCCGGGAACGCCCCCGCGCGCCGGTCAGTTCCCGGCGCGCAACCGCATCATCGCAGCGTTGGGAGATGCCGTGATCGTGGTGGAGGCCGCCCACCGGTCAGGCGCGCTCATCACCGCTGCTCTGGGACGGTCGTTGGGTAGACCAGTGCTGGCGGTTCCTGGCAGCTCCGGCACCGCCTCGCTGCTGCAAAGGGGGCAGGCTTTGCCCGTCACCTCGGCGGCTGACGTCGAGGAGGCGCTGGCCGGCCGTCGGCCCGCGTCTTCGGGCCAGACTGAGCCGCCGGCGGGAGCCGTCGGACTTCTGGTGGCAGCCCTGCGCGAGGGAGCGGCCACGCCTGCCGTGCTCAGCCGAAAAATCGGCCTGCCCTTGCCAGCGGTCATGGCGGCGTTGGTCGAGGCCGAGCTGGACGGTTGGCTCTGCAGGATCCCGGGCAACCAATACGAGGTGATTCGACGTGGCTGCTAGCAAGA
>PMIX01000277.1 GCA_003158395.1 Myxococcales bacterium | reverse complement strand
GTTACCATGCGGACCATGGTCGCCCCATTCGGGATTCCCCGCAAACAGTTCCGGGACCACCCCGAATCCAACCCTGGCCACGGTGATGAGCATCGAAGCCCCTAGCGTGGGGCCTGGCCTTGGTGCCGAAGCGGCCCCCGCGCGGCCAAGCCGGGGAGCGGCTCACAAGTCCGGCTTGGCAACCCCGGCTTCGCGAAACTGTTCGTCAAATTCACCGCGGCGGATGCGTTGGACGATTTCGACGTAGGCATCGCGGCGATCACCGTCCTTGCGAAAACCCAGCATGAGAACGAGAGCGAGCCCTTTCTCGCGCGAGGCCAGAAAGAACAGCCGGTGCCGTCCCAGCTTGGCCCGTCTGACGCCAGCCAGGTTTACGGGGCCGCGTCGCCCAAGCGCCGTCGCGGAGGAAAAGGCGTGATCCTCGTTGGCGACTATTTCTCGCAAGACCTTCTTGAGTGCTGGCCAATTTGGGCTGTGCGCTTTGCCCGGCCTGGCTTCCGCAGTTGCGCGGGCCTGCCTGATTTGCTCCTCCGCGTACCGCGAGTACTTGAGCTGAAGGCTCACGTTCAGTCGAGTTCCAGTGTCACGCTGGGGCTGGGAGCGCGAACAGCTTCATCGGTGGGGACTAGTTCGCGCTGGATGTCCATTTCATCGTCCTCGCCCAACATGAAGGCGAGCCAGGCGAGAATCTGACGATAGTGAGCGATCACCTGATCTTGTAGTTGTATGAAGCGTACCGCGCGTTCCGGCAGTATGGACGAGACGCTTCTGCGCACGGAACGAGCCTTGGTCCCGGTCAATGTCTCCAATGTCTGGCGACAAGTCTCAAGCATCGCCTGCCATTCCTCACGGTCGCCAGCAAGCCTCACTTCGCCGGCGCAGGTTTCCAAAGGTGCGGCTCCAATCTCCATGGAAAGTGCGGCGCGTGTCGTGCGCTCCAGCGCATCGATCTGCGCGACCAAGGCTTGGCCTTCGAGCGGCGCTGCGGGGTTCAGCGGTCCCAGCACGGACATCGGCCCGTAGAGGGTCGCAATGTCGATATGGGGAAGCACACTGGCTGTCGCGGCCGAGGACATAAGCATATCTTACCCGAGGAATCGTATCGACGCACGTAGCCCACTTACCACTACGCCCCTTCCGCCTGCTTGAACGGAATCACCTTCACGCTCGCGCGCACCTTGTCCAGAAAGTCCGCCCAGTCCTGCATCATCTTGCGCCGCTCGGGTAGGTGGGTTGTACGGTTGTAGGCCCGACCCAGGGGGTCGCGAACGGCATGGGCTAACTGGTGCTCCACCAGATGTGGGGGGAAGCCCAGCACCTCATCGAGCATGGTTCTAGCGCTCGCCCTGAAGCCATGGCCGCACGCCGTCGTCTTGTCGATGCCCATGCGCCGCATGGCCGACAAGATCGCGTTGTCCGACATGGGCCGCTGGTTGCTTCGCGCGCAAGGAAACACATATGGGCCAGACCCGGTCAGCGGCTGGAGATCGCGGAGAATCGCCACGGCCTGCGCAGCCAACGGGACGATGTGCGGCGTCTTGGTCTTGGGGACCGTGAACCGCCACTCGGCGGCGTCCAGGTCGATGTCCGCCCACTTGGCGCTGCGTAGCTCGCCCGGGCGCACGAACACCATGGGCGCCAGCAGAAGCGCCGCCCTGACGACCGGCGAGCCCTTGTAGCCGTCCAGAGCGCGCAGCAGGTCGCCCAGCTCCTCCGGGTTGGTCGCAGCCGAAAAGTGTCCGTTCTTCTTTGGCGGCAGGGCGCCGCGCAGATCTGCCGCTGGGTCACGGTCGGCTCGGCCGGTGTGGAGGGCATAGCGGAACACCAGCCCGCTGTAGACCCGCGCACGAAAGGCGGTTTCAAGGGCGCCCCTGCCCTCTATCCTGCGCAGCACGGCCAGCAGTTCAGGGGCCGTTATCTCGGCGATGGGCCGATGGCCTATCCACGGGAAAACGTCACGGTCAAGCAGGCGTAGCACGCGGTCGGCGTGGGACGGCGCCCAGGTGTTCGCAAACTTGGTATGCCACTCTCGCGCGATGGCCTCGAAGCTGTTGGCCGCAGAGCTGGCCCGCGCCCTCTTCACCGCCTTCCTGGCTTCGCCCGGGTCCACACCATCGTGCAGTTGCTTCCTGGCCTCATCCCGCTTGATACGCGCGTCCGCCAAGCTCACCTCGGGGTAGGCACCAAGGCTGAGGAGCTTCTCCTTGCCCGCAAAGCGGTACTTGAGGCGCCACAACTTCCCGCCCGTGGGCGCGACGAGAACGAACATCCCGCCGGTGTCGTACAGCTTGTACGCCTTGGTCGCCTGCTTGGCCTTGCGGCACTCGACTTCTGTGAGCATCGGCGCCTCCTGGGGATATCTGGGGGATCGAACCCTAGACCGTAAAATCAGTACCTCCACATCCACACCGTCGGCTGCAGCTATGGTATCTGGGGGATCGAACCCTAGACCGTAAAATCAGATACCCCCACGTTGCTGAGATACCCCCAACGATACCCCCGCCTGTTTCCGGCTGTCAATGGACGCACCTGGACACTAGCAGACGTGTTTTCTCGGGGAATCTAGGTGACTCAACGCGAGAGGCGGACTGTCTTGGACGTCCCTGGAAGTCCTTTTTGAGCCGGCCCCCGGGATTGAACCGGGGACCCTCGCTTTACGAAAGCGATGCTCTACCACTGAGCTAGGCCGGCCAGGGGGCGAGCGTTACTACCGCGCCCCCAGGAGACCGTCAAGGTTCAGCGCCCGCCAATGCGGCGCACACGAACCGATGGGTTGAGAGGGGGCAGGGTGGAGGATGACGCGGTGTCATCGTGGGGCTGCGCCACCGGTGCCGAAGCGGGCGCAGCGGGCGTTGGTGGCGCCGCCGGCTCGTTTTTCCTGGCCTTGCCTCGGGACGTCTTGCGTGACGGGGATCCGGAACGACCCGGCTCGCGCATCTTGGGTTCGAGACGTGCCTTGACCTCGAAACGGCCGCCGGTGGTGATCTGGAAAGGCATCTGCACCTCGGTGTACCCGGCCAAGCGAAAACGGTAGTTGATCTGTTGCCCGTCGGCGGGACGGATGTCGACCAGCGGAGTGGTTCCCAGCAACCGCCCGTCGTTGAGACGCGTCACTTCTGCGCCTACGGGCTCAGAGTTGAGAGTCACCGCCGCGTGCGTGGGCACAGGCAGAGGCGGGGGCTGCGCGGCAACGATTTCGCTCGTTAACGGTGGGGCCGATGCCGTGGACATGAACACGCTGGTCACGATAGTGGCCGCTGCGACGATGGCCAAGGGAACCGCGGCCCGGACCACACGAGGAGAGTTCAGCCAAACGCGCGCCAAACCCAGCAGCCGTGCACCTCCCTGTCGCGCGCTGCCTCCGCGCCCCACGGCCGCGCTGGTCCGCGCCGTCATGGTCACAGGCGCGGTGGCCGAAGGACGGGGTGGGCTGGGGTTGGCCAGTCCAGCGCCGGCCGCCATAGTCTCTCCGAGCGCGATGGATTGCCCGGTCATTTCGGCGGCGCCTGCGCCAAGTAGCGCAACGACCTCCTCCATGCTCTGGGGACGCGCACCGGGATCCTTTTCCAGACAGCGCAGGATCAGCCGGTCCAGAAAGGGTGGCACCTCGGGCCGGAACTGGCTGGCGGGCGGCGCCGGCTGCTTCAAGATGGCGTTGAGCAGGAGAACAAGCTGCTCGGCACGAAAGGGGACGCTGCCCGTCACCATCTCGAACATCACCACGCCCATCGAATAGATGTCGCTGGCCGCGCCCACATCTTGGCACAGCGCCTGTTCCGGCGACATGTAGAAGGGCGTGCCCACCACCGAGCCGGCGATGGTCTTGTGGCCGACCTGGTTTTCCTGTTCGCCCAGCAGCTTGGCCACGCCGAAGTCAAACAGTTTGCTCCGAAGCGCGCCTGGCTGCGCGGGATCGGCAAGCAGGAAGATGTTGTCGGGCTTGAGATCGCGGTGGACGATGCCGACTCGATGGGCTGCAGCCAGCGCGTCGCACACCTGCCTGCCGATGGTGACGACCTCGTCAAGGGGAAGCGCACCCTCGGTACTGAGGCGGTCGCGCAGGCTGCGCCCCTCAAGCAGCTCCATGACCAGGTAGACGATGCCGTCCTCGGTCTTGCCGAAGTCCGAGATGTCCACGATGTTGGGGTGGCGGATTTCGTTGACCGCGCGCGCTTCCTGGAAGAAGCGCGAAACCAGGCCGAGGTCTCTACCCAGATCAGGACGCAACATCTTGACCGCAACCCGCTTGCCGATCATGGGGTGCTCGGCCAGGTACACGGTCCCCATACCGCCCTCGCCAATTATGCGGACGATTCTGTAGTTGCCGATGCTGCGACCGATCAAGGGCTCCCCGTCGCCGACTATATCCGGTCTTGAGTCATCTTTGCGCGTCCAGAGCTTTCGACGGGCACGGCAACATGTGGTAGGGGCCAGAATGAATGTCTGACGCTCGATTCCTCGCGCTGGTGCTCCTCGGCCTTAGTTGCCACGCGCCGGCCCGGGTCCGTCCTACGGCGCCTGCGCCCTCGGCAGCCAAGCCCGCTGCGGCGGCCACTCCGCCGGTCTCGCGGTTTTCTCGCATTGAGGCCGAGCTGTCTGCGTTGCGCGGTCTGCCCTTCACACGCTCGGTTCCGTCGTCCTCGCAGAGCCGAGGGGAGTTTCGCGCCTGGGTTCATGCGGAACTGAGCCGCGATCTGCCGGCGGCGAAAAACGAGGGATTGTCGCACGCCTACGCTGA
The DNA here is from genome assembly GCA_003158395.1 of Myxococcales bacterium. GTDB lineage: Bacteria > Myxococcota_A > Polyangia > Fen-1088 > Fen-1088 > Fen-1137. The sequence goes on along the minus strand of PMIX01000277.1, from coordinate 18,124 downwards.
CCTCGGCCTTGTCCCGCACGGCTTCGACCTGACGACAACACTGGAGGAGGCGCTCACGACCCAGGTCGCCGCCTATTACGATCCGGGCAGCAAGGCGTTTCGGGTGGTGGGCGCCGCGCGCGGCACGGCGGTGGACGAGATCATCGTGGCCCATGAGCTGACCCACGCGCTCGATGACCAACATTTCGACCTGGAGACGTTTGACGGCGGTGAAGGCAACCGGCTGGGCCTGTCAGAAGACGAGCGCACGGCCCGCCAGTTCGTGACCGAGGGCGAGGCTACGTTCATGATGTTGGCGTGGCGAAGCGCCAGCGGCGAAGGCGTGAATCGGCGGCTCGGGCCTCTCGGGGTCGCGGGAGTGCGTATGGCGGTGGCGCTGTTGGGTGCCGCCGATCCGCTGGAACTGCTGGCGGCAGCGCGCCGCGGCCGCAGCCTCGCCGAGTTGAGTCCGGAAGACCGGCTCGAGCTCGACCAAATGACCAAGCTGCCGCCTCTGGTGAGCATGCCCCTCATCGAGCCGTACTTCAAAGGCGCGGCCTTGGTTTCCGAAGTGTGGGGAAGGGGCGGCTGGGACGCGGTCAACGATCTCTACCGGCACCCGCCTGTTTCGACTGAGCAGATCCTGCATCCGCGCGAGAAACTCTTCGGTCGCCGCGATCCACCCGTCCTGGTGCGCCTGCCCGCCGCTCGTTCTGCGCTAGGCGAGCCGCCCGCGGCCACCGACGTACTAGGCGAGCTGGGCGTGCGCGCCTATTTCAAGACCTGGAACCTTCCCTCCGCCGAGGCAGCGGCCGCAGGGTGGGGCGGTGATCGATTGTGGGTGTGGAAACGGGAAGGAGAATTCCTCGTCCTGTGGGCCACCCGTTGGGACAGCGAGAACGATGCCAAGAAATTCCTGGCAGCATATCTCGACACCCTGCAACCACGCTTTCCCGAGATCGGCATCGAGCGGGCTGGGCCGGACGCCTGGCATCTGCTTCGGCCCGAGGGAGACCTCTTGCACTGCGAGCGCCGGGGGCGCGACGTGGACGTCATCGTGGGCGCGCGGCCCGAGGAGATCGCGGAGCTACGCGCGGTCCTGCTGGCCGTCGAGAGACGGGCAGCGGATGATTGACGCGAGTCTTGCCCTCTGCGTTTTTCGCCCGCTGCGGCCCGTCTGGTCTCCGAACTCAAGGTGCACCCCAGCCAGATCACCGAGGCCCGCCTGGACGGCGCCGCGGAAGTGACCCTGACCGCGCCGGTCACGCCATGGCTGGAACGCTGCCGGTGATCCTGGCGCCCTACGATTCGCAGGTTGGACTTCAGCTTCCGTTCCCCTCCCCATCCTCAACCCCGACCGCACCTTCCTCATCGCGCGCCTTCCAGCAGTGTCAGGAACGCCCGCGGCCGCATAATGCGGATCCCGTTGTAGTCGTGCAGAGCTAGCAGATGCTGATCTCCTGACACCACAACCGAGGCGCGGCCGGCGACGGCGGCGTGGAGGTATTTGTCATCGTCGGGATCTATCGACGCGCGGGCTGGCAACTTGCCATCGTCGACAAGGTCTGCCAGCAGCAGGATGCTGTCGAGCCATTGGCTGGCATCGATGCGACCGCGAATACACCTACGCATCGCGGGGTATCGGAGCGCATCCGAGACTTCCTTGGCGATGGCCGGGGACATGACCAACACAAAGGCATCGTGACGCAAGAGAAGGCTGAAGAGCTGGCCGGGCGATCCCTCGGGCCGAACCACAGCACTGGCAAACACGTTCGCGTCGAGCACAGCGCGGATCACGGGTTACTTCCGTGGTCGCTTCGACTTGCCAGCCGCGCGAGCCCAACCCTGTGCTGCAAGGGCCAGCTCGGTCGCCTTGGCGTTGGATAGGTGGAGGCCCTTCTGCTGATCCAAGAACGCAAGGGCGTCGCGCCGGGCGATGAGCCGCATCTGCTCGAGCCTTTCTACCGGAACAAGCGCCGCGAGCGGCTTCCCCTTTCGCTCGATCACGAACTCGTCGTGCCGCAAGGCAACCCGATTCAGCATGTCGCCAAGGCGCTGCCGCACCTCAAGGGTTGAAACTCTTTCACTCATGGCCGCCAACTCCTACAACCATCATAGATGCACATGTTGTTATATACAAGCAGCCGAGAAATGTCGCATTTTCTACTTGACTGCAGCCTGAACGTATGTTTAGCTATCCGGTATGGTTTCCGTCGAGGATTTGAGTCGGGAGATAGCGGATCTGGCGGCACACCTGGACGCGGCTACCCACAGGCTGCTGACCTGTATCCGGGAATTTGACGAGGCGGGCGGGTGGTACGAACAGGGGGCGGATTCGTGCGCCCACTGGCTGGCCTGGCGGATCGGGCTGGATCCGGCGACGGCGCGCGAGAAGGTGCGGGTGGCGCGAGCGCTGGGCAAGCTGCCCGCAATCGACGAGGCCCTGCGCGTGGGCAAGCTGTCGTACGCCAAGGCGCGGGCTCTCACCCGCGTGGCCACGCCAGAAACCGAAACCAAGCTGCTGGAGGTGGCCGTGGTCGCCACGGGCGCGCAGCTCGAACGGCTCTGTCGCGGATACCGCCGCGCGCTGGCCCCAAATGAAGCCGTGGCGCCCGAAGAGCGGAGCGTCCGGCGTCGAGATCTTCCGGGCGGAATGGTAAGGCTTGAGATCGTGCTCGCGCCTGACGAGGCGGATCTGGTCCTGCGCGCGCTTGATCGGGCGCGCGAAGTGGCGCACGGCGAGACAGGCGCTTCCGCGGACGCGCAGAATCGCGAGGCCGAGCAGGAGGACGTTTCCGCGGAAGCGTCAGCGCCGGGATCGACCTGGCCTTCGCGCGCGGACGGCATGGTGGCCCTGGCCGAGAGTTTCCTGGCTGGCAACCCCGCATCCGGCAGCGGTGGCGAGCGCTTCCAGGTCATGGTTCACGTGGATCAAGATCCCCTGGCGCCCGATGGCGTCGTCGGTGCCACGCTGGATGACGGGAGCCGCATTTCCGCGGAAACGTTCCGCCGCATCGCCTGCGACTGCGGCCTTGTGGCCGTCGCTGGCGACGGTGCGGGGCTGAACATCGGCCGCCGCGCGCGTTCGATTCCGCCCGCAATACGCCGCGCGCTGACCTTGCGCGACCGAGGGTGCCGCTTTCCAGGCTGCACCCACACTCGCTTCTTGCACGGCCACCACATCCAGCACTGGCTGCACGGGGGCGAAACCAGCGTAACCAACCTGGCGCTGCTGTGTACCTTCCATCACCACTTGGTCCATGAGGGCGGCTGGTCAATCGCCCGTGGCGAAAACGGCGAATTGGCATTCACCGCACCAGACGGCCGCGCGCTTCCCGCCGAGCCGCCACGCCAGATGGTCGCGGACGTGCTCGGGTCGCTGCACGAATGGGCCACCGACAACGGGCTGGACCTTGGCGCGGATGGCAATCTGCCGCTGTGGGATGGCACGCGGCCGGACTACGATTGGGCGGTGGGGGCTCTCATCACGGCAGGGTGAGGCTCAGGGCACCCATTCGATCCAGTTCGCGATGTCGGACGGCTCGATGACTTCTGCAAGCAGCGCGACGGCTCGCACGGTTTCACCGAGCTGAGCCGATGGGAGGATAAAGATCAGCCCGGGAAACCGAATACCGTCGCTCGCGTACTTGTCTGCAAGACGCAAGAAATCCTGGTCAGCAGTCAGGATCGAACGCGACGTCGCAATGGCCTGGGCCATGTGTCGCTCGTCTGGCGCGCCCAATAGTCCCGCGTCAGCGGCAGTCATGATCTCGAACCCTCGCCGTCGCAGACCGGCCACGATGCGGGCGTCGACGCACTCGTCCGCGTAGAGCAGGAGGGCCAATCGCGAATCCTATCAGCGCCCGCGGGCGTGGCCAGTGGCGCGGCTGGGATACCGAGCTTGCAGTGTCGTCATGAGCGTCTCTGCCTCGTGCCATTCCCGCGAGACTGCGTCGCGATGGTCGTAGTAGTAGACGAGCGCGGCGTGGACGTCAGCGAGATTCAGGTGGGGATGCGCCTCGACAATCTGATCGGGAGTCATGCCGAGGTGCTCATATTCGGACGCGATCTGGCTGACCTTGATGTCGGTCCCCGCGACCACAGGTCTGCTGGCCGTTTCATCAATGTGGGTGGAAACACGCTGGACCGCTTGCATGACGACTCTCAGGTTAGCGCGGACGCGCCACCAGGACAACCGCGAGCCATCTGACGGCAAGTCTGCGTTGACCTGTGACAGACCCTGTCACATCGCTGTCGTACCCTGGCAGCATGGGTCAAACTATGTCATTGGTCGTGTACGGCAGCCTGTTGGGCAAGACGTCGGAACGGTTCGTGGTCAAGAAGGAAGGGAAGGTCATCGACGAGAAGCCCTTCTTCCGGGTGAGCGAGATTGTTGTGCCCTCGCGGGGCGTGACGGTGTCGGGGGGCGCGATCTTCGAACTGAGCCTGCCCCGCTTTCGTGGACACCTAACGAAAGGCGGATACCGTGGCAAGAATGGCGATCCAGACGAAGAGGCGAGGGACCTGCAGTCTCCAGCCCCACACTCAGTTCACGACCACAAACTCAACGCGACGATTCTTCAGCCTCGCGGCCGTGCCCAAGCTGGGGACCAGGGGCTTGTTCGCGCCCATCCCCACAGGGACCACCCGCTCCTGGCCGACGCCCTGGTCTACCAGGTACTGGGCCACAGCCCTTGCCTGAGCATCCGTCAGTTGCTGGGCCTCTGGCGCTGGCAAACCACTGTCCCAGTGTGCTTCAACGCGCAGCTGGCGAATCTCCGGGTAGTTGACCAAGATGTCCACGACCTCATCGAGCAGGTGGAACGCGTTCCCCGTCAACTCAGATGATGGCTTCTTGCCAACCGACTTGAAGGTGACCGCCTGGCGCAACTTGAACTTCCCACCCTGGAAGGTCACTCCGGGTACCGCTGGACGAGAGCCCAGCGTGACGTTCACCGCATTCTCTTGGCCCTCCGCCACAGTCAACGGAATGACCTTCGACAAGTATTGATCCGCGTCGATGCGCAAAGCATATCGGCCCGGCAGGACTGACACCGCAAAGTTGCCCGAGTCATCGGACCTCCCCTCCGCGATCTGCGGGCCAGCGAGTTTGAGTACCGCCACCACGCCTTTGCCGGAAGCGTCGGTGATGCGTCCAACCGCACGCGCAGCCGGCGCCCGCGGCGTGAGCGTGAGAACAAGGTTGGCGGCCTGCCCCGCGATGACGTCCGTCCTGACCGAGGCCGTCTCGAAGCCATTCGCCACGATAACAAGCTCGACCGACCCGGGCGGGAGCGGAACACTTTGGAAGGTCCCATCGGCATCGGTCAGGACACGCGAATAAGGGCGACCGGTGATGCCGACGATGGCTCCCTCGATGGGAGTTCCCGTTGTGCTGGTGAGCCTCCCTGCCACGAGGCCTTTGGCCAGAGTCTCGACTTTTTCGACTGGCACCTCCTGTGTTACGACCCGGGGGAGCAGACTGAACGGATATCCCACCCCAAAGAGGAGGTTCCACGGTGGCAGGGAGGGGGCGTAGGCATAGCCGGCCGAGCGCAGGGCGATATCCAAGCCGACGGTGAAGGTTAATCCGTGGAGAACCTGTCCCTGTACGCCGAGTGTCAGTTCGTGCTGGTCTTGGTTGTCTGCGCAGGCAGCTCCGCCGTTTGCGCCGCAAGTGGCATGCTCCTGGTTGTAGATCACTTGGTCCTTGGACCCAGTCAGATATTCGAAGTGATATTCGACTATAGGCCGCAGCGAGAACCCAGCAATCACTTCGTCGAAGGGCGCGTCTGCGCCGAGTGCAAGCCGAAAGCGGTCCTCGGAGATACCGTAGGCAAACTTCGAAACGTAGCGGGAGACAGCGGAAGTCTTGGCGGCATCGTAGTTCTGCAGGTTTCCTGAATTGTCCACGTAATAGCCGAGGTTCAAATGGAATCGGAGCGGAATGGCATTGGTCACTGGCTTTAGGTCGTACATCGCCAGCGCGCTTAACCAGAAAGAAGTCGAGTCGGGTGAGAAAGAAATACCGTTGATGGAGGACATCATGCGAATCCCGAGTTCGCCGCCAGCGGAGAAACCTTGCACGACCGGATAGGCGAGTTTGGCCCCCAGTATCAGATCGCCGAAAGATTTGATGAGTGCAGGATCTGTGCGGTTGGGTTCGGACACACACTGCTCGTTGCCGCTCGAGTCCGTACTACAGAGACGCCGGTTCCGATTTTCCGAAGCCAACAATGCGCCGAATACCTCGAAATGGCGGATAGGCGTAATACCAAGAGTCAACGCCCCCTGCAGGCGGGTGTCGTGATCGCCTCCGGGCGGAGTCACCCGCTGGACGAGAACATTGCTGGCGCTGAAGAACTCGCCGTGCAAACCCAGGCGAAGTTGGCCGACCGGGCCTACTTCGGCAGAGCTCATGTGCAGAAGGCCAAGGGGCCCGCCGAGACTCAGTTGGGGAACGAATCCGCGGGCCGAATCGTCGACTTCGGATGCGGATGCTGCTGTGGCGGGGACGGTGGACTGAACCGCAACCGCACCAACTCCAGGAACAGGCGCCGGCGCCGGGACTGGTGCGAACATCGGTGCGGGCGCTGGGGCTGGCGCGAACATCGGCGCGGGTGCTGGTGCGGGCGTCGGTGTTGGTTTGCTCGGCGCAGGAGAAAAGGGGACAGGAGGTGCGGTGGCTGGGACCCCGGGTTGAGCGAGAGAGGAGCCAGCCACAAGAAATGCGGCGAGGAATCCGGAAGTGGTCGTTTGAATTCGCATTCGTGAACTCCCAGGAAGCGAGCTGAGTCCTATGCTAGACGCGCTTTCAAATCTACGCAATCGGGACTTCCCTCTTCCAGCTCACCTCGCCTGGGCAAGAGAAATGGATGAGCCACGCCGAGGGACAAAGCCACCGCATGGGTACGAGTCCTTGCGTCACTGTCGTATGCCATCAATGTGGAAAGACTGTGGCGCGATGCCATTCTGTCTTGCCCCACCAGCTCGTTTCGCGGCAGCGGCGACTCCTCGATTTCGACAGCCGCTCCCTGCCATTCATGTGACCTACGGCAGCCTGCGTCGCAGACTAACCTTCGTCCTGCTGGGCGCCGCCTTCTTGTGCCGCCGACTGCGCCAACGGTGGATGCAGAGCCCAAACCGGCGTAGGCTCGCAGCATCGTCATGCCGAACGTCAAATTGGTCACTGGTCTTGTCTTTGGAATTGCACTTGCCGGGTGCAAGACGGCTGCCCCGGCGGCGCCGGTAGCCACGCCCGCCCACGCGCAGGGCGGAGCGCCGACGGCGCCACAGCCGAATGCGACGCAGTCGGTAGACGCGGCGGTCGAGCCGGCGCTCAAGCCGGCCTCTGCTGGGGCGGGGGCCTGGGGCATGAGCCTCGTAGTCGCCTCGCCGATGAAGTTGGTGGCAGACCTGGATGCGCTTTCCAAGAGCCTGCAATTGCCCATGTCCCTTGGGCAGTCGTTCCTTCCCACACTGACCAGTGGATTCAGCCCAGGGGGGGTAAAGGTGGCGCGCGAGACACTCGACCGCCTGGATGTGACTCGTCCGGTGGCCGTGATTTGGCTGGCAAGGGGCGCCGACGAGCCGGCTGGCTGGTGTGCCGCTCTTGCATTCAAAGAGCGCGCATTCGCGTGGGATGCCCTGCAAACAATGGGAACCAGCGCGACCCACAGCGAAGGCACCTTTGAGCGACGGCTGCCGTCGGGCGACCGGGTTTGGGGCGCCGTCAAGGATCGCCAATTGCTGCTTTCCAACTCGCACGAAACCTTGCTGGCGACCGGCGCCTTGGCCATCACGGCGCAGAAGACGCCCATGTCGGGGCAGGCTCTCTTCACCCTGTCCCCGTTGGTCCTGGCAAGAAGCATGGGCCAGTCCCTTGAGGGGTTTGCGGCCGGTGTGCTCAGCGCGGCCATGGATGAAATGGAAAAGGACGCCTCGCGCACGGGCAAGCCACTGACACCCGCGCACAAGAAGATGTCCCAGGCATTTCTCAAGGCTTTGATTCGCCCATTGAGTGAGATGGCCGTGGTCCGCGTAAGCCTCGAAATCGGGGATCGACGCGGTGTCGCTCTGCGGGCCGAGGTGCAGCCGACGCCGAGCTCAGGGCTGGCCGCCAAGGCTGCCTCCATTTCACCCTATGCTTTCGACCCAGCCCTTCCTGTCCGCAGCGACGCCAGCGCGGTCCTCGCGTGGGGCGACATGGCGCCTTGGCTGACCGACTGGGCTGAGGTTATGGAAGCCTCGGGCCCGGCCGGCCATGCGGCCAGCCGAGATCTCGCGCTTGTTCGCGAATTGGAGGACGGTGGTTCGTGTGTCGTGGATGTCGGGGCCGTGCCCATGGTTTTCCTGTGCAGCCTGAAGGTGCGGCCGGGCTTCGACCCGCCCGGCGTCCTTGCTCGCACCCTGGCGTTCCTCGAGTCTTCCAACGCATGGGAGGCAGAGATCGACGGGCGCAAGCCAAGCCCGCTCAAGGTTAAGCGCATGGGCAAGGTTGTCGAGACGGAAAGGCCGCTGGCAGCCAAGGATGCGCGGGTCCTGTCCGCAGTGAAGGCCGTGATGGGTGACAGCGTCGTGCACACCGCCATGACGGTCAAGGACGACCGTGTGTTGCTCGCCATCGGTCGCAACCCGCGCGAACTGCTCGACCGATATGGCAAGGCACCGGGATCCAGGGACGATGCGGCGCCAATTCTAAGAAGGATCTTGCTCGATACGGCTGGTGCTCACCTCCTGGGCGTTGTCGACGTGGCGTCCGCCCTGCGCAAAGTTCTCGCGCAAAGCGAAGAACCCACGGGATTGCAGCTTGGCGCCATGATGGCGGTCGTACCAGGTCTGGCTGAACTACGCACTCCCGTGGTGCTGTCGGGCGGTGGCGGAACCGTCCCGGTCATCGAGTTCCAGGTGCCTTTTGGCAGCCTGCAGAACGTCGCCCGCGTGGTCGGTGTCTTCATGGGTCAAATGGGAGCAACGCCGGCCCGCTAAGCAAATACTAGTTGAGGAAACTCATAGAAGATCCGATACAGTAAATTAACAGATCATGAAAGTTCTCGCCGTTCTCATCGCCGTCGTATTCATGCTTGTGGGTGTGCCTGAACTCGCAAACGCTGCCCCGGCGGCTTCCTTCCGTTCGGCCGCCTCTTCTGCCGACTCGAGTTGTCGCGCAAGAAAGAGGAGGGCCAAGAAGCAGGCTGCGGACAACAAAGGCAAGAAGAAGGGCAAGGACGACAAGAAGCCCTACGGCTTCGAGCTGTAGGACGTCCGGAGCTGGGGCGGGCTGTCAGCGAACGCTGACCGTCGGGTCATGCCGTCAGACAAGGAATCTCCCACGTTGCAGCCCTTTGCGGCTATGCCGGGCGCGATCCTGACCGGATTGCGCGTGCTGGCGGCAGACGTCGACGACACCATCACCGCGGGTGGCAAGCTGCCCGCTCGCACCCTGGAGCTGTTTGAGGAGTTGGAGGCCGCCGGGCTGGTGGTGGCCCTGGTGACCGGGCGTTCCGCAGGCTGGGCGCAGGCCCTGGCCGGCTACCTGCCAGGCGTGCAGGTCGTCGTCGGCGAGAACGGGTTGATATGCTTCGACGGTGCGGGACGGCGGCGCGATCTGGGCGCGCCGCGCGATGCGTCCTTTGGGCGCGCCCTGGCCAACAACGCGGAACGTGTGGCGCACGCCTTTGCCCTCACACCCACGGACGATGATATCTTTCGCTTGTTCGAGCGTACCTTCCGGCGGCCCGCCGGCTTCGACGCGGATGCCTTGCGGGGCTGCCAGCAGCTTGTCGCCGCCGGCTTCGAGGTGATCGTGAGCTCGATCCACATCCACGTGCGTCCCTCGGGCTGGGACAAGGCAGATGGGCTGCTGGCCGCGCTCGCGCCCATCCTGCCCGCCGCGCTGGACGACCCAGACGCGAGCATTCTTTTTGTAGGTGACAGCAGCAACGATCGGCCGCTCTTCGCGCGTTTTCCCCGCACCAGCGTGGGCGTCCACAACGTCGTGCGTTTTCTCGCCGAGCTGGGGGCCGATCGCCCTGCCTATATCACTGAGGGCGAAGCGGCGGCGGGCTTTGTCGAGGTCGTCGAGCGGGTGTTGGCCGAACGGCGCCTCGCGCCGTAGGGCGCATCGGCACTTGCAGTGTGACCCTTATCTCCATACCATTCGCCGTCGCATAGGCTCTCGCAACAAGTCCCCCAAAGCTGGAGTACCCCAATGGCGAAACTGTCCGGAAAGGCCCTGGTCGCCCAGGGAGGTGGCCCCACTGCCGTCATCAACCAAAGCCTGGCCGGTGTGGTCCTCGAGGCGCGGAAGTTCCCCGAGATCACCAAGGTCTACGGCGCGCGCCATGGCGTGCGCGGAATCCTAAACGAGGACTTCCTCGATCTCACCCAGGCCACCACGCACAACCTCGAGGAGGTTGCGCGCACTCCGGCCTCGGCGCTCGGCTCCACCCGCGACAAGCCCGACCAGGAATACTGCCGCAAGATGTTCAAGGTCATGCTGGCGCACGAGATTCGGTACTTCTTCTACATCGGTGGCAACGACTCGTCGGACACGTGCCGCATCGTGAACGAGCAGGCGAATGCCGCCGGCTACGAGCTGCGCACCATCCACGTGCCCAAGACCATCGACAACGATCTGGTGGGCACGGATCATTGCCCCGGATTTGGCTCGGCGGGCAAGTTCGTGGCGCAGGCCTTGGCCGGTGCCAATCAGGACAACCGCGCCCTGCCGGGCGTGTACATCGCTGTGGTCATGGGGCGGCACGCGGGCTTCCTGACCGCCGCCTCGGTCTTCGCGCGCAAATTCCCGGACGACGGTCCACACCTCATCTATCTGCCCGAGCGCCCGTTCGTCGCGGAGCGGTTCATCGCGGACGTGCAGTCGGTCTACGACAAGTACGGCCGTTGCATCATCGCGGTGTCTGAAGGCGTCTGCGGTCCCGACGGCCAGCCCATGGTGACCTCGCTCAAGCCCGCGGTGGAGAAGGATGCTCACGGCAACGTGCAGCTTTCGGGCACCGGCGCGCTGGGAGACCTCCTGGCTGACCTCATCAAGGCCAAGACCAAGATCAAACGCGTGCGCGCCGATACGCTCGGCTATTTGCAGCGTTCCTTCCTCGGCTGTGTGAGCGCTACCGACGCCAGCGAGGCGCGAGAAGTGGGCGAGAAAGCCGTGCAGTATGCGGCTTGGCACGCCGTGGATGGCTCGGTGGCGATTCGCCGCGTGGGTGACTACGCCGTCGAGTACGATCTGTTGAAGCTGACCGACGTGGCGGCCAAGACCAAACACATGGCCGACGAGTACATCAACCCGGCAGGCAACGACGTCACCGAGGCGTTCAAGATCTATGCGCGACCCTTGGTGGGCGAATTGCCGGACATGGGGCGCATCGCCGCTCCGGCCGTGTTCAAGATCAGGGGCGAGTAGCTCTAGACAAGGAGAACCCAATGGCAGAGTCACGCGTTTCGTACAAGGAACTGGGCATCGTCAACACGCGCGCGATGTTCAAGGCGGCGATGGAGGGCAAGTTCGCCATCCCGGCCTACAACTTCAACAACATGGAGCAGCTTCAGGCGATCGTGCTCGGCTGCGTGGAGTCGGATTCGCCTTTCATCCTCCAGGTCAGCTCGGGCGCCCGCAAGTACGCCAACCAGGTGCTCCTGCGCTTCCTGGCCCAGGGCGCGGTGGCTATGATCCGCAGCACGGGCAGCAAGTTGAATTTTGCCCTACACCTGGACCATGGTGACACCGTCGAGCTGTGCAAGTCATGCGTCGACACCGGTTTCTCGTCGGTCATGATCGACTGCTCGCACCACCCGTTCGAAAAGAACATCGAGGAGACGCGCAAGGTGGTGGAATACGCCCACCAGCACGACGTCACGGTCGAGGGCGAGTTGGGCGTGTTGGCCGGCATCGAGGACGACGTGGTGGCGGCCAAGTCGATCTACACCCAGCCCGACGATGTCGAGAAATTCGTCAAGGCCACTGGGGTGGACTCGCTCGCTATCTCTATCGGCACTTCGCATGGCGCATACAAGTTCAAGCCCGCGCAGTGCACGCGCAACGACAAGGGCGTGCTCGAGCCGCCTCCCCTGCGCTTCGACATCTTGGAGGAGGTCGAGAAGCGCATTCCTGGCTTCCCCATCGTGCTGCACGGGGCGTCGTCGGTTGTGCTCAAATACGTCGAGATGATCAACAAGTTCGGTGGCAAGCTGGACGACGCGGTCGGCATCCCGGAGGAACAACTGCGTCGCGCCGCTCGTTCCGCGGTGTGCAAGATCAACATCGACTCGGACGGCCGTCTGGCCATGACGGCGCTGATCCGCAAGGCCCTGTGGGAGAACCCCAAGGAGTTCGATCCGCGCAAGTATCTAGGACCGGCGCGTGACGAGCTCAAGCTGCTCATCGTCGAGAAGAACCGCAACGTGCTGGGATCCGCCGGGCACGGCAAGGAGATCTTCGGAGCGTAGACGCATGCATGCGCGTTCCGTAGGGGCGACCTGCGGTCGCCCCTGCACAGGGAACGTGTGCGACGGGGACACAAGGAGGGAGAGCGGCCTGCGGATCGCGCGGGCGTGGGCGAGAGCGTGAGCGTGTTCGGGTCGCGTGGGGCGGGCGGACCGAAAGTCGCACAAGCGGCGGTGCTACAATGGTGGGCCATGGCGAGCCCGCCGCCTACGCGATCCGCGCCCTGCGATCCGGCCCCTGGCCAGTGGGTTCCCCCATGTCCAGCGCCCGGAACCGCGCAGTGGACCCTGCCCGCAGAAGAGACGGCCATGGAGCTGCGCCTGCGTGTGTTTGCGCTTCCCTTGGCCATTGCCGTGGCCTGGGGTGTGGCCCACACGGGCATCCCTCACGCGCTCATGCGCATATTTCTCAGCATGTGGATCCACGAGAGCGGCCACGCGCTCACGGCATGGCTGTGCGGCTTGCCTTCCTTTCCCGGTCCCTGGTTCACGCCCGTGGCGCAGCAACGAAGTTGGATCTTTGGCCTGTGCCTGGCTGCGGTTCTCGCCTTTTGTGCCGAGCGCGCCTGGCGCAGCAAGCATCGCGTGGTCGCTGTGCTGTGCGGAATTCTGCTCTTGTTGCAGGGGATCGGGACGTTGGCGTTCAGCCTGCGCCGTGCGCAGGAATTGATGATCTTCGGTGGCGACGCGGGGTGCATGGTGCTGGGTACGTTGCTCATGGCCACGCTCTACGTGCGGCGCGACCATGTTCTGCACCGGGGTTGGCTGCGCTGGGGTTTCCTGGTCATCGGCGCCGCTGCGTTCTGCGACGCCTATGCCACCTGGTGGGATGCGCGCAAGAACTTTGACAGCATTCCGTTTGGTGAAAACGAAGGCTCGGGCCCCAGTGATCCCAGCCGACTGGTGGGCGAGTACGGCTGGGCCATCGGCACCATGGTCCACCGCTATGTCGTACTGGGCGCCCTGTGCCTGGCCGTGCTGGGTGTGTTCTACGTGCTCGGGTTGCGGCGCCGCGAAGTCGTCGCGCGCGAGCCGGGCAGCGAAGGGTAGCGGCCGACTTTACGGGGTGAAGATGGCAAGAAAGCAGTTGCTCGTGGTGGCCGCGCTTATTGAGCAAGAGGGGAGGGTGCTGCTGGCGCAGCGGCGAGCCGACCAGGCGCAGCCTTTGGTGTGGGAATTCCCAGGCGGCAAGGTCGAGCCAGGCGAGTCACCCAGCCAGGCCCTGGTGCGCGAAATCGAGGAAGAGCTGGCGTGTTCGATTGAAGTGGGCGCGGTCGTCGATGTCGTGTTTTTCGCCCACGACACATTCGATCTCATCATGCCCGTATATCGCGCCACGATTCGCGCGGGAGTGCCTGTTGCGCGGCAGGTGGCGGCAGTGGCCTGGGTCGCGCGGGCGGAGCTCGCAAGCTTGGCGTTCACGCCGGCCGATCAGCCACTGGCGTGCCGGCTGGCAGGCGAATGCAGAAGCTAGCTATTCCACACGGAGGCACAGAGAACGCAGAGCCCGGACGAGAAGAAAGGGTTCGGACTGGATGCAGTTTCTTCGCAAGCCGCGAAGATTCTCGACAGCGCCACGCTGGCTGCAAGAAGCTGTGGTCGTGGTCGTGGTCGTGGNNCGTGGCCGTGGCCGGAGTGATCCCTTTGGTTGCGGTCGTCAGGCTGCTCTGTGCCCTCTGTGAGAAATAGCTAGCTACCCGCTGCTCCCGCCGCTTTCGGGTGTCGCCGGTGGGGTTGCTTCGCTCTCGGGCCGCGGGGCCAGTTGCGGGTGACGGAGCGCCTCACGCGCGGCCTCGCGCGCGGCCGTGACCTGGGCCAGCTTGCAGGCCCCGCACAGCGCGGGCGCTGCCCAGTTACCCAGGTGAGTTTGCAGCTGACTTTCGGGCGGCCAGTAGATGGGCGTGCCACATTGGATACAGGGGATTTCCTGCGTCTTTCGGCCGGCCAAGAACTCGGCGCAGGCCGAGCAACGCCGTTCGGGCGGCTGGGGCTCGCGTCGGCGGCGGTTCTTCTTGCCCTTGCCAGGCCGCCCGGCCGGCGCAGCGGGTGTCTCGGCGGAAGGCACCTGGGTGTTCTCGGCCACAGGCGTGGTCTCGCCTGGCGCGGCTGCGGCCGCGGGGACGACTGCCGTTGACGAGTCGGCCGCAGGCGCGCTGTCGCTGGCACCGGTCGGGGCAACCGCGGTCGCCTCGCTCGTGGCCTCGGTCGGCGGCGGCTCTTTGAACTTGGGCCGCACACCAGCAGCGAGCTGCTGTTCCTTGCTCCAGGTCCAGCTTCCCGGACAGCCATCGGTCCGACAGGGGATCTCCCGATCCTCGAGATCCCCCAACTCCTTCTCACACTCGCCGCAGTAGCGCGGATAGGGATCCGCGCTCTTGCCACGCACCAGTCGGGCCAACTGCGCGCCCCGCTTGTCGCTCCAGGTGCCCTTGCACCCGGCGCGACGGCAGGGGCGCTCGACGTCCTTGAGGTTGCTCCACAGATCGAAGCAACGCTGGCACATGCGCGACGGCGCCTTGGGTACCGGCTTGTCGGCCGTGCAGGCATCGAGCTGATCGCTACGTGTCCAAGTCCAGGTGGCCTTGCAGCCGGAGGTGCGGCACCGGATCTCGCGGTCGCCAAGCTTGCCGAACTCGGCGCGGCACTCGGCGCACATTCGCCGAGGCGGCTCGTTGGGCTTTCCGGCGGCGAAGGCCTGGATCTGATCGTCCGCTTTCCAGGTCCACTTGCGCGAGCACCCGATGATTCCGCAGTTGACGGCCCGGTCCTTCAGCTTGCGCGCGACATCGGTACAGGGCTCGCAGAACAGGCCTACGATGGTCACGCCGTTCGGGCCGGGAGATGGTGCCGACTCGGCATGCGGCTCGCCCTGCGACACGAGCTGTTGTTCACGGTTCCAAATGGCTGTGCGTGTGCAGCCGGGAACGGCGCAGGGAACTTCCTTGTCCTGTAGGCTGTCGAGCAGCGTCTGGCAATCGGCGCACAGGTGCTTGGGCGCTGGCCGGTGCGCCGCGAACGCTTCGAGCTGGGCCATCACGGGCCAAGTCCACGTGCCCACGCACCCTTTGCGATCGCAGGGTCGCAAGGCATCTTGCAGGGTACGGAACTTTTCTCGGCATGGGTCGCACATGCCTTCGGTGGCGTCTCCGGCGGCGGGCGCCATGCTTCCGCCCAGGCCAAAGGCCTTGCTAGAGAGCTGGATCCAGGTCCGGCTGCAACCGGCGACCCGGCAGGGCACCGATTTGGCGCCCAGTCTTTCGGCAAGGGTGAATCTTCCTGCGGCCATCGGGAGGGTTGGTATGGTGGCAAAGATAGCCTGCCCAAAGCAAGGGACAAGTCGATGCGTACTGACTCGCAGCGATAAGTGCCGCTTTTTGGTTGACTGCGCCGTTCCTCTCTCCCCATCCTTGGGCGCTCGCGATGCAAATAACCATCGAAGATATCTCCCCGGTTGAGAAACGAGTTGACTTTGAAGTGCCTTGGGCGGATGTGGCGCCCCGCCTGCACACCGCCTACGAGAAGCTGCGGCGCGAGGTACACCTCAAGGGGTTCCGTCCCGGCAAGGTGCCGCGGCAGGTCATTGAGCGCCTCTACCGCAACCAGGTCGAGGGCGAAGTGGCCAGCGAGCTGGTCGAGCTGTCTGTCCGGCAAGCCATTGACGAGAAGCAGATCCAGCCGGTGGGCCCGCCCACCGTCGACAAACTGGAGCTCAAGCAGAACGAACCGTTGCGCTTCTCAACCCGCATCGAGGTTCGCGCGCAGGTGACGCCCAAGGACTACGCCGGAATTCGCGTGTCACGCCGGCCGCCCAAGGTGACCGATGAGCAGGTGGCGCAGGCCCTGGAAGGCTATCGCCGGCAACACACTGCATTTCTGCCCGTCGAGGGCCGCGAGATAACCGCGGACGACGATCTTCTGCGGGTCGAAGTTCACGGCAAGGTGGGCGAGCTCAAGATCAAGACCAAGACCGTCACGGTGGATTTGACCGACGAGAACGCCGGCGGCCTGCCTGGCCTGGCACCGCGATTGCGCGGCGTGCCCATCAACGCTTCCGGCCTAGAGCTTCGCTATCGGCTGGGTGACGACATCGCCATCAAGAGCCTGGCCGGCAAGGAGATTAGCCTGCGCGCGACTATCAAGGAAGCCCGCGGCCGCAGGGTACCCGCGCTCGACGACGAGCTGGCCAAGGACACGGGCGAAGCCGGCACCCTCGACGAGTTGAAGGCGAAGGTACGGGACAAGCTCATCGAGGCCGACAAGCAGCGTATCCGGCGCGAGATGGCTTCGGCGCTGGTCAAGGAGGTCGTGAAGCGCAACGATTTCCCCATCGCGCCCTCTCTGATCAGTCGGCACGCCGAGAACATCGTCATGCGGGTCAAGGCCCAGCTCATGATGGCGGGCATCGACGTGGAGGCGGGAGGTAGCCTCGACGACGAGGCCATGAAGAAAGAGGTGCACGCCGAGGCTGAAGAGTCGGCGCGGGCCAGCGTGCTCTTGCGCGCCATCGCTGAGCGCGAGGGGCTCCAGGTCGACGCGGGCGACCTGCAGAAGCGCCTGGTCGAGCTGGCCAACGCGCGCGGTGAGAACGTCAACAAGCTGAGGACCGAGCTGGAAAATTCGGGCCGCATCGACGGCGTTCGCGCGCAACTGCTCGAAGAGAAGGCGCTTGATATGCTCCTCGCGCAGGCTAAGATTGTCGACGAAGATCCTGATAGCCTGATTATCAGGCCGGATCAGGGCGGCGGACAGCGGCTGGTCCTCACCCCCGAGGAAGCGGTTGCCGAGGCCCGCACAAAGGGCGGCGAGCCGCCCGGAAAGTAATGTCCATGCAGGACCCCAGGAATCCGACCTCGGCTATGCCACCCATGACCGGCAACTTCATCATCCCGACGGTCATCGAGCAAACCCACCGCGGCGAGCGCGGCTGGGACATCTTCTCGCGCCTGCTCAAGGACCGCATCATCTTCTTGGGCAGCGCGGTGGACGATCTGATCGCCAACATCGTGATCGCCCAATTGCTCTTCCTCGAAAGCGAGGACCCCGACAAGGACGTCATGCTCTACATCAACTCGCCCGGGGGCATGGTGACCGCAGGGATGGCCATTTACGACACCATGCAGTATGTGCGGCCCGACGTGGCCACCTTTTGCATGGGCCAGGCAGCCTCGATGGGCGCGTTCCTTCTGGCCGGCGGGGCCAAGGGCAAGCGCTATGCCCTGCCGCACTCGCGCATCTTGATCCACCAGCCGCTGGGCGGGTTCTCGGGTCAGGCCACCGACGTGGACATCCATGCGCGCGAGATCCTGCGCACGCGTGACAACCTGAACGAGCTGCTGGTCAAGCACACCGGCCAGCCCATGGAACGTATCAAGCACGACACCGAGCGCGACTACTTCATGAGCCCGGCCGAGGCCAAAGAGTACGGCCTGGTGGATGAAGTCATCGAGCACAAGAACCTCGGCAAGGACAAGTAGCCAGCCCCCAGGGTGGCGGCGGGGCTGGGGCAGTGCTAACGTTCTCTTGTGCCGCCTGGCAAGCGCGACGATCCGGGAAGTCTATCCTGCTCTTTCTGCGGCAAGAGTCAGAAGGAAGTCAGGAAACTCATAGCCGGCCCGACGGTGTACATCTGCGACGAGTGCATCGGGCTGTGCAACGACATCATCGCCGAGGAGATCGA
>PMIX01000021.1 GCA_003158395.1 Myxococcales bacterium | reverse complement strand
TCCGACCTGCGGCTCGTGCTCGGGTATGTTCACCGCCAACAGCATGAACTGCCTGGCCGAGGCGCTCGGACTGGCGCTGCCGGGGAACGGCACCCTGCTGGCCACCCACGCGCGGCGCTGGGATCTGTTCGAAACCGCTGGCCGCCGCATCGTCGAGATGGCGAAGCAGCACTACCAGCAAGGCAACCGCGATGTGCTCCCGCGCAGCATCGCGACCTTGCAGGCCTTTGAGAACGCCATGGCGCTCGACATCGCCATGGGCGGCTCGACCAACACGGTGTTGCACATCCTGGCGTTGGCGCAAGAAGCGGGCGTGAACTTCACCATGGCCGACATCGATCACCTGTCGCGCAGAGTACCCAACATCTGCAAGGTGGCGCCGTCGTCCCACCACCACGTCGAAGACGTGCATCGCGCGGGCGGCATCTTCACAATCTTGGGCGAGCTAGACCGCGCCGGACTTATCCACCGCGAGGCTAAGACCGTGCATGCAGCGACCATGGGTCAGGCCATTGCCGAAAACGACATCCATCGCAAGACGGCCAGCGAAGCGGCCAGAAAGCGCGCTCTGGCGGCTCCTGCCGGCGTGCCCACGCAAACCGCCTTCTCGCAGGAAAGATACTTCGCAGCAGCCGACACCGACGTGGAGAACGGCTGCATCCGCGACGTGGCCCACGCCTACAGCAAGGATGGTGGATTGGCGGTCCTTTACGGCAACTTGGCCCAGGACGGTTGCATCGTGAAGACCGCGGGGGTGGACGCGTCCATCCTGAGCTTCGAAGGCCCGGCGCGAGTCTTTCATTCGCAGGAGATCGCCTGCGAGGCCATTCTGGCCAGCCGGATCAAGCCCGGCGACGTGGTGGTGATCGTGTACGAAGGCCCCAAGGGCGGGCCGGGCATGCAGGAAATGCTGTATCCCACGTCGTTCCTCAAAGGCAAGGGTCTGGGTAAGGCCTGCGCTCTGCTCACCGACGGCCGCTTCTCGGGCGGAACCTCGGGCCTCAGCATCGGCCATGTCTCGCCGGAAGCAGCCGAGGGCGGAACCATTGGCCTGGTAGAAGAAGGCGACCCGATTCGCAT
Organism: Myxococcales bacterium; assembly: GCA_003158395.1. Classification (GTDB taxonomy): domain Bacteria; phylum Myxococcota_A; class Polyangia; order Fen-1088; family Fen-1088; genus Fen-1137. The sequence goes on along the minus strand of PMIX01000021.1, from coordinate 1,587 downwards.
CGACATCCCCAACCGCCAAATTGAGTTGCTGGTCGACGAGGCTACGCTGAGCAAGCGACGCCGGGCCATGGAGGCCAGGGGCGACAAGGCTTTCCAGCCCGAGCGCGACCGGACCGTGTCGCAGGCCCTGCAAGCCTATGCGCTCATGACCACCAGCGCAGCACGCGGGGCTGTCCGCGATATCTCGCAGTTGGTTCGCAAGGGGTAGCCTAACAGCACCGGCAGGGGCCGTCGCCACCGTCGTACCGATGCGCCAGCACCTCGGTCAGCGCCTCGTCGGCAGGCAGGTTGGTGCGTGCGGCTGCGGCTTCGCCCGACAGTTCCTTGGCCAACGTCCCCAAAATCACGACCGCGGCACCGAGGCGCCACCAGGGGCGCGGCACCTCGGCCGGCGCCACGGGCTGCAGCAGCCAGACCGGCTCGGTCTCGTGCAGGACCGCCGCCTTGCGCCCCGACAGGACGAGAACCCACTCGCGAATCGAAACCACCAGGATGGCGATCACCAGCACCAAGAAAATGCCTGCGGCCACGGCATCGAGGTAGTTGTTGAAAATCAGTGCCTCGGTGGCCACGCGCTTGGCCGCGGACACCTTGCCCGCGGCTAGTTCAGCCGTAAGTTTCTCTGCCATGGCCACGAACCCGACGCGCGGGCTGGGATGAAAGATCTTGGAAAACGCGGCCGCAAACGTCACGCTGCCCAGCCAGGCCAGCGGCACCAGCGTCACCCAGGCTTGGCGAGCCTTGCCCATCTTGATGACAATCGTCGTGGCCAAACATAGGGCCACGCACGCAAGCAACTGGTTTGCGATGCCCAGCAGCGGCCACAGCGAATTCACACCGCCCAAAGGGTCCTTCACGCCTGAATAGAGAAAGTAGCCCCAGGCTCCGGCAAAGAGCACGCTGGCCGCGATGTTGGCCGGATACGACTTCGTGTCGCCAAACGGTTTCCAGAAACGTCCGCCCAACTCCTGCAGCAAGAAACGGCCAATGCGCGTGGCCACGTCCAGGGTGGTCAGGATAAACAGCGCCTCGAACATGATGGCAAAGTGGTACCAAAGCTTCATCGCGGTGACTCCGCCGATGAGTTTGCCGAAAATATGCGCCATACCGATGGCCAGCGTGGGCGCGCCGCCAGTGCGCGCCAGCACCGACTTCTCGCCGATGGCGCTGGCCAAGTCCGTGATCTGGTGGGCGCTCACCGGGAAATTCCATGCCGACACCGCGGCCGCCACCGCATCGGGCGTGCTGCCCACCAGCCCGGCGGGCGCGTTCACTGCAAAGTAGAGCCCGGGGTCGAGAACGCAGGCTGCGATCATGGCCATGATGCCCACGAAGCTCTCCAGGCACATGGCGCCGTACCCGATGCTGCGCACCTGGCGTTCGCGGGTGATCATCTTGGGTGTGGTGCCGCTTGCGACCAGGGCGTGAAATCCGCTTACTGATCCGCACGCGATGGTGATGAAGCAGAAGGGAAACAAGCTGCCGGCGACCACCGGCCGCAAGCCACCGCCAAAGCGTGCCGGATCGGTCAGCCACGGCATCTGGATGGGTGGCAGCACCAGCAGGATGCCCAGCGCCAGCAGCAAC
>PMIX01000005.1:9796-20051 GCA_003158395.1 Myxococcales bacterium | reverse complement strand
GGCGGCACCACTGCCTCGGGCGGCACCACTGCCTCATGTGGCTCCACCGACTTTGGCGGGACCTCCGCCACCGGGGGAACTGTCGGCGCAGGCGGCACCACTGCCTCAGGCGGCACCACCGACTTGGGCGGGACCACTGCCACCGGCGGGACCACCGACTCAGGCGGGACCACTACCTCAGGCGGCACCACTGCCTCAGGCGGCACCACCGCCTCAGGCGGAACCACTTCCTCAGGCGGAACCACCAGCTCGGGTGGCACCATCGGACCCGTCACCACCAACTGTCCAGGAGCCGTGCCCGCGGGCATCACCTCGTCCTGGTGCTCCTGCACCCAGCTCGGTCAATGGGTGAGCGGCGCCTACAGCTACAACAACAACATCTGGGGATCCGGCGCTGGACGCCAGTGCATCTGGGCCACCCCAACCAACAAGTGGGGGGTGGCTGCCAATCATCCCGCCACCGCTGGTGTCAAAGCCTTTCCCAACGTGACCGTGACCCCCCAAAAGGCCATCAGCGCAATCGCCAGCTACACGAGCAGTTTCGACGTGACTTTGCCCAGCAGTGGATCCTGGGACACCACCTACACCCTCGCGCTCAAGAGCACCAATCTGGCGCACGCCGAGATCGGGATTTGGATGAACAGCAACGGGTCTGTGCAGCCGACCGGATCAGCACCAGACCGGACCAATGTGTTGGTGGGCGGCCATGTCTGGAACGTCTACTTCTCCAAATACGGGAGCAACGATGAGATCATCTCCTTCGTGCGCACGCAGAACACCAACTCGGGCACGGTCGACATTTTGGCCATCCTGCTGTGGATCATCACCAACAACGACACCTCCTATGGGTCTATTGCCGCCAGTTGGACCTTCGATCGGCTACAGTTCGGCTTCGAGATCACCTCGGACGGATCCACCCAGGCCTTCGTCACCAACAGTTTCTCGGTAACGTCGAGCTGACTTCAACAGCATCCGGGCCTCGCCAGATCCCCAAAAGGCCGCAGCGCTTCTCTGCCGAAGCTCTCACTCGTCCCCCCAATGTGGGGACACGCACGCCTGTGTACCCCCGCCGCTCACGGCTCTCACACAGCTTTCCCAACCGCGCTAGCCGAGAACAATGACTCCGCGGCCAGCCGGCGAACGACCACGGCCAACGCGTTCTGGGGCCCTGAGGCCCTTCCCTCGCGATCGCCAACGTGCTAGGGTGCGCAGAAGGTAGGCTGATTAGCGCGGCGCAATTGGCAGGTGGGATGAGAGAAATCCTCCCAGCCGTGAAGTAGCAGTCTTGAAGCAGTACCCTTTCTCGCCGGCCAGTCTTGGCACGCCAGGCCTCTGTCTAATTGCTGCCCTGCAAGCCGCGTGCTCCTGGCAGGACAGCAGCCTAGGAACCCTGACTTCTGGTGGACCTCTTGCACCGCCCGACGCGGTCGCGTCTGATGACAAGGGTGACACCGCCATCGCACGCGACGCCCCCGCCGGTGCGCCTGACGTTTTCGCCGGCCCAGGCAGTGGCGACACGCCTGCCGCCACCGACGGTGTAGCTGGGCGTGACAGTCCGACTGAAATCGGAGGGACGAAGAACAGCGATGGCTCCGTGGCGACTGCCGGCGCAGATGGCAGCGATGTGCCCGTCGCAACTGGCGGGGCAGGCACAGGGGGAACCGCAGGCGCGGGCGACGCGGCTGGGCCGACGGGCGGCACACAAGCAGCAGCCGGCTCCGGAGGCGCAGTCACCGGCGGCGCGGGCGGAGACACAGGAACAGCCAGCGGTGGAGGTAGTCAGGACAGCAGCCGCGCCGATGCCGGCGTGGGCAGCGGCGGGCAAGCTGCCACCGGCGGTTCCGCTGGTGGCAGCGCTGTCGACGCAGCAGCCGGAACTGGCAGCGGTGGAAACGGTGGCGGCGGGCAGAAAGGCAGCGGTGGCGTTGACGGCGGCGCAGGCACCGGCGGTACCGATGGTGCTGGCGGCGCAGCGGGCGCCGGCGGCAACGCGTGCAACGGTCACTGCCCCCTGATCGCCACAATAGGCATTACCGGCCCTTGGGGCGCCACCTACAGCGACGACGACCACGGGAACCTGGTGACGGCCGGTGACACTGCTTTCTTGACCTGGCTGGCCACGCGGGCTGCCAACTGCACAGTCCAGAATCTGGACATCAGCGGCAACAACTACCTAACCGCTGCGCGAATTGCTCCCTACAAGACCATCGTAGTCTTGGACATCTACCACACGCAGGGTGACAAGGATGCTTTCTTCAAAGCGAAAAAGACCAGCTCTGAGTCCCCTTCCTATCCCGGCACCCAACGAACAATTCTCTCCAGCGAGGTGAGCGCGGTCAGGGACTGGGTCAACAACGGGGGAGGCCTTATGACGACCATCGGAATTGTGAACACAGTCGCGGAAATGGCAAATGCGAATCTGCTGCTGGCTCCCTTTGGGATTGCGTACTCCGTGACCAACGTCAACGTGCTCCCAGGCAATTCGAGCATCAGTGCGTTCTCCACCGCGCCTCCGATTGCGAGTCAGATCACCGCGGGCGTAGGGGCGCTGCGGGTTTCAAGCGCCGCGGCCATCGAGGGTATCGCGCGTACCTCCCTGCCCGCCAATTCCAGCATTTTCTCCCTGTACGCAAGCGGCGGCGACTCTTTGAACTACGCAATCGGGGTTGCCGAGATCAGCGGTGCCGGACGCGTCAACGTGTGGGGCGACGAGTGGATTACCTATGACGGTGGGTGGACGGGCACACACGGCGTGGACCTGCAGACCTACTGGAGCAATGTCATCACCTGGCTCGGCCAGTGCCCATAGCCTCTACCTGAAGGAAAGGTTTACTTCCCCGCGTCGGCCGTCGAGGCCTCCGTGACTGGAACGCCGTTTTGATCGCAGGAGTAGAACGAGTCGTAGTCCCCCACCACCGCAAGGTTCTGGCCCTTGACGTTGTTCTGCCAGGCGCAGGTGGGCATGCAGCAGTCCTGCATGGTCGTCGTCGTGTAGCCAGACTTGAAGGATGAATCCGCGGCAGCCTGATCTGGCGTGGTGACCGCCGGATTGACTGCAGGCAGGCCTTGCGACGCGAGTTTGCAGCCTGTGACCTGCGTGAGGTGCGTCGGACACTCGACGCGCTTGGCGTAGATCTTCCAATTGATATGGTAGTAGGTATCTGGGGCGTTCGACTGGACGCAAGAACGGATGGATTCGTTGGTCACGGTGGCCGAGCTAGACTTGAACTTCCCGCATGCCGTGGCCACGTTGGTCTGGCAGGTCGTCGCTGACAGGCTCGCCGTAGTGGTCAGGTTGTTGGTGCCCTTGCAGCCGGCGATCTGGGTGGCCGCGTTTTCACCGCCCGAACCAGGTTCGCCGTCGGGCGGAAACTGGGTATAGAGGTATTTCCCGGAAGGGCTCGTCATGGATGCATTCGGATCGCAGGCGTTGAAGGCGCCGAAACCTCCTGCGCCCATGAAGACGTCGAAGTTCTTGCCCCCGCCCGCCGACGTATTGAAGGCTTGAACCACGAGAGGCGGTGGGATCGGAATGGCCGAGGCGCCGTTACCGCCGACCTGCGCCCCGTTTTCCGGCAGGCTGAAGACCAATTGGTAGCACTGGCAGCAACTGATGGTCACATTGCCATCGATGCCTCCGGTTTCCACGTCGTGCCCAACCACCCCGTAGTTCAACCCGGGGTAGCCGTCATCCAGGGCCGCCTGAGCCATTTCGTCGGAAAAGAGCATGAAGCGCGGGCAAAGGAAATTGACTTGCGCGCCCTGTTTGGTGCCCTCGCAAGCATTCTGTCCTTGCGTGCAGTGACCGCCCCCAGGCGAAGTTGCAACACCGGCTTGGCAACTGGGAATGAAGAATTGATTCATCATCTGGTTGGGTGGGTCGAGCGCATAGCTGATGGGCGGTGGTCCGGTATCGATGGGGGCGTCGACGGCGGCATCGGCACGCACGGTCCCGCCTGTGCCCGAGGAGCCGCCCGAGGAGGATGCGCCTCCCGCGCCACCGGAGCCGTTACTTGGGGAACCGCCACTCGAGGAACCACCACTTGACACACCGCCACTCTCGCCTAGACCGCCACCCCTGACAGAGGATCCTCCCGAACCCGTGGAGCCACCGCTGGCGGAATCGCCGCCACTACTCGATGAACCGCCCATGCCCGAGGCGCCTCCGCTGCTCGTCCTACCACCCGCGCTGGTCGCCACTCCACCTGTTCCCGTGGTGGTGGAGGTGTTTGTCGAAGTGTTGGCGTCTTCGGATTGCGTGCGCACGCGCGCGCAGCCTCCGCCGCTGAGCAGCAAAGCCACTGCGCCAACCGTCAAGAGCTGTCGCAGGCAAATCCCCGATGGGGTCACGATGGCTGTCCGCCTGCGTCTCGGCTTGGGGACGGAATCGGCGGAAGCACGCAAGATGTTAAGATCTCGAACTAGAGTCATACGCTAACGGTAGCCAGAAGTTCCCTGTTTGGCACGGCAAAACCCCAATCGGCCGCGCGGTTCATGTCAGTTCCCCTTTCTAGTCCCCTTTTCGAGAAACCGATTCTTCTGCGCCCTCCCGCTTTTCAAGCCGGAGGAGCGGGTCGCCCCCCACCCCTCCGCTTGCGCGACTGGTCCTGCTAGAGCAGGCCGCCCACGACGTTGACCGCATTGGCCGTCACGGTGGCTTTCCCGGCGGTCAGTCCTGTGCGGGTGGCAGTCAGCGTGATGTCGCCAGGGGTCAGGGTGGAACGTATGAACACGCGATTGATTCCAGCTTCGGTGTTCAAGTATGTGTTGTTGGTTGAAGCGAGCACCGAGGTGTTGTACCCGCCGCGCCAGATTCCGGGCCCGGTCATGGCGAAATCAATCTTGTCTTCATCGTCTGGGCGCCGCTGTCCGTTCGCATCCACGACCTCAACGTCGAACATGGCCACATCCGCACCGTCGGCCTGCAGACCATTGGGCCCAACTGTGGGCGTGAGCTTGATGGCGGCCGCCGGCCCAGCGGTGGTTAGCTCATCCTGGCAGACTTGCTTGCCGCTGGCGTCGTACCCCACGGCCTTGACGCTGCCCGAAGCCCACGCGATGCCCGGGAAACTGAACGTATAGGTGTCGGTGGGCTTTGACGACTTTCCTTGTGATGTGCCGTTGACGAATAGCTCGACCGACGGGGTGTTGGCGAGCACGTACATGGTCTTCATGGTACCCGCTGGATAGGTCCAGTGCCCGATGATGTGAATGTCCGGTTGGGTATTTCCCGCCACCCGGAACGAGTAGTAGATTTGCTTGATCAGGCGGACCGCGTCGACCTTCCCGCTACAACGCGCGACGCTGCTGCTCTGCGTGCGCCCGTCGGCGTCGGAGTCCGAGAAGTAGATCGAAGCATAGGCTGAGTACCGAGAGTTTGCCGGGGTCGTATTGCGGATGTTTTCGAGGTTCACCCAGGCATTGATTCGGGCAACTTGCCCCGAGCCCGTGGAGTCGCCCACAATGAAAGATTCCGATTGCCAATGATAGGTGTCGAGGGGACCTGGCTTGAAGCCACCGAGGTGCGGGGGCGTGTAGTCGTCCCAGATTCCGCGCATCGCCTCGTCGCGGAAGTCTTCTTCCTCGATGATGGGCCCCTGGTCCCGGTACGCGTCTGAGTAGCCGCGGAAGTAACCACTGCCGAGGTTTCCCGGATCGTAGGCCACCATGGTGCCGAACCATTGGGCGTATTGGGCGCCGCCTGCGTCGTCCATGTCGCGGTCACCCAGGCCGCGGAGTCCCTTCTCCTTCGGGTCCCACAGGGCCTGGACGTCAGCCATGTCCTTCATATGGGCAGCGCTCACTCCGCTGTTGCCTGCCTCCCAAAAGAAGACGCTCGGATTGTTGCGCAGGTAAATCATGGTGCCGCGCATGACGTCGAGCCTTTGTGTCCATCTCGTGCCCGTCGTGTCCCCTTCATTGTCGCCAGCGGGCGCCACGTTGACCACGCCGTACCGGTCATGGGAAATGACATCCTGCCGCTGGGGCGAGATGTGCATCCAGCGGATGTAGTTGCTGTTGGCGCCCCTGATCAGATTGGCATGATAGTCGTGCATCCAGTCCGGCACGGCCTCGCCCAGTCCGGCCCATTCATTGCTGGAGCGTTGGGCGAAGCCAAGAAGGAAGACAAACCGGCCGTTGATGTAGACACCGCCTTTGCCGGCGCCTCCCCTGAATTCAGCCTTGCGGAACCCGGTGAGGGTCGTGCGTCCATTGACGTCTGTCCCACCCACATTGAGTGTGGTGACGACGTTGTAAAGGCTGGGGCTCACGTCGCTCCAAAGGTTCGCGCCAGTCAGGNNCTCCCGGATTCGTTGTTCACCTCGGCTTCTACATTGAGGGTCAGATCGCCCTTGGTGCCCTGGGCATCGATGTTGGTGTAGTTCGATCCGTATATGTAGACGCCTTGTGTCTGCAGGTTATTGTACAGGGGATAGGTTTGGTAGATTTTGCCAGGCAGGTGCAGCCAGACGTGGCCAATCAACCCGCCGTAGTTTGGGTTGAAGTTCCTGCCTTCCCACTGGTACCCCTGGCTGCTGTTGTCGACGCGCACCGCGAGGACGTTCTCGTTCGCGGCCCCATCCCCGAAGCTGACTTTCCCGGTCACGTCGATTCCACAGGGGGTTACGCCATCGCCGTATGTGCCGACATCGGTTCCGTTGATGTAGAAGTGGGCGCCCTGCCTGATGCGCGCGAATTCGATGATGACTTTGTTGCCAGAGTATGCGCTCGGAATGTTGAAATGTTTCCGGTACCAAGCCGGTCCCATATACCCACCCGTGTCGCCAGCGCCGTGTTTGTCATACACCCGGTAGGTATCGACATCGTTGTAGGTATGCGGCGTGCTGACCGTGCTCCATCCGGTTGGGGTGGAGGCGTCGGTGAATGCCTTGGCCTCGGCGCCCGTTACGTCCTGCTTAATGAACTGCCAGCCGGGATCCATGCTGAAGTCGGCTTCGCCTGCAACTGAGATGCTCGCCCCTGGGGGTGGCAGGACCATCTGACCGCCAGCGGCATTGGGGGTCGAGCCGGTTTGGCCTCCGGCCACCGCACCGCCCGCGTCAGAACCGGTGGCACCCTGGCCGCCGGCAGGGTTGTCACCTGCGGGAGAAACGTTTTGGCCGCCAGCGTTACTCCCCCCTGAGCCGGTGATTCCACCCGAGCCGGGTGTCGTTTGCCCATTCCTGCCTCCCGTCGATACTCCGGCGCTTCCGCGGTTGCCCGCGCCGCTCGGACTCTGCGCATTACCCCCTGAATTCCCCGTCTGTGGGCTCGCTGAGTTACTTGAGCAAGCCGCAGCAACAAGCGTCGCTGAGAGCAGGACCGTCGAAATGGCGNNTCTTGGGCCAGGAGAAATCATGTGCTTGAATTCCAGGTATCGAACCAGGTTTGCTCCGCCAGGCGCGGCCACGATCGGTGTCTTTCTCGTTTCTGCATGCGCGCCTGACGCCACCGTCGAGACGACGGCCCGAGCGCTGGCGAGTTCCGCGACGGTGGTGAGCCTCCAGGACGCAAACCACGCGTACGCGACAAGCGTTGCCGGGACCGACGGCAGCGGGACGGGGGGCGACGGAACGGGAGGAACCACGCCCGACGGTGGATTGGGAGGCGCGCCGCTGGCCCCGACAGCCTTGCGGGTCGACGACGTCGTCAACCCGGTAGGAACCGACAACGCTCCCTATTTCGGGTGGTTGGTCAACGACCCGGACCCCAACGAAATCCAGACGCAATACCAGATACTGGTCGCCTCCTCGCAGGCAACCCTGGACGCCAGCGTCGGCGACATCTGGGACAGCGGCGTGGTGGCCAGCCGGTTGCAGAATCACGTCGTCTACGCGGGGACGCCGCTGGCGAGCGACACAGAGTACTACTGGAAAGTCCGAACCTGGGACAAGACGTCGACAGCGAGCCCCTACTCCGCCACCGGGACGTTTGTGGTCGGCCTGCTCACCAACGCCGACTGGTCCGGCGCGCACTGGATCAAGCGCAACACAACCATCGCAGATGACTTCACCTATTACCGAAAGACTGTGACCTTGCCAAACGAGACATTGGCGCGTGCCACTGTGTACGTCACGAGCGTGCACAAATACGCTCTCTACGTGAATGGAGTCCTAGTTGGCAAAGGGCCCTCCTATCACTATCCCCAATATCAGTACTACAACGCCTACGACATCACGGGGCAGGTCACCGCAAACGCCGGCAATCTCTTCGCGATCTTCAATCACTGGTTCGGCGGTGGCCAGGGACGGCCCCCAAGCAGCCGCGGCGTGCTCATGAAGGCGATTGTCCATTATGCCGACGGCACGGCCACCGTGGTTGGCACGGACAAGACCTGGCATCAGCGGCAGGCCACCAGCTGGGTAACGGGTCAGTCGTCGCGCAACGGCGAGGGCGTGGGCTACATCGAACGCATCGATGCGCGCAACCTACTTCCCAACTGGTCCTCGCCTGGGTACAACGATTCGTCGTGGAGCACAGCCACCGATATCGGCGCGCATCCCGTTTCGCCTTGGACCGGCACGCTCGCGCCGGACCTGTCGCGCATCATCGAAACCGAGATGACTCCGGTGAACGTCACGTCCAAGGGCGGGGGCAAATACGTGGTCGATTTGGGCAAGGTCTACCCGGGGGTTCCGCGCATCACGTTTTCGGGCGGTACCTCCGGTGGTGTCGTGAACATGCGCGGGGGCTACGCGCTCAACGCGGCCGGCGAGATTGACACGACCAAGAACCAGAGTACCAATATGAGCTACGTCGCCGTGCTGAGCGGAGTGACCTTCAGCTACCAGCCCGCCGAGTATCTGGGGATGCGCTATTTCCAGATCGACAACGCGCCCATGGCGGTCACACCGTCCAATTTCAAGTTTGTCGAACGCCACAGCGCCATGGACGACACGCGCTCGCTGTTCACTTCCCCCAATACCACGCTGAATGCGGTGTGGGATCTGATGAAGCATTCGCTGACCGTGGGCGCGCAGGAGGAATTCGTGGACACGCCGACCCGCGAGAAGGGCGGTTTTCTTGGCGATGGCGCCATCCAAAGCACCGAGGCAATGCCGGTCATGGCCGAACGGGTTTTGACCCGCAAGTCGCTGAACGAGTTCATTCAGTCGATGACCCAGTACTGGTCCAGCGCCGCGAACCGCGGGCGCATCAATGCCGTGTATCCCAACACCGACGGCGCGCGGGACATCCCCGACTACACGCAGGCCTATCTCCCGTGGGTCTGGGAGTACTACCTCGAAACCGGAGACCGCACCTTTCTGGCCACCCAATACAGCAGGCTCAAGGACGTCGCGGACTACGTCGAACGCTCCCGCAGCGCGACGACCGGCCTGGTCACGAACCTGGTCGGCGGATCGGGCTCCTATCAGTACGGTATCGTGGATTGGCCCGCTCCAATGCGTTTCGGCTATGACATGACGGCGGCGCGCACGGTGATCAATGGCTGGGCGTACGCGGACAACGACATCGTGTCCAAGATCGCCGAGGAACTCGGCAATACTGGGGATCGTGACATCTATCGAGATCGAGCCAATGCCCTCCGAGCCGCCATCAACGGCCAACTCCTCGACGCGAGCGGTGTGTACGTCGACGGTCTGAGCGCGACGGCGACCCGGAGCACTCACGTCTCGCAACACGCGAACATGTTCCCGCTGGCGCTCGGTATCGTGCCGAGCGCGCAGGTCGGCAGCGTGATCGCCGAGGTCGAGGCGCTGCACATGAGCGTGGGTATGGTCACGGTGTGGTGGCTCGTGCGTGCGCTCGGCGAAGCCGATCAGGGAGCGGCGCTGGTGGATCTTTTCACCAACACAAACAACCTAGGCTGGGCGCGCTGTCTGTCGCGCGGGGCGACCGCAACCTGGGAGAGCTGGACGGCCGACGCCGGCACCGACAGCCAATCGCATGCCTGGGGCTCAGCCGGCCTCTATGGTTTCGTCCGCTACATCCTGGGCGTCACGCCGCTTCTGCCCCAATACGAACAAGTGCGAATCAAGCCGCTTGATTTCCAAGCCGCGCTTCCGGCTGCCAGCGGCCGCGTCCCAACCGATCGCGGCGACATCACGGTGGCGTGGGATCGCGACACGGCACGCTTCTTCATGACCGTCACCATCCCGGTCAACGTCAGCGCCGTGGTCTACGTGCCCAAGGCGGGGACGACCGGTCCTTTGGTTCGGGTTGACGGGGTCGACATGGCCGGCACCGAGGAGGGAGGCTACGTTCAGGTGAGCGGGATCGGCTCAGGGACTCA
>PMIX01000005.1:0-9788 GCA_003158395.1 Myxococcales bacterium | reverse complement strand
GGGTTCGAGTCCCATCCCCGGCACCCAGCAATCATTGACGATTCGCCCGATCAAACGCGCGGAGAAGGCTTCGGTTGTCGTCCCGCGTGGGCCTCAAGTGGGCCTCTAGCGCGCTCTTATGCGCCCTCGGCCCGGGCATCGGCGCCCACTTCGGCCGCCTGCGAAGTCACAGTCAATGGCTTCGGTCCCGGCCGCCCGATTCCAAGGGCGAGCCGTTGGTCCGCCTCGTGGATTCTGTGGTCCTCGGCAATGTGCCCGTAAGTCTCGCTCGTGAGCATGGGCGTCGAGTGTCCGAGGTTCCTCTGGACGTCAGCCAGCGAGCCGCCCGCCATGAGCCAGAGGCTCGCGTGAGCATGGCGGAGGTCGTGCACTCGCATCCTCGCCACGCCAGCGGCTTTGCAAGCTGCGTCCAGCACTGCGGCCAAGCGCGCGTTCGGTGACAGCATCCCGCCCGCCGGCGGGTCTGGAAAAACCAGTTCCCCGGCCCATCTGTCGTGGGCGCGGTGTTCAACCAGGATGCCCGCCAGCTCCGAGGAGATCGGCACGGTTCGTGCGCGCCCGCTCTTTGGAGGCGCCTCGTAGCTTCTTCGGATCGTGACCAACCGTCGCGGGAGGTCCACGTCCCCCCAGCGCAACCCGGCGGCCTCGCCCCGACGTGCCCCCGTCAGCAGCAAGAAGGCGAAAAGGCCGAACCACTCTCGTTGGCCATCCCGGATCGCCTCAAGCAAGCGCGCTGCCTCTGCGTTCGAGGCCAGGGGCGGGCTCCGCTTTGGGCGTGGCTCCGACAGCAGGAAGCTCCCGCGCGCGAAGCGCCGAACCGGCGACGCCTGCAAGTAGCCCGCGGTCACCGCGAAGTTGAGCACGCTGCGCAGGAGGGCCAGGTAGCGGTTGACCGTGGCGGGCGCGAGCCCCTCGGACCGCAGATGGCTCCGAAGCTCCAAGATCCGGGTGGGCGTGACATCGGAGGCGGCCAGCTCTCGCCCGAAAAACTTCTCTAGCCGCTTCCACCGTTCTTGATTGTCCGCGTGAGAACGCAGCCTGACCTCCGAGTGCGTGCGCAACCATTCGTCTGCGACAGTGGCTAGCATTACCTGGCTCCGCCGGTGGGCGTCCAGCACCCCGTCGGACAGCGCCGTGCGGACACGTGCGAGGAACCCTTCCGCGTCCCCCCGCTGCTCGAAACCTCTCTTGCGCCGCTGACGGCCGCCCTCGTACCAGCGCACTGAAAAACGCGGGTTCGTGGGGCTACCGTCGGACTTGATTGTCCCGAAGTCCCGGCGGCCGGCTCTGCGTCGCTGTCGTTTCACTGTGGCGTCTCTCATGGCGAGGTTCCCTTCCGTTCTGCCCTATGGTCATAGGTTAACTTAAGTTACCCTGAAAGGCTAGGCCAGATCCGAGTGTTGCCTGGACAGCCGCCCTACCCCGCCCCTAACCCTTCGCCTTGATCCCGAGCGCCCTCATGCGTTTCCAGAGGGCAACCTTGCTGACACCTAGCGCAGTCGCAGCCGCGACAACCTGCCCGCCTGTCTCTTTGAGCACAGCCTCAATCTCGCGCCGGGCGGCATCGTCCAGCGCCCGCTGGAGGCGCCCGTAGGTGCGCGGGCCGCCCAGGGGTTTTGGCTTTCTTCGCGGGGTGGTCTTTCGGCGGGTCATAGCGCTTTCGTCTCCACAATAGCCTGTTCCTCATCCCGAAGGCAGCGCCGGCAGAAGCGGCCGGCGTCCGTGGTGACAGTGACCGTTGCATTTGCCCGCCCGCAAGCGTGGCACACGTCCGCCGCTGGGACCGTGGCAAGGGCCGCCAGTGCGTCCGCCCATGCGTCTTCCCACCGGGCAAGGGCGGCCAGGAACGCATCGGGCGCGGTGGCGGAGCCACGCTGGTAGGCGAGTGCTTCCGCGTCCGCTGCTTTCTCGGCCGCATCAATGGCGCGGGCCACCTCGGGCCGATTCCCGATCTCCGCCCATGCGCTGTCCACGCCCGCGGGATAGAGCAGTGAGAGCCTCGCCATGGTCCCACGGTAAGCCGCTCGGACTTCGGCCAGCCGTTCCGGGCAGGCTTCCTTGGCCACGACCGTAGGCGCGGACAGCAGGCCAGGGGCCACGGCCGGCGCGACGGGCGGCAGTACCAGGGCGGGTCCGCTGGCTGCCCTAGCCATGTCGAGATACCGGCCCATCTAGCCACCTCCTCCCGCGAAAGAAGCTAACGAAGCGGAAGAAGGGGGGCTTCCTCCGCCTTCTTCGCTTTTTTCGCCCGGCCCCGCAAACCAGCGTTCAACGGGACGCCCGCCCGTCTTCTCGGTCACGGCATGAGCCAGGCCGTGCCGTTCGAGCAATCCTAAGGCCCGGGCCAGGTCAGCAGCCGCCCGGTGCCCACCGAACGACTGACTGATCGCGGTCCGAGTCAGACCGTCCGGTGCAGCTCTGAGCAGCCGCAGGATCTCGTCAGCTACGTGGTCACCAAGCCCCGCCCCAAAGATGTAGCGCGCAGACGCCTCCGCATAGTCCCAGAGCGCCAGTGCGGCCTCCAGGTGTAGCCGCCGGATCTCGGTGGAACGGTCCAGCAACGCGAACAGGAGAGAAAGCCGCACGACCTGAGCGTCCGCCCGGCCCAGCATCGCCCCGCACAAGCCCGGCCGGCCCTCCGACAAGTCCCCGTAGACGTTGCGCCAGATCGCAGCCGCCTCGCTGTCACGGGCCAGCGGCTTCTCCCCATGCTGGCGCGCGAACCGGATCGCCTCCCGCAGATCCGCAACCATGGGGGCCAGGACAGCGGGGTCAAAGGCGCCGCCCTCGGGAAGCAACTTGGACCGCTTCACGCAGACCCACAGGAAGCGATTGCCGAAGCCGTTGGCCGCGTCGGTGCGGTCCAGGTATCTGAGCAGATCGTCGCGCGTCGTGTGACCGATCACGGAAACATGGGGATTCCGCGCCTCGCATGCGTTGTTCTTGGTGAGCGTTTTCAGGTTCACGCCGTCCCATGCCTGGCGGAGTACCCCGGTCAGGGTGCTACCGTCGCGGCCCGCTACCCGCAGAACCGAAGCAAACTCCGGTTCCACCACCATGAGCCGCTTGTCTTTCACGCCGTCGTCGATCTGCACCCGGACCATGGCGCCCTTGTGGTCCTTGTCTGGCCTGAGCGCTTCGATCGGTTCTCGGACGTTCCAGATCACGCCCTCGCCGCTGGAGAGCCCGCTAACCACCCTGTCGCTGACCCAGCCCGCGTCCACGTCGTACAGCAGCCGCTTCACGTGGTCCCAGGACGTGCCTTTGCGTGCCTTGGCGGACGTTCCTACCAGGACGGCGAAGATCACGGGGTGGTGTGGCGTCCGTTCCACGAGGAAGTGCGCCCCTCGGCCGATGCAGTTCCCGACGGCCGCAAGCAGTTGAACCAAGATCGCCACAGGGTCCGATTCGGTATGCGGCGCGATCGCGTCCACGATGCCGCCCGCAAGCCCGTGGAACGCTTCCCGCGCGAGAGGAGCGGGCCACGGGTCCGTTTCCACCTTGGGGGTCGTGGACGGCCGCTCTGGGGTCGCTGCAACTATGGCGGCCGTCACACGCAAGGGCGCCGCCTTGGCCAGCGATTGCAGTTCCGCGACCGTCCCGCCGGCCGCAAGCCAGTCCGAGACGTCTCCCTTCTCGGCCAGCCCGGGAAGATGCACCACCTTGACCGACGCTGCGACGCCAGCCAGCGCTAGCGCCACGTCTTCGCCGTGTTTCCATCCCACGTCGTCATTGTCAGGCAGGATCACGACGTGGCGGTCGTGAAGCGCTGGGGTGTACTCCGGCCGCCACTTGCCCGCGCCGCCGGGGTTAGTCGTGGCCACCTCGCCAAGCCCGCACAACGCCTCGACATCCTTTTCACCCTCCACAACGTAGACGGTGCGATCGGTCCGCCCCGCCAGCAATTCGGGCAAGCGGTAGACAACACGCCCCACGCCGTCCAGGTTCCAGATCCATCCCCCGCCGCCGTCGGGCCGGCGTTGCCGAAACTTCTTGCCAGGCTGGCGCACGACCTGGAAGACGAGTCGGGCGGATTCGTCGCGGTAGTCATAGACGATCTCGTGCTCTGGCGCGGCAGTGCTGGGGCTTGGCCGCGGCGCCACCGGGTTTCGGTCGTCGGGGAACAGAACCGTCATGGGCAGGTCGAGCGCGGCCAGCACGTCTTCCGTGCGGCACCCCGCGTGGCACTTGACCAGCACGTTCCCATTGGCCGCCTCAGTCATAGAAAGTGACGGCCGCTTGTCCTCGTGGGCAGGGCAGCAGGCAGCCCAACCGCTGCCCGTCTTGCGCAGCTTGTGGGGTTGGAGCGCCCGCAGCAGCTCAGACAAGCCCGCAGTCACAGTTGCACCTTGCCCGACAGGTCAGAGAAGCGCACACGCGCCGTGCACCCGATTCGTGAGCATGGGCGTGCGGGCTTCATGGTGTCACCTGCGCTGTCCGCCGGCGGGACGCGATGAATTCGAGGACGTCGGCCTCAGCGAACCTTGGCAGACGGCCGACATAGATCGCCGTCAGGTGCCCTGCCCTGACCCACGCGTAGATCGCGGACCGCGAAACCGCGAGGCGCTCCGCAACTTGGGCAGGGGTGAGGAGGCGGGGAACCTCCGGCACATCGAATACGCGAGGCAAGACCGCGGCCGGTCGCCCGCCGTTGGCCACGCTGGCACTCATCGCTCGCCTCCCGGGGCGGACAACTCCCCCTCAGTGCGAAGCCGCTCGATTCCAGTTCGGATGAGTTCCCGCGTGCCGCGCAGGACGCGGCAGCCACTGGCCGCGCGAGCGAGCGCCGATGCAGATGGGCCGAGCATCACCGAAAGGCGGAGGGCGCCGTGCTCGACAAGAAGCTCCCTCAGGGTCGTAAGGGTTCCCGCATCGAGCGGATCCCCTTGAGGCGACCGGATGACATGCACTTTGTTTCGCACGCCATCCACCTTGATGGAAAATCGCCTTCACTGCGGCGGGTACAAATCGCTCGAAGGCAGGCTATTTGGAGCGCTTTCGGGCGCCGCCACGACGCGGGCGCCGGTGGTCCCTTGATTTCTCCCGCGCGTAGCCCGCCCCCTTCAATCGCCTGTCGGGACGGTCTATCAAGGCGACTTCGAGCCCGCAGAACTGGCGTTGCTGCGCAATCTCCGAGTCCGACAACCCCATTGCTCTCAAGGGGGTTTCGACCGCAGCGACGGGCGCGTCGGCTGGGTGCCCGCGTTTTTGCTTTCCATGCTCTTGCCATTCTCGGAGTTTGGCAATGAGCAGGGTCGTCACCTTCCTGAGACTCGCAACTGGCCACAGAGAGCCTCGTCTTCGCCGCGAATTCGGCACGTTGTCGATGAAGTAGAGATATTCGCTCCATTCGGCACCGTCGGGCGTAATCCATGGCCGCCTGTCTTCCTCCTCGCACAGATCGGCGAGCCTGTCCCTAAGATGGATCGCCGCTTCGGTCGCCTTGTTGAGCCGTTTGCGATGTTCCTCGCGGTCGCGAATGAATTTGCGATCCTCCTCGCGCCTTTCGGCGCCCTCCCGCAGCTTCCGAAGCCCCGGACCACATCGTCCCACCGTCATTGGGTCGGACATGCTCGCTAGGCTATTTGCGGTAGAGAAGAGGGGCACTCGCCATTCGACAACCGAGGCCTCTCCCGAATTTCGGAATGCGTCAGGCACCGGCTTCGGAGTAACCCTCGCAGGTCTCTCATGCATTGGAACGATTGCCCGCCACCACTTTCCTTCTGGGTCCCCCAGAATAACCAACTCGCCTACCTCGACCGCGCGCTCATTTCCGCGCCATTTCAGAACCCACCCGATCCCCTCCGGCTTTGCCGCCAGCCGCTCGCCGCCGATCATGATTTCAAACGGCGCGCACCCATCCTTGCCCTTGCTTGGACCGGCGCTGCCGCGTACATTGCCCATGGGCGGAATCACTCCTTCCGTCTGGCGCCCGCCGGTGGTTCAGACCGAGCGGGCGCTTCCCTGTATCATACAGAAAAACAGGCCTACCGGGGTTACCGGGCCTGCCGGGTGCGTCCGAAGTCAGCGAACCCGCGCCGAATCACGCCACGTCGGCGCCGCAGTCCTCGGTGGCTCGCGGCCACCTGGTATCCCGGCGATTTGCCCGCGACACGGTCAGGGCGGTTTCGCTGTCCTGGTCCCTCCGCTTCACGCAGCGGAATAGGCTGCGATTCCCGTTCCTGACCGCCTCGAACCCGAGCGCGGACGCCGCAGCCTCGACTTCGGCAAACACGGCATTGTTGAGCACCCGGATCCCCAGCGCCCGCGCGGCGTGCTCCACGACCTCAAGCCGTCGCACGCAGAACCGCGGATCCCCGAGGGTCGTCTCGTATGCGGCCCAGAGTGCATCACGAAGACTCCGTCTCCGTTCCTCTTGACGGAGTTTGGCTTCCAACACCCTCGCCAACACGAGGCGCCCGATGTCAGTTTCCACTTTCCGCCTCACCTTCGATCTCGCCGGTCACAATTTCAGCGAGCAAGCTTTTCAGATCCTCAGTCTCCATCGTCGCTAGCCGACGGCCCACAGCCTTGAAGAGCATATTCGCGCGGCCGCATTCAATGGCGAGCAAGAATTCCGCAGCCCGCACCATCGACGCCAGATCGGCAGAAGTGAGTTCACCACTTTCGGTGCGTTTCTGTCGGTCCGATAGCGCCTGAACGTGACGGCCGAGCGCGGCCGCTGCAACATCAAGCCCGGTCTTCTGTCTCTCGCTCACAACGATGGAAGCATACCATTTCCTTGTCGGCTCTGTGCAGGCGGCCGTTCCAAGACCTCGCGCTATCCTGCCCAATTCGGCCGACCGGGGGCCGGCCCGCCCCGGCTAGTGGTAGACGAGAACATCAACGACGGTGCACGTCTGGCCCGAAGAGAACGTGATCTGATTGTTGATCGCGTACGCTCCGCCCCACACCAGAATCGCGCTGTCGTAGTAGACGAACTGGTAGCAGAACTGCGTCTCGATCCACACTGCCTGGCCCTGGACTTTGTACAAGTCGGCGGCCTCTCGGGACACTGTCACGGTGTACGTTCCGGGCAGGAAAGTTGAACTCGGCGGGCTGAGAGCAGCGGGACAGAACTGCACTGCCGAACACACGAAGTACGTCGCACCGCTGACCACTGCACAACAGCCACTGTAGCAGTTGTAATTGGCGGTGCAGTAGTCCTTGCAGACGGTACCTGTGGCGACGCCGCCAGATGTCTCCGTAATGCAAGCGCTACCCGGGCAGCAGTCCTGGTCGAACTGGCATCCTTCCTCACCGGCTTTCTTGCATGTCGCGCAGTACGATGCAGGCGCACAGGCCGAGCCGCCGCTCTTCAACGGAACGCAGCAGCCGCTTTTGCACCCGTCCCCGGAGACGCAAGCGGCTGTGCAAAATGAACCGCCCAGCTCGGGGAAATTGACACAGGCGTTCCCGGCACAGCAGCCCGCAGCAGTCGCAGCGCACGCGGTACCCGCCTGCCCGCAAGTGGCTAGTGCATCCGCGCCGGCCACCGCGTCCAGCGGCGCAGCCGCGGTGTCCAGGGGGATTCCGGCGTCGTGAACGACGCTGGCCGGTCCATCGGGTGAGATCGGGTTCGCGTCCGGGGCCGCCAGCGTGCCGCCGTTTGCGTCCGCCACCGCCGCATCGCTCAGGCCTGAGAGGCCCTCGCCACCGGCGCCACCTGCCCCCGATGAGCCACCCGACGCAGTGCCGCCACCTCCGCCAGTAGCCCCACCCCCACCGCCGCAACCCGCAAACAACGCGATCACTACTACACCCGTTCGTCTCATGCGCTCTCCTTTCGCCTCGGCCCCAGCGCATTGTCGCTCCGGCGTGAGCGGCGCGCCAGAAGAAACGGCAGGAACCACACGACATTTTGAGCCGTGGTGCAGAAAGCCACCACCCCCTAGCGTCGCCGCCCAGAGTGGAGGAACCGTTTCAACGCTTCTGCAAAGTGTTCGGGCAGCGCGTCCGCGCGCTCCGCGAGCGCCACGGCCTCACCCAAGAGGACATGATGGAGCGTGGCTTCAGCCTCCGGCACTACCAGCGTATCGAAGCCGGCCGATCGGTCACGCTACGGACCATGTGGAAACTGGCCAAGGCGTTCAAGGTGCAGCCACGGGAGATCCTACCCCCGTCCGCTCCGTAGCCGCTTGCGTCGCATCATCCTCGCTTAGGGTTCGGCGAACAACACGACAGCAGGATCGACACGCCGCGAGCCTGAACGCGCCTATGGTGGCGGCTGACTCAGCAAGAGGCGTGCATCGTAGACGACTATCCCCGGCGGCGCTTTCTGCGCTTCTGGATAGGTCACCATGATGATCGTCACAGATGTGTGCGGCTTCCTGATGGGCTGGGGGTTCCCGCCTCCACAGCTGGTGGTGCCGTTGTAGGTGTTGCCGTAGAGGCTCCCTGTCGTCGTGCACTGCACTGGTGGTGTGTAGATTGGCGTGGTCACTTCCATCGTTGAGTCGTCGTTCCTCACCCAGAAACCAAAGTAGCCGGAATAGTAGGTCAGCTCTGCCGCCCTGTGCAGAGCACCACTCCTCGCGCGTTGCCGAGACGTAAAGCCATTCCCCTGGAATTGGACCTCGAATGTTCGTTCGTTGATCCGCATCTCGGAAAAGCCACCCGTAAGCCCTGCGGGGTGGTATCCCGTGGCGCAGGCGGATACTGCCAACAGGGCCAAGAACACGAGCACAGAGAGACGCCGCATCGTTACAGTGCACCACCTTCGCCTGCCACGGTCAAGGCGGCAGGCCCGCCGCCGGCGAGTCCGCGCTGCGGGTGGATGTTGCGCGCATCGGGCCGCGAACACGCGCCAGACGCGAAGCCACGTGGCCACGCGCCCGGGTTGGGCGGTGCCCACCCGCAGCCCCCGGGCCGGCTCCCTGGATCGCACCCTCTGGGCCTCATCCGGGCCTCTACGGCGTGCCGTTGCGTGTGTTCAGTGCGTTTGGGGGACGGCGACGGGCGCGGGGTGCGCGCGGTGCGCGCGGTGGTAAGCCACTATGGCCACTTAAAATCCGCTATCGCGAAAGCGACCTATGGGTTCGAGTCCCATCCCCGGCACGGGAATCATTCGAGAATCAGCAACCCCGCGCGAATGCTGGCCACCCGGCGCAGCGGACCTTTCTCGCGGGGCACCTGGTCGGCCGCGTCTGCTCTGTCGCGTGTCTGCTACCGAAGCCTTTCGATCTGGCCCTTCGCGCACTCCTCAATGCCGAAGTGCTTGACCATGTTCTTCACATGACCCACTTGAATCGCTGGGTTGTGGCGCTTGCCATGTGGCCCAACCGGGAGACTGCGGTCGGCTGCGCCTGCCAGGTGTGCCGGGGACAGGTGCGCGGAGGCATGGCTCGTCATCTGTGACGTGCTGTGCCCCAAGATCCGCTGCAAGGTGAGGATGTCCCCGCCGCCCATGACGAAGCAGCTGGCGAAGACGTGGCGCAGGTCGTGGACGCGGATCTAGCGGGTCGTGAGGCTGGCGGCCTTCGGGGACAGCGGGACCATGTTCTCCGCTTCGGCCAACCTTTGGTGGGCGCCCCCCGTCGTGGCTATTGGTATAGCTCCGCGCTTGCGAGCTCTTCGGTGCTACTGAATCCGCCGGCAATGAGTTCCATCCCGTTGGGCAACAACGTCGCCGTATGGTTGCACCTTGCCACGGACATGCTGCCAGTGGCCGTGAATGTCCCGCCCCCTGTGTCGTATAGCTCCGCGCTCGCGAACCCCACCGGGGGAACGGAATTACCGAATCCTTGCCCGCCAGCTATGAGCACCATCCCGTTGGGCAACAACGTCGC
>PMIX01000001.1 GCA_003158395.1 Myxococcales bacterium | reverse complement strand
GCGCGCGAGAACGCGGGCAGCGCCGCCGAGATCGTCAAGGCGTCGCACAACATGAACGAACTGACCAATATCATGCTGGACGCCACCATCGAACAAAAGCGCGGCGGCGAAACCGTGGTCAAGGCGACCGACTCGATTGCAGACGTGGCGCGACAGAACCTGCAGGTGGTGGAAGGCATCAACCTGGCCGTGCGCGAGTTGGCCTCCGAGGCCGAGACCCTGCGCAAGCGGGTGGAGGCGTTCACCGTCTGATGAGCGCCTGCGCCTGGGGACAGAAGCGGCCTGTCCTCCGGTTTGGGTGTGGGCCTCGGACGCAGCAACTGTGCGGCCGTGCAGGCCCCTGCGGACTTCAGTGCGAGCGGCCCTTTCGCCCGGTCGAAATCGGGCCGGCCTGATTTTACTTCACCAGCCGCATCACCTGGTGGGTGCCGATATCGCCCCAGTACAGCGCTGAGGTGTCTTGATCCAGAAATAGATAGCCATTGCAATTGAGGCCAAGAGCAAGATTCTTCTTGCTCGTGGTGCAGTTGGCCGCCGAACACTGGTACATGGTTCCGTCGCCTTCGATCCAGTAGACCCCGGTCGCATCTTCGACGGCCCCTTCCAGCGTCGCGGGGGTGGCCGATAGGGTGACGAGCACATCGGGAGCAGCCCCGCCCTTTCCGCCAGGCAGGGGGACGCGTAGCAGTTCCCCGGTTCCACTGTCGAGGAGCACGGACTGCGCGTTTACGTCGACGATGACTACACCTGCGAGGGGTGTCATGCTACCCGCCAAGTGCGATGACTGGGTCGTATTGGAGACGCCCACTGAATACAAACTGACGTCCGTGGGGTTGTAGCCTGCATCGAAGAGAGTTCGAATCCAGTAGACCACATCGCCGAAAGCGAAATACGATGGGTACTCCCAGCTCGAAGCCGTGTACGGGGGGATCTCAGAGTAGTGCGCCTCACTGACCTTGGTGGTCGAGTACCAGGTGAAGCTGGTGCGGTTTACGAGGTCGTCGTATTGCGCGAAGTATCGCGGTGCAGGGTTCTTGAAGGGGATGATGTCGCCCGTGCCAGGCGTAGCCCCGAGTGTCGAGCAGGAGCCGATGTTGCACATGCCGCAGCCGCCCCTGTCTGACGAAAAGAGAGTGCTGCCGATGACTCCCGGGAAGTTGTTGGAGTAGGTCCCAACGTACAAGGGCGGACTGTTGCTGCCGTTCACGGTCCGCTTGTCGATCCGGTAGGCATTGACGAAACCGGTGGAATCCTGGGCCTGGTAGTAGACGTAGGTAGAGTCGATGGCGAATGCCCTGACATTGTCGCCCGTGTTGCTGACAACGGCACTCGGCTGGCACTGCCCGCCGCTGCACGTTCCTCCGAGGCAATCGTGTCCGCACGAGCCGCAGTTTTTCGGATCGCTCCCGGTGTCGACGCAGGCGCCACCGCACGTCGTTTGGGAGCATTTGCAGTCCCCAGCCAAACAGGAAGTCCCGGTTGCGCACGCGGTCTGGTTTTGCCACGTGCCACCTGAAGAGCAGAGCTGCGGAATTCCACCTGACGAGCACTGCTTGGTGTTCGGCGTGCAGTCCTTGCAACCTCCTGCGCTCAACACACAGACATTCGGGCAGGTTTGCGCGGCAGGCATGGTGCAGGTCCCGCTGCTGCAGGTTCCCATTGCTTGGAAGCTCTTTCCTGTGCAGGAGGCCGTTCCGCAAGTAGTCGTCGATGCAGGGTAGGAACAGGCCGCGCTGGTGCCGCTGCACTTGCCAGCGCAGGTAGCATCCGAGGCGACGCAGGCTGGGTGACCTGCGTGAGGCGTCGCGTTCAGAGCCAGCGTTGTGCAGGTGCCGAGCGAACCGGCGACGTCGCAAGCCTGACAGGATCCGGTGCAAGTTTTGTCGCAGCACAAGCCGTCCGCACAGGGAATCCCTCCCACGCAATCTGCAGCCGTCTGGCAGGCCTGCCCCTGCTTTTTCTTGCACGCACCTGTGGAGTCGCATGTCCCATCACACACGCCAGGATCATCCTTGCCCTTGACCGCTGTGCAGACATTGCCCGTACACGTCTGGCAAGTTCCGGCGCAGTCGCTGCGATTGACGCATCCGACACACTGGTTCGTCGCCGTGTCGCATGTCGCGGCGGCGCCGGTACAGTATGCATTCGTCGTGCAAGCGACACAGAGTCCGCTGGCAGCGCAGGCAGGTCCTGCCCGGCCTGTGCAGTCGCTGTCCTTCGCGCATTTCGCACATCGATTGCCCAAACAAAGCGGATTCTGCGACGAGCAATCCTTGTCCAAGCTGCAGGTTCCAGGGGCGTCGACGGGTGGCTGGGTGTCTACTGGTGGTGCGTCCGGGACCGCGACCTCCGGTCCATCTGGCACCGGTGACACACGATCCGGCGCGGATCCGTCCAGGTTTGGGACGGTGCTCGACGTGCCGCCGGATCCTCCTGCGCCACCGCTTGAGGGGCCGCCGGATCCTCCCGCACCGCCGCTTGAGGTGGCGCCGGATCCTCCTGCGCCACCGCTTGAGGGGCCGCCGGATCCTCCCGCACCGCCGCTTGA
>PMIX01000143.1 GCA_003158395.1 Myxococcales bacterium | reverse complement strand
CGTCGTCTGGCCCACAAAGCGCCCTGCATCGACGACCATGAGCCCGCCGCTCGACGACGCCGCCTGGGCCACGGGAGTCGCTTGGGCTACCGGCGCCGGCTGCGCCGCCTGCGTCGTTTGTCCGCTGCCAGCCAAAAGCCCGGCGAGTGCCAGGGCGGTCGCGCTGGCCCCCGTCACGCGGCCGGTGCGCGAACGTCTCTTGGCCGGGCTCCGTGGGTACATCTCCAGCACAAGGCAAGCGTAGAGTCTTGGCCTTCGCGATTCAAGCGGGAGTTTGCTGTCGTCGAGCGAAGCGGGGCCGTGCCAGGCCGGACCCCTCATCCCAACCTTCTCCCCGGCGGACCGGGGAGAAGGGGTCACAGCTCTCTCCGTCAGGCCGCGCTTTATGGCTATGCTCCCCGCCCCTGGCAAGGCGCTGGTGCCATATCAGGGAACCTCAGCTTTCTGATACGCGGCGCAAAGCCGACGCGGGATTACTGAGGGTCCAGTCAGTCCAGCCGGGCCTTTCGCAGCTCGGGCGCACGGCACGGGTCTTGCTGTTTGGAGGGTCCTAGAGGGTCAACATGTTTACATTCTCAAGAGACTCGTGGCTGGTTCGGCGTTTGACATCCAAGACGGCAGTTGAGAGCACGCCCTTGGCCGCCATCGCTGTTGCGGGGCTTGTCCTTCTCGGGGGCGCCTGCGCACGCGACTCCATCTCGGCCGCCGACGACGCCACAGTCATTCAGACCACCGACGATGGTGGCGCGGCTTGCACCTCGACCATCGATGCAATTCTCGCAACGGCGTGGACTGCTTGCCCTGCTACATTCTCAACCGACCCGCAGCTCTTGTGCGGATCCTTCCCGCCCATCCAAGGCCTCTATCAGCAAACCTACGGAGATCTCCGGACCCTCTGGTGGGACTGGGGGACGCACGGCATCGCCTGTTTCTACGACGCCACCGGCGCGCGCGTGGGGCTACTGCAATACGACGACGTGCCAACGTACTGCAACCAGCGCTCCGACAGCATCCGGGCTGGACAGACCGCCGACCTTCAGATCACCACCCCGCGTTCCTTGATCTCGTGTTCGGCTGCCGACGCCGGAATCTAGGGGCATAGGCCCCCGGGTTGAGGGTCTTGCGCTCGACCTAGCCAAGGCTACTTCTTCAGCGCTGCCTCAATCATCCCTGACACGGCATCGTAATTGGTCGGATCCTGAATGCGGGCGCCGTTCAAGAACAGCGACGGCGTTCCGTTCACTGCGGCTTCGCCCCCGAGCTTGACGTCAGCGTCCACGGCGGCCAGGTACTGTTTTGAATCCATGGCTTTCTTGAAGGTCGCCAGGTTCAGGCCGGCTTGCTTGGCGTACTTGTCAAGCGACTCCCGATCGAGTGCGCCCTGGTTTGCAAACATCAAGTCATGCATCTGCCAGAACTTGCCCTGGGCATTCGCAGCCATACCTGCCTCAGCGGCCCCATGGGCCTTGTCGTGGAAAGAGAGAGGGAACTGACGAAAGATGAAGTGGACCTGTTTGCTGTACTTTTCTTTGATCTTCTGCGTGACTTGCGCTGCCTTTGAGCAGTACGGGCACTGAAAATCCGAGAACTCCACCATGGTCACCTTGGCGTCGGCCGGACCGAACGAAGGCGCGTCGCCCTTGGCCAGCGCCGCTTGCAATGGGGCACCCAGCGGCTGATTCGCCGCATCCATCCGCTTTAGATCGGCGAGCACGTCGTCGTAGTGTTCGATCATCGTGGCACAGCGATCCGGCGGGAACGTTTTTGTCTGCGTCATTACCATCTTGCAGGTAGCTGAGTTCTCGCCGATATCCTTGCAGAGGCGAGAGGTCAGGCGATCACAGATCTTCCGCTGCTCCGCGAGCTTCTGCAGGGCATAGCTGGCGTCCTTGCTGGCAGCCTTGCAGGCAGCCGGCGAGAGCAACTCCACCGTGGCCGTGACACTTTGACACGTGGACGACTCCTTGCCGGCCTTGTCGCAGATGCTTTTCACGAACTCCGCGCAGGGGCCGGGCGTGGCCTGGGTCAAGCCGGGCGCGCTCTTCGCGGCCGAATCCTTCCCGGCTGACCTGCAACCGCAAGAGAACGCGCCAGTCGCCGACAGGATCAACAGGGCACTCACACGTGCGAGGGATGCCTTACATTTGAAATTCATGAACGTCCTTTTCTTCGCAGCGGCAGCAGCCTTGCTGCTCTCGTCAGGCCAGTACCACCCCTACCACATCGCCGCTGGCGGTACGAGCATCTACTGGCGAAGCCCACGTGGTTCGGCCGGCTACCGGCAGTCCATTTTCCAAGATGCCGCCAGCGCTAGCGATTCCGCCCTGGGCGGCCATGGCACCGGTTCTACGATCCCGCGACTCCGCGTCGGTCTGCCGAAGGCGCCCCCGCGCGGCGGCTAGTTTCCCTTGATTACGGTGCCGTGGCTGATGTTGTTGCCGACATTGGGCAGCGTCGTCGGCGTCGTCCAAGTCATGAAATCTGCCGAACCGTCGCTAGATTTCTCGTGACCGCTCGATCCGGCGTCACAGTAAAGGCGCCAGGTTCCATTGGGAAGACCGATCACGGCCGGCGCTTCCTTGCAGCCGGGCCAGTGGCTTATTCCGTCGTAGGTCCAGGGACCATCCAGGCTGGGTGCCGTCCCATGTTGGACGTACGATCCCTTTGAAAACGAGTGGTAGGTGTCGCCAACTTTGACCATGAAGGTGTCGATGACCCCTGTCATCCCAATCCGCGTCCCCGCGCCCCACTTGGTCAGGGTGTTGTCGGTCGGCTCGTAGCGATAGGTCGTCGAGCTGTTGATGCTGACGAGGATATGAATGGTGCCGTCGCTGTCCTTGAACCATTCTGGCGCCCAAACGTTACTGGTTCCGGCGATGCCGCAGGGCACCTGGGTGACCGTGGTCCACGTCTTCAGATCGGAGCTTGAAGCAATGGCGAAGCTCGTCTGGGAACCGCAGCAACCAGCATCCGGGGGCGTGGTGAAAGCCACGTAGAACTTGCCGTCGGTGTGTTTCATAATACTGGGATCGCGTAGATATCCGGTTGGCCCCGTGTAGCCGGTGTCGTAAAGCAACGTGAAATTCAACGCATCGTTGGACGTGTAGATCATCAGGTCCGAACTCGGCGCAGAGTCGTTGAAGCACGAGAAGATGTAGGGATAGCTCGGTCCGCCGGTGCTGGTGCTGCCGCCAGATCCGCTGGACGCCCCGCCTGTGCCGGACTGACCCCCACCACTTCCCCCTCCCCTTCCACCG
>PMIX01000391.1 GCA_003158395.1 Myxococcales bacterium | reverse complement strand
GAATCGCCCCGGTGCCGGGCGCGGGGGCAGATTGGGCCGTGCCTCGCCACGACCTTCCTCGCGCGCAAGCGAATAGGCCTGTAGCGAAACGATGACCAATGCGATTACCAACGGTGCTTTGAGTTTCATGCGAACTCTCCTGGCTCAAGGATGTGAGTCGGTACGATGAAAGAGTACACCAGCATCAAGAGCAATGCCGATCGGCATATGCGGCGCCCATCAAACTCGGGCCTGAGCCGCGGCGACGATTTACCGGCACATCAAGAGCTTCGCATCGTGTCGCGTATCCGCGGCCAGAAACGAAGCTTGGAATCCCAGGCCGATGTCGAGCTACGGATGGAACACTAGCGTGCTCACGCTCCGGGCGGGCATGTTGTATTTGAAGGAGTTGGCGTTCACCGCGGCGATCGGGTTGCCCTGCTTGGAGGTCGCCGCGGTCGAGGTCAGCGTGTACACGTCCGCCGCGGTCACCATCACCCTCACCTTCGGCTCTTCGCTGGCCTTTTGGCGCGGCATCAGAACTTGCTGCGTACCTGAACATTCGGATAGTCTCCTGGCCATGTTGGGAACCCTGATCGTCGTGGCCGTGGTCGCGCTTGCTGCCGGCGCGCTGCCGGGTTGGTTCTGGGCTACCGCACGAGAGAGGGCGCGAGGGGAGGCGGGTCTGCGCGCCGCCGAGGCGCGGTTGCGCGAGACCGAAGGTGGGGCGCGGGCCGCGCAGGCAACCGTGGACGAGCTGCGCGTGACGCTTTCCCGTGGCGAGGCACGCGAGCACGAGCTTGGGCGCGATCTGGCCGAAGCACAGAAACACCGGACAGTGGCCGAAACTCAGGTGGGCGAACTGCGGCGCGGCCTGGACGAGCAGAAGGCTATCTTGGCCAGCGCGGAGAAGAAACTGGGCGACACCTTCCGCGCGCTGGCGGCTGAGGCCCTTGCCGCAAACAACGAGGGCTTTTTGACTCTGGCCGGCGAGAAGCTGGGAGCCGCCCGCCGCGAGACGGACGCCTCGCTGGAGGCGCGACACAAGGCCATCGAGGCGCTGCTGAAACCAGTGCGCGATTCTTTGGAGAAGGTGGACGGCAACATCCGTGAGATCGAGAAGGAGCGCGGCCATGCCTATGGCCGGTTGAATGCGCTGGTCACGGGCCTAGCGACTTCGCAGGACAAGCTGGCACAGGAAACCGAAAATCTGGTGCGCGCGCTGCGTGCTCCGGCGGTACGTGGCCGCTGGGGGGAAATCCAGCTCAAGCGCGTGGTCGAGTTGGCGGGCATGGTCGAGCATTGCGATTTCGTGCAACAGGAAACGTTGGAGACCACAGATGGCCGGTTGCGGCCCGACTTGATCGTGAGCCTGCCCAATGGTCACCACGTTGTGGTGGATGCCAAGGTACCGCTGGAAGCCTACTTGGCCGCGGTGGATGCGGCCGCCGATGAGAGCCTCCGACGCGAGCATCTGCTCCGGCATGCTGACCAGGTGCGCGCGCATGTGCTGAAGCTGTCGGCCAAGAGCTACTGGAACGAACTGTCCAACGCGCCCGAGTTCGTGGTGATGTTTCTGCCCAGTGAAGGCATCTACCACGCAGCCTTGCAGGAAAGCCCGGATCTCATCGAGCAAGGCGTGGCCAACAAGGTGCTTCTCGCTACGCCCACGACGCTGATCGCGCTGTTGCAGGCGGTCCACTACGGCTGGCGCCAGGAGAAACTGGCAGAAAACGCCCAGCGAATCAGCGATCAGGGGCGCGTGCTGCACGAACGGCTGGCCACCCTGTTCGATCACTTCGGAAAGCTAGGTGCGGCCCTGGGCCGGGCCACAGATTCTTACAACGCGGCGGTGGGCTCGTTCGAGCGAATGGTAAAGCCGGCGGTGCGCAAGCTGGAGGAACTGGGCGCGGCGGGCAAGAAGCCAGTGGACGAAATCGATCCTGTAGGAGTGCGGCCGCGGGAATTGGCGGCAATTGATGCCAGTGACGGGTCAGTGCGAGGAGACGCCATTTGAAGCGAATCTTACGTGGTCCCACCAGGCTAGCCGTCCATTCCGTTCGCCCGTCCGACTGACACGAGTTCGGGGTTTTCTCGACGAACGGGTTCGGTTGTGAGATGGCGGACTGTCGTGCCTAAGCCTGCTGGCCATCGGCGCATCGGTCGTACATGCTGGGGCGGTGCAGTTCGACGACTCAGACCGAGCCGATGAATCTCAGGTCGAAGACCGGCGCGGAGCGCGTTTTCCCGGCGGGCGCGTCGGGGCCGGCGTGGGCGGGCTTGGGCTGGTGGGCGGTGCGATCTACTTGGCGCTGCAGTTGCTGGCCAGCGGTGGCAACCAGACCGCAGGCGAGATCGGGCGCATCATCCAACAGAGCCAGCGCAGGGTACAGGTTGACCCGGAAACGCCGCACTCGCGATTGCCGGCCGGCCCATCGGGAAGCTGTCGGGGGGTGGACTCGAAGAACGATCCGGCCAAGTTCGTCGTCTGCGTCGAGTCCAATGTTCAGGCCTTCTGGCACCGTCAATTGTCGGGCAGAGGGTCGGGGTACCATCCCTCGAAGCTGGTTCTTTTCAGCGACGCAACCTACAGCGGATGCGGAACCGCTAGCGCCGAGACCGGCCCCTTCTATTGTCCGCCCGATGAGAAGGTNNTTTGCAGAGGCCTATGTGATCGCCCACGAATACGGACACCACGTCCAGGATCTGCTTGGCACCGAGCGGCACGTGCGGGCCATGCAACAGGCCCACCCCAGTCAGCGTGGGCCGCTGTCCGTCAGTCTCGAACTGCAGGCGGACTGCTTCGCCGGAGTGTGGGGCCACGCAGCCTACGATCAGGGCAAGGTCAGTCGCACCGAAATCGCCGACGCCCTCGATGCTGCCGCTGCCGTTGGTGATGATCGGATCCAGCGCGCGACCCGCGGTCGGGTCTCGCCCGAGACCTTCACCCACGGTTCGTCGGCGTCACGCCAGAAATGGTTCACCATCGGCATGCAAACCGGCGACCCTGCGGCCTGCGACACCTTCGGAACGAGCGTGCGATAGGCACGCCCGTTCATACGGGCCCGCCACGCGCGGCGCCTAGCCAGATGTATCGAAGAGGTTCCTCGAACGAGGTGGCGAAGCTTCTGGGACGCGGCTACGGACGGCCGAAGTGGCGTTTCAGCACGTCACGCACCGTCGTCCAGTGGATAGCCGGATAGCGATCGTTGTCGAGTGGCTCCAGCTTCGCCCGGCCGTCGAGCATGTTGCGCATGTACTGCATTCCCTGCCACGCGGGGTAGAGATCCTTCTCGCCGCCGGGCGCGACCGTGCGTGCGACTTTGATCATCATGCCCAGCATGCCGAGGCTGCCAGCCCACAGCGGCCGGAACCGTTGTCCGGTCACCTCAGTGGCCACCGCGGCGAGCTCACGGGCGCTGGGCTGATCGCCAGCGATTCGCAGAAAGCGTGGTGTGTTGGCATCCATCGCCGCCCTCGCCGTGAAAGCGGCCGTATCGTCCATTGTCGTGAAGTCCATGCGCTGATCGGCATTGCCCCAATAGGCGACCCGCCGCAGCTTAAAGAGGATCACGGGCATCTGGCCAGTTGCAAGCATGTCGGCGAAGGCCCCGTTGAAGATCGTGGTTGCGGAGATCTTGGCCCTGTCGAGGCGCTCGTGGAACTCCCGGCGGAGGTCGAGGTTTCGATTCTGGCCGGCCGGAAACTTCGTGAAGTCGATCGAGTAGTCGGAGGGGATGAAGCGTGGCACGCTTGCCTTGATCGCTCCCTCGAGGAGGGCCGTCTGCGCGTCCACGACCACGTCCCGGAGTCCCGCCAAAGC
>PMIX01000064.1 GCA_003158395.1 Myxococcales bacterium | reverse complement strand
GTAGTCGGCCTTGTAGATGTCGCCCTTGGCCAGCATGCGCTGCCACATGCTTTCCACCGAGGCGCGATGGTCAGGATCGGTGGTGCGGATGAAGCGGTCGTACCCGATCCCCATCCGCGCCCAGGTTTCCTTGAACTGAGCCACGATGCCGTCGCAATACGCCTTGGGACTGACACCCAGCTCCTGCGCCAGCCGCGCGATCTTGTGGCCGTGCTCATCCGTGCCGGTGAGAAAGTACGTGTCGTCTCGGCGCGCCCGGTGGTAGCGCGCCAATGCGTCGGCCACGGTGGTGGTGTAGAAGGTGCCCAGGTGGGGTACGGCATTGACGTAGTAGATGGGCGTGGTGACGTAGAAATGGTCGGCCATGCCCGTAAGCTACCACTACTGCCGGCCGATCGGCTCTACGTGGATTCCGGCTCTGTGTTCTCCCCTCTCCCCTCTGCGTTCTCACCAGATGGAGGAGGAGTAGGCGATCCCGTATCCTTGGCCGCATTGGCGAGGTCCTCGAGATCCTCTTCAGGCGCTGAGCGCTCATCCCGGGGAGGCATAGCCACCTGCACCGGCGTCGGCGTGACGTTCGGATCGAGCGGACGAACCTCGGCGGCATCGAAGGTTGCGGGCGGCCGATCGGGGAACGACACCCGCACCTTGCGGCCGAGGACATCGAGATCGTCTACCCGCCCCACGCCGTCGGGCGTGTGTACCTGTTTGCCTATCTTGGGCAGGCCTTTGCCTGCCTCCACGTACAGCGCGTCCTCGTACATCAGGCAGCACTTGAGCCGACCGCACTGGCCCGCCACCTTGGTGGGGTTGAGCACCAGGCGCTGATTCTTGGCCATCTTGATCGACACCGGTGCGAAGTGCGCGAGGAAGGTGGAGCAACACAGCTCGCGACCGCAGGACCCGATTCCGCCGACCAGCTTGGCCTCGTCGCGCACGCCCACTTGTCGCATCTCGATGCGGGCGTGCAGGCGAGCGGACAGATCGCGGACCAGATCGCGGAAGTCGACCCGCCTCTCGGATGAGAAGCAAAAGAGGACACGGTCGCCGCCGTGGCCGAAGTCGACCTGAAACACCTTGATAGGCAGGCGCAACGCGTGGGCGCGCGAGCGAGCATACCCGAGCGCGTCGGCCTGGCGCCGCTGTTCCTCTTGGGCCCGCGCGAGGTCGCGCGGCTCGGCTCGACGCAGGACGCGGCCCAGTGAGCCGGCAGCTTTGCGGGTGGTCGTCGGCACGCTGACCGTGGCCACGCTTCCGCCGGACCGGTCGTCCACCACAACCCCTTCGCCGCGCCGGAGCACCAAGGTGCCCGAGTCGCAGTCGATGGTTGGGCCGGTGGGCGTGTACTTGACGCCCACGACATTGCGCTCTTCCGGTCGCGGGACTGGCTGGTCCCGCCCGGCAGGTCGCGGCGGGGGTGGGGCGGGCAGATCGTTCATGAGGCCTCCACAGCCGAGTCGCGGATGTCCATCATCATTTTCTCCAGCGCCGTGACCGCATTCACGTTGGCGGCCAGTCCTGAACAGGCATCGAGTACCGCGGCCACCGCCCGGCGCAACGGCATCAGGTTGTGCCGCCGCTGGCAGACGCCCGCGGGTCCGGCCATTTCGGCACTGCGGCTGCGCAAGAGAATGAGATCCTCCGCACCAGCCGCGAGGGCCAGGGCATCGCGGTAGAAGCGGGCCAACAGCGCCAGGGCCTCGGGCAGGTCTTGCCGCTCTTCCTTGTCGGCGAAAGCCGCGGCTGCATCGAAGATCGGTCCCATCTCGTTGGCCGCGACCGCCTGGCGGAAACGGCTGGCCACGGTCCATAGATTGGACTCCACCTCCGCCTCGCACAGCGCGAACAGGCGCGCCGCTGACCCGCCCGCCATGGCCGCGGCAGTCTCGGCCCGCGAGCGATCAATTCCCCGGCGGCTGGCAAGCTCGATCAGGAGGGCCGGACGGATGCCTGCGAAACGCACGCGCTGGCAACGCGAGCGAATCGTGGGCAAGAGGCGAGCCGGCGCAGCCGTGACCAGCACGATGAAGTTGCCGGGCAGGGGTTCTTCCAAGGTCTTGAGCAGGCAGTTGGCCGCGCTGGGGTTGAGGCAGTCAGCCTGATCGATGACCAGCACGCGTGCGCGCGCCTCGTGGGGCCGGGTCGAGGCCAGCGCCACGATGTCCCTGGCCTGTTCTAGCAGGAACTGGTTGGTTTCGGGCGCCAGCACACGTACGTCGGGATGCTGGCCGGTCAGGATGCGGCGGCAAACTTCACAGGCTCCGCAGCCCAGGTTGGGCTGCTCAGGGCAGCAGAGGGCCAAGGCCAGACCCAGGGCCGCGCTTCGCTTGCCCACGCCGTCCGGCCCGTCGAAAAGTATGGCGTGCGCCAGTCGGCCCGACGCGACAGCGCGCAGGAGCAGCGCGGTTGCCTGATCTTGGCCCGCGATGTCGCGTAGACGCATCGATGCTAACGCTAGCAGAAAGTTCCGGCCGAATCGACACGCGCGCGCGGCGCCGGTAGACTGGACCCCATGGGAACCCTAGGACGCCTTTCTTCGTTGGTGAAATCCAATGTCAACGACCTCATCGACTCCATGCAGGACCCGGCCAAGGAGATCGATCAACTCATTCGGGACATGGAGGATTCAGTCCGCGAGGCGCGCGTCGAGGTCGCCCAGTGCCTGGCCGACGAGAAGCGGATGGGCAAGCGGGTGGACGACCTGGCCGAAGAGGTCAAGTCATGGGAGGGGCACGCGATGAGGGCGGTGCAGGCGGGCGACGACGCGTTGGCCAAGGAGGCGCTGCGCCGCAAGGCTGAAAAGGAGGCCGACCGCATCGAGGCAGAAAAGGCACTGTCCGATCAGCGGGCGTATTCGGTGCAACTGGGCGCCGGATTGAAGACGTTGGAGGCGCGGGTGCAAGATGTGAAGCTGCGCCAGGGAACGCTGCGCGAGAAGGCACGCGCAGCCAAGCGCGGCGAGAGCCCCGTTTCCGGCAAGACTGGGGCCTTCGAAGACTTCGAGCGCATGTCAGGAAAGATCGATGCTCTGGAGGCCGAGGTGGGACTCTCCGATGAGCTCAAGGGCCAGACGGCCGCATCGGTCGAGGCCGAGCGCAAACTGCGCGAGATGAGCGAGCAGAAATCGGTCGACGACGCTCTGGCCGATCTAAAGAAGAAACTGGGAGGATAGTGGCTCTAGCTATTCTCCCGGTCCCGGCGGTCGACGGCGGCGAGGCGGCGGGCGGTGATGAGCAGCAAGACAGCCAGCGTGGCAATGACCGCCAGGCCGCCCAAGAGTGCGACCAGAAGCAGCTTGCGGCTGCCTGGATCCACCTGCAGAGGCCCGACGCTGGCCAGGGTAGGCGCACGCTGCGACGGCGCTTCGGCTGCGGGAGTGACGACGACGGCCACCGATTCAGGCAGGAGCCCAGCCACACTCCCCGCGACCAGCTTCTGCACGTCGGCCTCGCGTAGCGCCACCGGTTCCGGCCGCACCTTGAGCAACACGGCCGCCTGTGCAGCGACGCGTGGCTTGCTGTCGACAGCCAGCGGATCAGGCTCGGCAAGTACCAGGTGAACCCGGGCCGTGACCACGCCATCCACGGTCTCCAGGGTGCGTTCGATCTCTCCTGCCAACGCCTCTAGATAGCGGGCGCGCTCCTCGGTGGGCGTGGGCACCAGGCTGGTCTGCTTGTAGACCTCGCCGAAACCGGCGCGTCGGCCGCGCGGCAGGCCCAGCGACTGTAGGAGCTGGAGAGCGCGAACCGCATGGACCTTGGGCACGCTGATGACGAAAGCCTCGCCATTCGACTCGTCGCGGGTCTTGTTGGCCTCGACCCCGCCTCGCTCCAGCGCGGTCAACACCTCATTGGCCGCAGTTTCGTCGAGGCCATGCTGGATAGGTGTCGAGCATCCGATCGCGAATGCCACCACAACAATCCACAGGGCGCGCATGGCGCGTGACATTACCAGAAATTGGTCCACGTGGCGGTTTGGCCGCAAGCAAGAGCGTAGGTTCATCTACTCGGCCTCAGTTTCTGCGTTGCCGTCTTCTTCTTCTGCTTCCAGCACCTTGCGCAGCCGATCGACGGCACGGGCGTGCAGGCGGCAGCCCCAGGACTTTGACAGCCCCAGCTCCGCGCTGGCGACTTCCAGATTTCTGTCCTCGAAGTAGTGGAGCTGCAAGAGGCGCCGCTCCCTTTCCGGCAGCTTCTCCAGGGCTCGGCGCGTCCGTGCCTGCAGGTGCAGACGTTCCAGTTGCTGGTCGGGCGGTGGCAGGCGTTCGTCCGTCACACAGGCCGCTGCCTCCAACGAGGTGATATGCACCGTGGCCACACTGCTCAGGATCTCCGCGATCTCCGCTAGGGTCTCGGCTGCGTCGCGAGCCTGGCCAGCGGGGGAGGCCCCGGCGCCTTCCCGCTCGGCCAGATTGCGCAGATACTCGTTGGCGCGCGCCTCGGCGCGATAGCGGGCGTAGTCGCTGCGGGAGTACCACCCCATGCTGCGAAGGCCATCCAGCATGGCGCCGCGGATACGGTAGTAGGCGAAGGTGGAAAAAGCCACGCCCTGCTTGGAATCGAAGCGGCTGGCCGCCTCGACCAGACCCTTGGCCCCGTAGGCCTCCAGCTCATCGAGGTCCAAGGTGCGGCCCAGGCTTCGCGTGAGCTTCCCAGCAATCGACCGCACCAGATCGAGGTTCTCCTCGACAAGCCGATCACGGTCATCCGCCATAGCGCAGCGAATAGAGCAAGTGCCCCCGTCCTAGGTCAAGCGGATCGCGACATAACGCAAGAGGCACATGGGAAAACGTCGCGGTTGGTGCTGGGCAAGAAACATCGCCGAGGTGCGCTGCACGGCTTCGCCCTGACGCGGGCGCCGGGACACAACCGCAGCCTTGAACGCCCTGGCCGATTCCTTCACTATCGGCAAATCATGCTCGATTTCGTCTGCGCCCTGCTGCTCTACGCGTTCATCCTGAGCGTCGTGGTCGCCTACGTCGTTCTCTTCGTCGTGGGCAGGCGAGCGTCCAACGCCCGACTGGAAGGCCATGGCGGCGTCATGCTGGGCCGCGGGGCGATGGAGGCCACCTATGTGCTGTTCGGCCCGTTGGTGAGATTGCTGCTGGCCCTGCGCGTGACGCCCAACACGATCACCGCCTTCTCGCTGGTTCCGGCGCTACTCTCCGGCGTGGCCCTGGCTCGCGGTCACTTTGGCCTGGGCGCCATGCTGGCCACCGCATCCGCGTTTTGCGATATGCTCGACGGCATCCTGGCGCGCCGTCTGAAACTGACCTCNNGGGGTCGTTCATGGTCAGCTACGCGACGGCCAAGGCCGAGGCCCTGGGCGTCGCGCCGCCCAAGGGGGCGATGCGTCGGGCCGAGCGCGCCGTGTACCTGATCTTCGGCTGTGCCTTTGTTCCCCTGGCGGGACTCCTGTGGCCGCCCATGGCAGGGGGATCACCCTTGCGCCTAGGTCGAGAAATCCCCATCGAGCTGGCCATTTTGGTGGTAGCAACAGTGACCAACGTGTCCGCTGTCCGGCGACTCTCCCGCGTCGCCGATTCCCTTCGGGCGCGCCCCGCATGAATCCGTCGCAGCCCAAGAACCAGAAGCCCAACATCGTCNNCATATCGCGCCTGGCCTGCAGGGCTACGCGCTCATGGCCGGGATCGCGGTTGCCGACGCGCGCGGCAGCGCCATCACCGACGTCGATGGCAACACCTACCTCGACTTCATCGGCGGTATCGCGGTCAACGCCCTCGGGCACTCGCACCCGGTCTACATCAAGGCGTTGCAGGACCAGGTGGCACGCGTGTCGGTGGGGGCACTCACCAGCCTGGCGCGCGTGGAGCTGTGCGAGCGCCTGGCCAAATTCTCACCCTCGCCCAAGCTGCACAGGTTGCAGCTCTATTCCAGCGGCGCCGAGGCGGTGGAGAGCGCCCTGCGCCTGGCCAAATGCTACACGGGCAAGCATGAGTTCGTCAGCTTCTGGGGCGGCTTTCACGGCAAGACCATGGGCGCCCTGTCGCTCATGGGCTCACGTTTCAAGGAGAGGCTGGGGCCCATGCTGCCGGGCTCGCACATCGTCCCCTACGCGGACTGCTACCGCTGTCCGCTCAAGCTGCCCTATCCCGGCTGTTCATTGGCCTGCGTGGAGCTTGCTCGCAAGCAGGTTCGCATGAGCAGCGCGGGATCTATCGCGGCCGTGGTTGTCGAGCCCATGCAGGGCACCGCTGGCAACGTGATTCCGCCCAAGGAGTTCTTGCCGGCCGTGCGCGGGCTAGCGCAGGACCTGGGTGGGTTGCTTATCGCCGATGAAATGATCACCGGGCTGGGCCGCACGGGCCGCAATTTTGGCGTGGACCATAGCGGCGTGGTGCCTGACATCATGACCGTGGGCAAGGCTTTTGGCGGCGGTTTCCCGCTTTCCGGCATTGTGACCACGGATGAGATCTCTGCCGCCAAGCCGTGGAGCTATCCATCAGGCTCGTCGTCGAGCTACGGCGGAAATCCGCTGGGCGCCATGGCCGGCGCCACAGCGCTGAAGATCATCGCGGACGAGCGCCTGGTGGAGAACTCGGCCCAGGTCGGCGCGGTCATGCTGCGCGAGCTGGAGGGCTTCGTCGAACGCTACCCCTTCGTTGGCTGCGTGCAAGGCGCTGGCATGTTCATGCGGGTGGAGCTGGTCAAGGACAAGGCCAGCAAGGAGCCCCTGCCGCGGCCGGTGACCGAGCGGATCTTCCACGAGTGCGTACGTCGGGGCCTTCTGACCATGGCCTATGCTGCGAACTTTCGCATTCAGCCGGCGCTGACCATGGATGAGGCCACGGCGAGAAATGGCCTAGCCGTGCTGCGCGAGGTCTTCGACACGGTGGAACGCGAACGCTGGTTCGCGTAGCAGTGGGCAAAGAAAAAGCCCGGTGCCCCCTTCGGAGCGCCGGGCTCGTGAATCCAGCTAGGCTGCGTAGAGACTACATGCTGCGCCAAGCGCCGTAGATCATGAGGGTGCGGGCGTCAAGCGCCTTGTCGCCTTTTTCGCCTGTGACGAGCCTGGTGAGCATGAATTCGGCGCCCACATCAAGGCCGTGCATGGCGAGGAAGTCGACGCCAATGCCCAAGGGAACGACGTAGTTGTCGCCGAAGTGGCTGGTCGGTCCAAAGATTCCGGAGTCGAGGAAGGCAGCGATTTGTGGCGCAGCCTGGACGGCGATCTGGAGGGGCACGCTGACGAACTCTTTGTTGTCCAGCGCCGAGCGCTTGTTGACGCCGATACCGATCTGGGGGGCAAGCTTCACGGAAACCGGCGCAGCGATGTACTTCACGCCAACGCCCACGTCCACGGCGAACAGCATGTCAGGGGAGAACTCCCTGAACTCGGCGGCGAGCAGGCCGGAGAGCTCCAGGCCGCTGGCCTTGAGGAATGAATACTGCCCGCCGACATTGAGGTTGTTGTAGATCTTGGGGCAGTTTGCCTTTTTGCCCAGGCAAACGCCTCCGCCTGTTGCCAGCGGTCCGCCGAAGGTAGTGTGGCTCACAAACACCTCCAGCTGGTCCATCACGCCATAGCGCAGGTCGAGCGGAATCCACACGGGCTTGAGTGCTTTGCTCTTGGAGAGATTGAGCACCACGGGCAGCGTGACCTGGAACATGCCGGCCGCAAGGGTGAGCGGGCGCAGGGTGTACTCATCTGGATAGCTCCCCGGCGCCGCAGCGGGAGCGGCCGCAGGCACGGGAGCAGCCTCTGGGGCGGGCGCGGGCGCAGCAGCCTCAGGCGCTGCAGGAGCGGCACCCTCCGGAGGCGGGGCAGCTTCAGCTTCGTCCTGCGCGACGGCTGCGTAGGACATCAAGCTCGTGGCCAGGATCGACAGGATCGCAATGTTCTTTCGCATCGTTNNCATAGTGCGCGGCCGAGGATCTTGCCGTTTGCCCGGGGATTTGCCCCAGCCGCGAGCTAACGTCAGCGACCCGCCAGGGCCTGCGCCGTGGTATGCCAAGCTCGGAAAGCGAGACGGACGTCATGAAATACGTGGCTTTTCTCATCGACGGCATGGCCGACTACCCGCTGCCCGAACTGGGCGGCAAGACGCCGGTCGAGATCGCACATACGCCCACCCTTGACAAGCTGGCGCAGGCGGCGCAGTTCGGCACCTTCGTGACCCTCCCCGAGGAGTTCCCGACCTCGTCGGACGTGGCCAATATGTCCGTACTTGGCTGGGATCTGGCCACCGCGTACACCGGCCGCGGCGCCATCGAGAGCTACGGCCTGGGCGTGCCACTCGACGAGCAAACCGTGGCCTTCCGCATGAACCTCATCACGGTCAAGGACGACATCCTGGAAGACTATTCAGCCGGCCATATCTCCGAGCCCGAGGCGGATGCACTGATTGGGACTCTTTCGGAGAAGCTCGGCACACCAGAGATTCGCTTCAAGACGGGAGTGTCCTATCGCCACATCCTCTATCTCATCGGCAAGGAATTCTCGGCTGATGTGGCATACGACAAACCGGATTCGTCACACGGCATGAGATGGGAGACGATTCTCCCCCGGGCGGCCAAGCCCGAGGCTGAGCCCACGGCCGAGCTTCTGCGCCAGCTCGTCTGGAGGTCGCGGGAGATCCTGGAAGACCATCCCGTCAATGTGAAGCGGCGGGCAGAAGGCAAGAATCCGGCGAATCTCATCTGGCCCTGGTCCGGCGGTCGCAAGCCACAGATGCCGTCGTTCGAAGAACTGCATGGCAAGAAGGGTGGCATCATTTCTGCGGTGGACGTGATCCTCGGGCTTGGCCTGCTGGGCGGGATGGAGTCGCTGCGGCCCGAGGGGGCCACCGGGTTCCTCGACACCAACTACGAAAACAAGGCGGCCGCGGCCGTAGACCTTTTGCGCCGCAACGACTTCGTCTATGTGCACGTGGAGGCGGTCGACGAATGCGGCCACCTGGGCGACTTGCCCAACAAAATCAAGGGCATCGAGGACTGCGACACCCGGCTCATCAAGGTCTTTCTCGACCAGTACCGCAAGGTCCACTCTGACAAGCTGCGCGTGATGGTGCTGCCTGACCATCCGGTGCCGGTCAAGCTGCGCAAGCACACCCGCGACCCGGTGCCGTTCATGGTTTCGGGCGAAGGCGTGTCTGCCGACCCGGCCTTGCGGTACTACAACGAGGCCACCTGCGTGGCAGGCCAGTACCCTGGCCTCAAGGGGCGGGCCCTCATGAATCTTCTCTTCGCGCCGACGATTCCGTAGGGCACGGGCTCCGTTCGGCGCTCTAGGTCGCGGCCGCGGGATCCCCACCCATGCCTGGCGCTGGTAGCGGGCGCTGTGCGCGCGGCCGCGCCAGCCGATCGACGGTGCCGTCGGGCAGGTCGAGCACGCGGCTGCCCTCGGCGGCGGATCGATACGCGCGTTCGATGAGCTCGACGCACAGGCAGGCCTCCCTGGCGTCCTTGCCCACGTACTCGCTGCGCGCGANNGGCCAGCTCGACGTCCTCGTCTTCAACGCGAATTGCACCCTTGGTGCCATGCAAGGTGTACATGACCTTGCGCACGCCCGCGGTCCACGAAAGGTGGGCCGACACAACGCCGGTCGGAAAGGTCAAGGTGCAGCCGAAGACATCCTCGGTGTCATGGCCATTGCCGGTCGAAGAATGGGCGGTGAGGGTAGTGGGGTAGGCGGCCATCCAGTCA
>PMIX01000296.1 GCA_003158395.1 Myxococcales bacterium | reverse complement strand
CCAAAACGACGTGATTCAGAATATTTTCCAGGGACCCGCCATTGACACCGTCATCGGCCTGCGAAGCAACTTCGTTGCAGGGCGGGTCACCGAACTGGCGACGGGAAGGGCCCTTTGGTTTCTTGAACGGAGGCGGCCTGGATTGGATTTCTCTCCCCGGCTGGCTTCCCCCGGATTGCAAGTCGACTACCCATTCGGCGCCTGATCCCGACGCGCCGACTAAGTTCACAATCAGAGGTCATGAACCGGACTTCCGGCGGACGATGAGACAAGTTGCCATGAACCTGTACCAGCGCATTCTCGGCCATCCTTTCATCTATGATCGAGTCCGACCGCTTGTCGTGGGGGGTATCGATTTGTCGCCCCTGTATCGAAACCTGGACGCGGGACCGAGCGATGTGATCTTGGACATCGGGTGCGGGACAGGGGCGGCCCACGAGTACCTCACGGAATTTGCCGCCTATCACGGCTTCGATACCGATGAGATCGCAATTGAATCAGCACGCAAGAAGACCTCGGCCCCCAACGTGAGCTACGAGTGTCGGATTGTCACGCCCGCCGACATCGAACGGATTGCGCCCACGAAAATCGTCCTCGCGGGACTCCTTCATCACTTGACCGACGACGAGTGTCTCGCGCTATTGCAGATCTGTGCAAAGGGCCCCTCAGTTCGGCGCATCGCCACTTCCGATGTTGTCTACCTTCCGCGTCACTACGTGAGCAACCTGCTGGCCTTCCTGGATCGAGGGAGGTTCGTGCGCAAGCGTGAGCAGTATCTCGATCTCCCTCGGAGGGCCGGCCTACGCGTCGTGCAAGAGGACCTGGTCTGCTCACACCCCAAGAGTGGCAAAGCCATGTACCTGATGATGACGCTAGAACCGCCGCCGCCGTGATGAAATTCGGGCCCGGCGAATCGCCGGGTGGGAGTGTCACATCTTCAGCCTCGCCGCGGCGGCGCGGGCCTGCTTGATGAAGGCTCGCACTTTGCGAATGTCCTTGACACCTCGCGCAGACTCGACCCCTGACGATACGTCCACACCGTCCGGCCGAGTTGCGACAATCGCCTCAGCCACGTTGCCGGGATTCAAACCGCCGGCGATCAAGAACGGCCGCCGCGGGCCTGCTCCCACGACCTCCCACGGCGCTTGTTGGCCGCTGCCGCCGTACTCCTCAGTATGGGCGTCGTAGAGAAACAGGCTCGCCTGCCAGCCCAGCGCATCCTTCAGCGACGCCTCATCGCGAACCCGAATGGTGCGAATGATCTGTTCCGGCCGTAGCCAGGTCCAGCTCGCCGCCATCTCGTCGCCGTGCAGTTGCACCCGGTCAAGTTTCAGCTCTTCCAAGGTCTCGGTGATCACCAGAGGGTGGGCGTTGACAAACACGCCCACCCGAAGCACGCCCGTCGGGATTGCCGCGATGATCTCGCGCGCCTGCTTGTCCTCCACGAACCGCTTCGACCCACGCCAGAAATTGAGGCCAATCAGATCAGCACCGGCCGCGGCCGCGTGCTCGGCGTCCTCGGGACGTGTGATGCCACAGATCTTGACCAGAAGACTCATTGGCCACCCAGAAGTCTGCGCAACGCCAAGCCGGGGTCAGGTTCGCCCATCAGGCTCGCACCCACCAGGATCGCGTCAATACCCGCCGCGTCCATTCTTCTCACATCGTCTGCCGTCTGGATGCCTGACTCCGCAACCAGTAAGCAGTCCGACGGAACCAGAGGTCGCATGGCGGTGGCCAAGGTCATGTCCACCTGCAAGGTATCCAGGTTGCGGTGGTTGACTCCGATCACGCGCGCCCCGGCGGCAAGTGCGCGCGCCACCTCCTGACGGTCGTGAGTCTCCACCAGCGCCTCCATACCCAAACGTCTGACCTCGCCGAGTAGCCCGACCAGATCGTCTTGGCGCAAAGCCGACACGATGAGCAGAAGGGCATCGGCGCCCGCCGCGCGCGCCTCGGCCACCTGGTACGGGTCGACAATGAAGTCTTTGCGCAGGACGGGAATGTCGACGGCGGCGCGTGCCCGGCGCAAATCATCGAGCGAGCCGCCGAAGAACGGGGCGTCGGTCAGCACCGAGATGGCTGCAGCCCCGGCCGCTTGGTAGGCGCTGGCCACCACAGCCGGATCAGCGTCCCGGTTGATCCAGCCCTTGGACGGCGAGCGGCGTTTGAACTCTGCGACGCAGGCCAGCCCAGGCTTGGCGGCAAGAGCCGCGCAGAAATCACGAACCGGCGGCGCCAGGGCGAGCTGCTCATTCAGCATGGCAGGCGGCAGTCGGCCTCGGGCCGAGACGACCCCCTGTCGAGTCTGTGCGAGAATCTGGTCGAGAATCATTCTTTCTTTTGCGCGGGCGACAGGCGGCGCAAATGATCCACCACGGCGCGGGCCCTGCCGTTGTCGAGTGCCGCCGCCGCCTGGCGCGCGCCGGCCCGCAGATCGGACGCCGCACCCACCACGTAGAGACTGGCAGCCGCTTCCAGGAGCGCGGCCACCCGAATGGCTCCGGGCGCGCCAGCCAGCGCCGCCTCGAGCAGACGCGCGTTGGTCGCGGCGTCTCCCCCCGCCAGGCCTGCGGGATCCTGTTCGGGCAGGTCAAAATCCGCGGGCCGGATTTCATAGCAACGAACGGTTCCGTCCCGCAGCTCCGCAACCTGGGTCGAGCCGGAGGTGGCGATCTCGTCAAGCCCGCCGGCACCGTGCACAACCAGGGCGCAGAGCGAGCCCAGTTGTGCGTGGGCACGCGCCATGAACTCGCAGCGCTCAGCCGTAAACACGCCGTTCATGTGATAGCGCGCTCCCGCCGGGTTGGTGAGCGGCCCGAGAAGATTGAATAAGGTGCGAAAGCCCAACTCGCGGCGCGGACCGGCCACATGCCGGGTCGCCGCGTGGAAGCTGGGCGCAAACATGAAGCAGAGGCCGCCTTCACGAAGACAACGCAGGGCCAGCTCGGGCGTGGGCATGGGATCGATGCCCATGGCCTCGATGACGTCGTGGGAACCGGAGCGCGACGAGAGCGCCCGGTTGCCGTGCTTGGCCACCTTGACCCCGCAGGCGGCCACGATGAAAGACGCCAGGGTCGAGATGTTGACCGTGCCCGAGCCGTCGCCGCCGGTACCGCAGGTGTCGAGCAAGGCAAGCCCGTCTGCGGGCAGGCGCACCATGCGCTGGCGCATGGCCAAAGCCGCGC
Source organism: Myxococcales bacterium (assembly GCA_003158395.1). Taxonomy (GTDB): domain Bacteria; phylum Myxococcota_A; class Polyangia; order Fen-1088; family Fen-1088; genus Fen-1137. Next base: position 3,582 of record PMIX01000296.1, on the reverse strand, counting down.
CCACCACCTCGTCCACGGTCTCGCCCTTCATGCGCAAGGCCGTGAGCAAGCTTCCTGCCTGGGCCTGGGTGGCCTCGCCGTCCATGATGCAACCCACCACCGCGGCCATATCCGCGGCCGACAGGCTGCGACCCGCCACGACCTGGGCCAGGGCCTCGCGCATGCCGATCCCGGGCGTCGCAGCCGGGCCGGTCATGCGGCCCTCGCAAGGCGCAAGAAGTTGCGCAAGAGGTCCTTGCCCACCTTGGTCAGGAACGACTCGGGGTGAAACTGCACGCCTTCCACCGGCATGCTCTTGTGGCGCAATCCCATGACCTCTTCGTCCCATGTTTTGGCCGTGATCTCCAAACAGTCTGGCAAACTCGACCGTTCGACGACCAAGGAATGGTAGCGCGTGGCTTCAAAGGGATTGGGCAGGCCGGCAAAGAGGCCCTTGTCGTCATGGAAGACACGCGAGGTCCTGCCGTGTACCACTTCTTTGGCGCGGATAACCTTGCCGCCGAAGGCCTGGCCGATGGCTTGGTGGCCCAAGCACACGCCCAAGATGGGAATCTTGCCGGCCAGGTGGCGGACCACATCGAGCGAGATTCCGGCCTCATTCGGCGTACAAGGTCCCGGAGAAATGATTATATATTCTGGGCTGATGCGCTCGATATCTTCAACCGAAACTTCATCATTGCGCACGACCCGGACATGCTGGCCCAGCTCGCCCAGATACTGCACCAGGTTGTAGGTGAACGAGTCGTAGTTGTCGATGACCAGCAACATAGCTAGCGTGCCCCGTTGCTGGCCGACTGTCGAGCCAGCTCGATGGCTGAAATCACCGCGCGCGCCTTGTTCACGCACTCCTCATGCTCGGCCTCCGGCCGGCTGGCCGCCACGATCCCCGCCCCGGCTTGCACGTGCATGGTGTTGCCTCTCGTGACCAGGGTGCGAATGGCTATCGCGAGATCCATGTTGCCGGTGTACGAAAGGTAGCCGACCGCACCGCCGTAGACCCCACGCCGGGACGGCTCCAACTCGTCGATGATCTCCATGGCGCGAATCTTGGGTGCCCCCGAGAGCGTGCCGGCCGGAAAGGCCGCCCGCACCACGTCCTTGGCAGAAAGACCATCCAGCAGGGTGCCGCTCACGTTGGAAACCAGGTGCATGACGTGGGAGTAGCGTTCCACGACCATGATGTCGTCGAGTCTGACGCTGCCAGGCGCCGCCACCCGGCCCACGTCGTTGCGGCCGAGGTCGATCAGCATGACGTGTTCGGCCAGCTCCTTGGGGTCCGCGCGCAGCTCCTTCTCCAGGGCTTCGTCTTCCTCGACACTGCGGCCGCGGCGGCGCGTGCCCGCCAACGGCCGGACATCCACCCGGCGGCCGTCCAGGCGCACCAGCACCTCGGGTGAGGCGCCGGTCACGACAGCCTCGGGGAATTCCAGGTGAAACATGTACGGCGACGGATTGGTGACACGCATGATGCGGTAGACGTCGAACGGGTCTACCTCGCCGCGGGCCACGTCGAAACGCTGTGAGAGCACCACCTGAAACGCGTCGCCCGCCTTGATGTACTCCTGGATGCGGCGAACGGCGGCCTCATATTCCGCCTGGCTGGTGCGGGCCACGGGCTGCAGCTCCGACGCGGCCTGTGCCGCAACCCCGAAGTCGAGCGGCGGCAGGGCGCGGCCGGGCCTGGCGAGCCGGTCGAAGATCTCCTCCACCTTGCGACAGGCCTCGTCGTAGGCGCGGTTGGGATCGACGCCCGCCACATCCACGGAAGCCACCGCCTTGATGGTGCCGCGCAGGTTGTCGAAAACCACCACCGTGTCAGTCAGTGCAAAGCACAGTTCGGGAAGGCCCAGCTCATCGGGCGCATGCTCGGGCAGGCGTTCGAAGCACCGAACGGCATCGTAGCCCAGCCAGCCCACGGCCCCGCCAAAAAAGCGTGGCAGCCCGGGAGGAACCGCGGGCGGCAATCCAGCCAAAGTACGGCTGACGTAGTCGAGAGGGTTGGCTTCACTGACACGTTCCTCTAGGACAAAATCCTCGCCCTCGGGCCGCAGACGTTCGACCTGGGTGCCCCGGGCACGAATCACGGTACGCGGCCGCACGCCCGCGAAACTGTAGGCTGCCCACTTCTCGCCGCCCACCACGCTTTCGAGAAGGAACGAGTACGNNGTTTGGCCGGAGATTAGCACTACTTCCCAGGGACGGATGGCACCTCGACGCGGATCTCGCCCTGCTCCAAGGGATCCACCTGGCGCAGGTTGCTGGCCATCTGGTCGTACTCAGCCGGCAAGACGCGCGACAACGGGAGCTGCCAGCGCCGCCGCAGAAGTACGCGCACAGTGCCGGGCGTGTCGGCCCCAGCCGCCTCGACCTGTACCTGACGTTCCTCCGAGAAGCGCGCTCCTCCGGCCGTGACACTCCCACTGGCGCCCATTTCGATCACCCGTGCCCCTGCCGGCAACTCGATCTCAGCCTCCAACAAGAGGGGCACGTCATAGCCAAGTTGCAGGGGGGTCCGACGCTGCGACTCGGTGAAGTAGCGCCGCCCCGGTTGCGACAGGAAGAAGCCCGGACGAAGCCAGAGAATGCTGCCCGTGCGCGCGGCCATCCGCGGGTTGGTCAGGGTGTAGCGAACTAGTCTGCGTCCAGCCGAGCCCTCCTGCAGAGAGAACTCGTCCAGAACGGCGCCCGGGAACTGCTGGCTCAACCAACGCTGCTCGAACTCCTGGCGCAGTTTGCTTCGATCCCGCCCCGCCCGTTCCGCGATCTCGCTCCACTCCAGGGATGGCCAACCGCTGAGATCTTCTGTCACGGCAACGGCCGCGCTGCCGTCCGCTGCCAGCCGCATCTTCATGACGACGTGGCGCCCGTCGAGCACGGCGCTGCGAGCGATGGCCAGTGCATCGTCACCCAGCACAAAGCCAGGCGCGCCCGCCAACCCCGGCGGCAGATAGCCGAACGGGGCACGCCGTGTGTGGGGATCGAAGAATTGTGCCGCCCCATCGGAGCCAGGCAGGCGCACCAGGGCTTCGCTGAAGTCATCCAGCTCCTGCACCGTCCCATGCGCCCCCGCCGGTGCGCGGGTGAGCGGACGCACCAACATCAAGTCAGCCTTCAGCCCCAGCGCTCGCGCTAGCGCCACCACGACGGCCGCACGGTTGCCTTGTCCCCGACCGAGCGATACCGTCGCCGGCTCGAACAGGCTGGCCTCGGGCTCGATGTGCTGGTCCACCCAGCGGGTGGTCGCCTCGGCGATCGTGGCCCGCGAGGCGCCAGCCTCAACTCTGATCTGCGCAGCGATCCGTCGCACATCAGGAGAGACGCGCGATACGGTGTCCAGGCGGTCAGCCAGAAAGCGTGACCAGCGTGCCAAGTCGACGCCGCTCGAAACGCGTACCGAGGGGACCCAGTCCTCTGCGACCACGGACGAGCGCTCGGGAAAAAGCTGCGGCATCTGCCGCGCGACGAAACGCAGCACCCGGGTGCCGTCGGAACCAGCGACTAACGTGGGTTCTGGCGCCCCGGCCCGCCGATCCTGGTCCACGAGCATCTCCGTTGGTGCGACCAACAGGTACTCGCTGCGAT
>PMIX01000341.1:367-6707 GCA_003158395.1 Myxococcales bacterium | reverse complement strand
TACTTGTCCATGGTGCGGTCCTCGCGGCGCCGATTGTGTCCTGCGGGCCTGGCCGTTGGCTAGCGATTTTGCGCTCAGACAAGCGTCGGGCGCACCCACCATCCGATGTGCGCGATGGGCGCGCCCGATCTCGCGGAAGTCCTGGCGTCTCGGCGCTCTGCTCTCAGCGGTTGCCGTCGCGCCGACGAGCCCGCGTCGCGACCAATCCGGTCACCGCCAGGGCGAGGAACAGGCTGAGGGGGCCTGCCCCGCTGCCACCGTAGGCGCAACCGCTCGAATGAGCCATCGGCTCCAGCGCGACGCCGCCATCAGCCGCAGCATTCGCACCGCCTTGCCTGGGCGCCACAGGGCTCACCACAGGTGGGGTCGTGCCGCCGGGCTGCCCGCTTGCGACCTTAGTGGATGCATCGCTGCTGGTCCCGCTGCTCCCGCCGGCGCCGGTGGCCACTCCGAGACCCACCGGGCCCGAGGAAGTCCCGCTCGATCCCGAATTCGTCGCGAACTGACCGCCGCCCGCAGCATGCCCTTGCGCCGCCAAGATAATACCGTCGGGCAGGCAGGCCTGGCTGGACGCGATGGAGCCCCAGGTCGACGGGACGCCGCCCACGTTCGCGAAATCGAAGCAGTTCCAGCCCGCGGGACAAGTCGCGCAGGCTCCGCAGGTCGCGCCCGCTGGACATGGACCACATGCGCAGTCGATGAGCTTAGGCAGGCAGTTCATGACAACTGTGGTTCCGCAAGTTGGAAGTGGGGGCGGCGGGCAGGTTCCGCCCACTGCGCAAACGACGCCCGAAGCGGTACACCAGTTGGATTCGCTGACCTTCACGCACTGGTAGAGGGGGTCCGCGCAATCGGTGTCGGTCGCGCAGGTCACCGGAACAAAGGTGCAAACTGACGGTCCGGGGGTGCAGGTGTCGCCGGTCGTGGTTACGGTCCCGTCGGGACCCACGGACGCCCCGCCCGAGCATGACGAGTACTCGGCCTGGCAGGTGAGTGGCGCCGGGCAGTCAGCGGCCGTGCTGCAAGCGTGCGGCTTGGCCACGCAGGTCCCAGTGGTGCTGGCCTGTGGCGGTGGAGCTTCACACTTCGTGTTCGCCGCACAAGTGGGGGCGATGGTCGGTATGAGGTCCATGACGCAATCAAAATCAGCGCTGGGACAGTCTGCCACGCTGGTGCAGACGATGGGTTTGGGCTCGCAGATCCCTGTGGTGGGCGTGGGCACGGGCTCCGGCATGGGGACAGGCGTTGGTGGCAATGACGCGGCGTCGGGACTCGCCGGAAGAGCCGCCCCTGCGTCCGTCGCAGGCACAGAGGGCGTCCTGGTAGGCGGGCTGGCGGTCGTCACACAGTTGCTTCCCGCTGGACAGGTGGTCCCGGAAGCCGCCCCAGCTCCAGGATTCGCGACGCTGCCACCTGCGCCACCGGTTCCGTCACTGGCGCTCCCCGTGGCGGCCCCGGTCCCGATACTCATCGCCCCGCCTACCGGGGCAACCCCGGCCGTCCCAGGTGTGGAGCTCACCGCGCCGCCCCCCGTGCTATTCGTCCCGCCTGCGGCATACCCAAGAACGCATTGATACCCGGTGTCGCAATCGGCGTCAGTCGTGCATTCCTTGGCTGCAGCCGTCCGGCCCAGCCCGCCAAACAATAGAGAGACGGCGGCTGACATCACGAAGACACGGCGCGCAGGGTGCAAGAACTTGCTGAACATGACTTAAACTCCTTTTCGACGGCTACCTTCATCCTGCCGCTGCAAACCCGATGCCGCCACCCGCGACCGCAATTCTGCTGCAAAGACGGCGAGGTTCGTCGCGTGTCCCTCAGAAATCTGAGACTGGCTGGTCCCGTTCCGCCAGGTTTGTTGCTAACCCTTGATGCAGACCAGCGGCCGCAGGCGAGCCACCTTGCGCGCTAGTCCCGCCTGTTCGGCCGCATCCACGACCGCGCCAACATCCTTGTATGCGCCCGGCGCCTCCTCGGCTACGCCGCGCAAGGATGGGCTGCGGATCAGGATGCCATGTCCGGCCAGCGCGTCGACCACGGCGCGGCCCTTCCAGCGTCGAGTCGCCTCGTGGCGGCTCAGGCTGCGACCCGCTCCGTGAACCGCGGAGCCAAAGGCACGACCCATGCCCTCAGCCGTGCCCGCCAGCACGTAGGACGCGGTCCCCATGCTGCCGCCGATGAGCACGGGCTGGCCGACCGGACGATAGACAGCCGGGACGCCGGGATGGCCCGGCCCGAAGGCGCGCGTGGCACCCTTGCGATGAACGAAGAGCCGGCGCTTCTGGCCGTCGACTTCATGCTCTTCTTCTTTGCAGGTGTTGTGGGAAACGTCGTAGAGCAGGGTCAGCTCAGCCGTGGGGAAGATCTCGGAGAACGTCTCGCGCACGAGGTGCGCGATGACCTGACGGTTGGCCATGGCGCAGTTCATAGCCGCGCGCATGGCCCCCAGGTACCGCCGGCCCAACGCAGAATCGAGGGGCGCGCAGGCCAGCTCGCGCTCGGGTAGCTCAATCCCGTGGCGACCGGCCTCGGCCAGCATCAACTTGAGGTAGTCCGTGCCGATCTGGTGGCCCAGGCCGCGCGAGCCGCAGTGGATGCTCACCACCACCTCGCCCGCCTGCAGCTGGTAGGCGGCGGCGATGTCGGGCGCGAAGATCTCGACCACCTCCTGCACCTCTAAATAGTGGTTGCCCGAGCCCAGTGTCCCGAGCTGGTCACGTTGCCGTCTCTTCGCCTCCGGGGAGACCGCATCGGGATCCGCCCCGGCCATCACACCCTCCTCCTCGATAGTTTCGAGGTCCGCCACTTTGCCAAATCCTCTCTTCACTGACCAGTGCGCCCCGCCCAGCATGAGGTCATCGAGTTCCGAGCCAGTCAATCGCACCGGACCCGTGCTGCCAACCCCGCAGGGAACCGCGCGAAAAAGCGCATCGGCCACGGCTGCGCGCCGGGGTTCGACTTCGTCGATGGAAAGCCCGGTACGCAGGGTGCGCACGCCGCAGGAGATGTCGAAACCGACACCCCCGGCCGAGATCACCCCGCCTGCCTCCGCCGAGAAAGCCGCCACGCCACCGATCGGGAAACCGTAGCCCCAGTGAGCATCGGGCATAGCGAACGAAGCGCGCACGATCCCGGGCAGGCCCGCCACATTGGCCACCTGCTCCAGCACCTTCTCGTCCATCGCGCGCACAAGCTCCTCGCTGGCGAAGAGAATCCCCGGCACGCGCATCCTGCCCGAGGGCGCGAGCCACCACTCGGTACCCGATTTCTTCAACAGCCGATTCAGATCCATGCTTCGGCTCTCCTATCAGTCTCCTATACGTCGACTACACATTGGGCTGTCCAGACTCCTGCCTCATCACAGGTGACGCGCAGGCAAGTCACCGTGGCGGCCTTCACTTCAACCGCGGGCTGGTGGCGCTCGACGTCGATGGGCTCCCCTGCCATTTCCCCGTCGAGATGCATTCCCTGACAGCCTACCGTGAAGTGTCCGAAGATCATCCCGCGGATCGCCATTTCGTAGATGATCGCGTTGAGCCACTCGACAAGCAGCATTTCGTCGTCCAGTGCCTGACACGAAACGCGCACGCTCTCGCGCTCCACCACGAGTGCAGGATCCGTCACCACGGCGGTCAGTGCCTGCGCGGCTTGCGCGAAAGCCTCCTCGCGCGAATGGCCCAGGCCACGCACCCCGATGTCGGACTGATGATCGAAATGCTCCCATCTGGGCAGGGTGTCCGCCATTTCTTTGCCTACCTTGAATCCATCCCGCCACTTGAACCCGCGTGGCGTCGCCAGGCAACATAGGTACACTCATGGACATGGTCAAGCGTACGACGGCCGCGGAGTTGAGATTCAGGCGAGCCGAGGCGCAACGCCGGTAGGAGAGCTCGTCACTTGAGGCCAGTGCTTCTCATCACGCCGCCTATGGTGCAATTCAATACGGCGTATCCTGCCGTGCCTATGTTGGCCGCCTTTCTGCGCCGCCATGGATACGCGGTGGCGCAAGAAGATCTTTCGCTGGCATTGGCGCTGCGGCTCTACTCACGTCGCGGGGTGAAGGCTGTCGAACGAGCCCTGCGCCAACACTTTTTCCACCAACGCCGCCCGCCGTCGGTGCGGCACTTTCTTGCCCACGCGAAAAAGATCGAATCCGCGGTTGCAGGAGCCGTGCTCTTCCTGCAGGGGTGCGCGCCCGAGCAGCAGGCGTGGCTGGCGCGGCGGGGCGGACTGCCCGAGGGCCTGCGCTTCGCGTCCATGCGCGGGCATTTCGCAAAAGGCGACGACACCGCGCTGGCGCGCCATCGTGCAAGCCTCTTTCTCGACGAGATTGCAGATGCTGTGCACGACGGTCTGGACGATCGCTTCGAACTGGCCCGCTACGCCGAGAGTCTCGCGACGACGGGTGATTACGAGCCGTTGCACCTCGCGCTGTCTGGGCGTCGCGGCCTCATCGAACGCTGGATCGACGAGGAAGCGGAAGCGGCTTGGCGCTGCCACCGGCCACGCGTCGTAGGGGTCACCGTTCCGTTTCCCGGCGCGCTCTACGGCGCCCTGCGCATCGCCCGCCGGATGAAGGCGCTCGATGCTCGCCTGACCACCGTTTTGGGCGGCGGCTACATCAACACCGAGCTGCGCGAGCTTTCCGATCCACGCCTGTTCGACGACTTTGACTATGTGACCTACGACGACGGGGAAGTGCCTCTACTTAGGATCGTCGAGAATGCGTCGCCCGTGCGCACGCGGGTGCGCCGGCGCGGCCGCGTGCTCTGGCTGGATGATGCAACGGCGCCGGTGCTGCTCCACCGCGACCGGCCCACGCCTGACTTTGCGCCGCTTGTCACCCAGGGCTACCTGGCCATGACCGAGAGCCCTAACCCCATGTACCGGCTTTGGTCAGAACGGCGCTGGCTCAAGCTGGCCTTGGCCCACGGGTGCTACTGGCACCGCTGCGCTTTCTGCGACACCTGTCTCGACACCATCGGCCGTTTCGATCCAGCCGACGCCGGGACCATCGTGGGTTGGATGGAGGCGGCGATAGCCCAAACCGGGGAGCGGGGCTTTCACTTTGTGGACGAAGCGGCGCCTCCCGCGCTGCTGGCGGCGGTGGCCCGGCGGATCCTCGACCGCGGCCTCAAGGTGAAGTGGTGGACCAACATCCGCTTCGAGCGACACTTCACGCCTGCACTCGCGGGTCTACTGGCGGACTCGGGTTGCCTGGCGGTCACGGGTGGCCTGGAATGCAGCACCGATCGGCTGCTGGCCCTGCAATGCAAGGGCTTCGACCGGACGCAAGCCACGCGGGTGATGGCCGCGTTTGCGCGCGCCGATGTGTTGGTCCACGCCTATCTCATGTACGGCTATCCCACGCAAACCGCGCAGGAAACCGTGGACGCGCTGGAGTTGGTCCGCCAGCTCTTTGCTGCCGGCTTTCTTCATTCGGCCTACTGGCACCGTTTTGCCCTGACCATACACAGTCCGGCCTTTCGCCAAGCGGACAAACTGGGAATTCGGATTCTCGCCCCGCCGCACGCGACCTTCTCGCAAAACGAGATCCCCTTTTCTGAGCCCGCCGGTGACGCTCCGGCAGCCTTCGCTGCTGGTCTGCGCCGCGCGGTCTACAACTTCATGCACGGTCAGGGCTTGCACGCGGACGTGCGGAGTTGGTTTGGTTTCCCCGTGCCACGCGCAACCCTCGCGCGCAGCTTTGTACGCGCGGCTGCTCGCTCGACCGCATAGGCCGGTCCTAGCCCCCTTGGGACTCTGGCGTGGGTCTGCGCTCGGTTTTTGAGATCACAATCTGTGATCTCAAAGTCTCGTGCTCCTCGCGGGTGAGCTGGAAGGCGAAGTCGGCAGGGAAACGCTGTATGTTTCGCTTCACCGCCTGGTTGAACACACTGACGGTCACGCCGTACTGGACGCTATGCATCTGCCCAGCGAGCTAGGGCCTGCCCACCCAACCCCTGTCCCACGCGGCCTTGCCGCGCCCGTCGCCAAGCTTCACCCCGCGCGCACGCCGCCGACACCCAGCCAGGAGGCATGCGGCGCAGAAGACTGCGAGAATCTTGGCGACAGCTTTCTGGACACTACGGGTTCCACCTAGCACTACTGATTGAAATNNTTTCAATCAGTAGTGCTAGGCTTGAAGACCTGTCAGCTCGACTACCGGACGCCACACTCGTATGATGCTTGGTCTCGGAGAATACACTTTTGCGCAAAGTGTCACTCGAATTGATCACCCTGACCGTTGGTCTTTGCCTCATTGGCTGCAGTGGCGGGGATAGCCCCAGTCCAGGCCCTGGAGTGGGCGGCGATCGAAGTGTTGGAGGTTCCGCGGGTG
>PMIX01000341.1:0-303 GCA_003158395.1 Myxococcales bacterium | reverse complement strand
GCGGCACGCCCGCAACAGGCGGAGCGCCCGCAACAGGCGGCAAATCAGCCGCGGGCGGCACGACAAGTGTCGGAGCAACCGGAGGGCTGAGGAGCGTCACAGCCACAGGCGGTATGGCCCCCACGACTGGCGGCACGACCGCAACTGGCGGTACCACCACCGCCGTGGCTTGCGCCTCCTCGTCCGCCTGCATCGAGTTCTCCAATGTCCAGCAAGAGATCGATGGTTTCGGCGCCTCCTCCGCTTGGCACGGAGTGCTCGGCACAGCCGAGTTGGATGCGTCATTCAAGAATGACGACAACA
>PMIX01000378.1 GCA_003158395.1 Myxococcales bacterium | reverse complement strand
CCCTTCAACTTCTTCTGGCGGGCAGCACTAGCCGCCGCTGGGCAGTTCCCGCAGTCTCAACAGATCGGCCCCGACGCCTGCGCAGTCGCCGCCACAAGAAAGCGGCGCCAAGCAAAGCGAAGGGGAGGCCAGGCTCTCCACTTGCCGTCTGACCCAGATCGCAATTGCAACCCTTGTGGCCCAGCCCCATCGTGCTGCCGGAGTCGAGTGGGCGGGAATCCTGTCCCCCATCGACGCGGCCGGCGTCGGACGGAAGGAAACCACCTCCGCCATCCGGGCTGCCGCTGGCGCCGCCCGTCCCGCCGGCTCCACCTGCGCCACTGCTCGGGCTGTCGCTGGTGCCGCCTGCGCCGCCCGCGACGATGCCACCCGCGCCACCGACGCTGGTGGTGCCACCTCCGGCACTGCCGCCAACGCCACTAGCGCCACCCCGTCCGCCCGCGCCACCGGAGACTGTGCCGCCCACACCACCCGTCATCGCGCCGCCGAACCCAGTTGCGCCGCCCGCGGCCGTGCCACCAACCCCACTTGCGCCGCCCCGTCCACTCGCTCCACCCGCGCCGGTTCCGCCAGAACCACCCGTACCGCTTCTGCCACCCGTACCGCTGGGGGCGCACGAGGGGTCGTTGACACACATCCCGTTGCCATCACAGGCCTGGCAGCTGTTCCCGCAGGGCGTTCCGGCTCTGGGATAGTCGCAAGCCCCGGCGCCGTTGCAAGTCGCGCGGCACGCGCCCAGGCCGAAAGTGCATTCGTTCTCTGGATCGCTGCCCGCGACGTAGGCAGAACATTTGCCAGCTCGACCAGCCTGATTGCAGGACACACAGGTGCCATCGCACACGCTCTCACAGCACACCCCATCCACGCAGAAGCCAGAGGCGCAGGTACTGGCGCTGGAGCAGGCCGTGCCGTTCTTTGCGTTGCAACTGCCGCTGCTGTCGCACGCCTGTCCGGGGCAGCTGCCAGGAACTTCGGTTCCCCCTGCCGCCACGGTGCAGGTGCCTTCGTAGCCGGCGACGCTGCAAGATTGGCAGGTGCCCGAGCAGGCCGCGCTTGCGCAGCACACGCCGTCCACGCAGAAGCCCGAGGCGCAAGTCGACGCCGTGGCGGCGGTGCACCCCTCGCCATTGCCGAGATTCGTGACTTTGTACTCCCAGGTCTCGGTCACGTCCGAACTGCCATCCGCGGGCGTGCAGAACAGCACCATCACGCCACGCTTGCTGTCGAAGGCCATCGGCCAATAGCCCCCGCCGGCTGAGTCGCCGGGGAAAGTGCGCAGGTACCAGGTCGGCCCCTTGGGATCCAGCTCCCAAGTGTCTAGGGCCATCGTGCTGCCAGTTGGACTCTGATCCGCCGCGAGCAGCACTTGCCGACGGCGCAGGCTGTCGTAGGCCACGCCAAGACTGTAGCTGAGATTGATGATGTCTCCGCTGTCGCGGAATGCCCATCCGGCCGAAACCGGATCCCATTCCCAGAAGACGCTGTTGCTGGTGGTGCCTTGCCACTGACTCTGGCCCGCAAAGACGAACATCTTCTGGCGAGCGTCGTCGAATGTCACCGACGTGGAGGCATCGCTGGAGTTCGTTTTGGGGTCGTAGAACTTCGGTATGACCGAGCCTGGGGTGGGTGTGCGGTTGGTCCAGGTCGTGGTCGCGCCATCCCACTCCCAAACCGCGGTGCTGTTGTTGCTAGCTGCCACTCCGAAGAGCAGCAGCTTGCCGCGGCCCGAATCGGTCACCATCTGCGGGGGCGAATTGCCATTCCAGTTGCTATAGTCGGGACTCGTTGCGGGAAAGAGCTGGGTCCACTTGCGTGTACTACTTTGCCATTCCCAGGTGTCGTAGAAGCACTCGGTTGCGTCGCTAAAGGACATCGGCGTCGAGCAGCCGGCGAAAATGACGAGTGACTTGCGATAGGGATCGTAAGCGATCGCCGCGCCCCCGCGCGCCGGGGGGCGCACGTCCGCCTGGACCTCGGACCAGGAACTCCCGTCCCACTCCCACAGGTCGTTGAGAGGCGCAGAGGTGTCGAGTCGCCCACCGCCGAATATGTAGGTCTTGCCCGTGGCGGGGCAGAAGGCGATGGAGTGGTCCCCTCGCGGGCTCGGCCCGCTCTGTATCACTGAGCGGTTGGTGAAGGTTGCCGAAGCCGGATCCAGTGCCCATAGCTCCCTGGAGGCCACCTCCTTGCCAGACTCCTCGTCGAGGGTGAGGCCCGCCAGCAAATCAAGGCGGTTCTGCGCGGTGACCAGCGAGGCGTACATGCGCGCTGCTGGCAGGTTGGGTTCGCTGCCGTCGAGTCGTTGCGTCCAGGTCGCGCTGTTCGGATCCCAATCCCAGAGATCAGCCAGTTCGAGGTTCGTGTCGAGGTCCTTGCCTCCGGCGAGCACGGCCATGCCGCGGCCGGGGTCGTAGGCCATGGCGTGACCCCAACGCGCAGTCGGTTGCGTCCCTTTGCTCGGTCGCAAAGTCCAGCTCGCCTTGGCCGGATCCCATTCCCACACGTCGTTTTGGGGGATTCCATCCACATCAGCCTGCGGCTTCTGCATGCCGCCGAATAGGACCGCGCGGTTGCGCTTGCTGTCCCAGATCAGCGCCGAGTCATAGCGCGCACCGGGTGCGCTGGTCGGGTTGAGCTGGTTCCACGTGCCAGCCCCGGCGTCCCATTCCCACGTGTCGCCAAATGCCAGCGAGATGCTGGTCTGATCAGAGGTCGAACCTGCCAGACCGCCGCCGAAGAGCAGCACCTTGCCCGTGGATTTTTCGAACACCATGCTGTGCTGACTGCGGGCGCTTGGCCCCACCGAGGCTGTACGGTTGGTGAAGGCGCCCGTTCCCGGATCCCATTCCCAGGTGTCCGCGAGGTCGTAGCCGGAGTTCGCGCGTCCACCGAAGATGACGAACTTGTTGCGAGTCGAATCAAAGACCATGCTCGCACCACAGCGCGCGACCAGCTTGCTGCCGACCAACGTGCGCTGGGTCCACGCGCCGGCCGCCGGATCCCACTCCCACAGCTCCTGAAGCGCCGTTGCATAGTTGCCACCCCAGCCGCCAAACATGACCAGCACGTTGCGGGTCTCGTCAAAGGCGGCCGACTGCAGATAGCGCGCGCCGGGGCTCAGCGGCACCGGGGCCGAGACGCGAGTCCAGGTCGCCACCTCGGACGGGGGCACAGTGCCCAGGGCCGCATGGGAGGACTCAATCCGTGGACGGTCGGCCGGATTGGACGCCGAGCAGGTCGCCAACAGAAGCAGAGCAGCCGGAACCTGTAGGGAAACTGTTGGCCATCCGGGCCGGCCCGCGGGTCGCGGGTCGCGGGTTGCGAGTCGCGAGAGCGTGGGCGTGAGCGCGACGGGCGAGCGCNNGGGCAGGGTGGGCTGTCCGTCCCGGAGCCCCCCAGGGGAGTTCGTGTGCGGCTCGCGGGAGGTAGAAAGCGCGTGCGAGTGCGGCCGGGGTGGCGCGCACGGCTCACACCTGTCGCCCACGCTGGCCGCTTCCCGCTGGTCGCTACCGCCACCGCTATCACGCACGCTGGCCGACCTGCGCCGGCCCGGAGTTGTCCGACGGGCGGTTGTTCGCATTCTCATCGTCCATAGGAACGCAACGCCCAGCAAAACGAACGGCAACTTCGACGTGCCTCGACTGGTCTGCCCCAGATCGCAGCTGCAACCCGAGCGCCCGAGCCGTGGCGTGCTGCCCGCGTCGGGCGCGATCGCATCTCTTCCACCGTTGGTGATTGCGTCGTAAGCCATTGCATCCGTTCCGCCAGCGGCGCCACCCGTGTCGGGTACCATTGCGTCTCTCCCGCCATCGGGACTGCTGTTGACACCACCCGTGCCAACGCTTCCACCTGCGCCGCCGATGCCGGTGCCGCCGACGCCAGCCGTACCACCACTTCCACCTGCGCCGCCGATGATTGTCCCGCCGACGCCACCCGCCCCACCGCTTCCGCCACGTCCGCCTGTCGTGGTGCCCGCTGTGCCGCCACTGCCGCTCGCGCCATCCGCGCCCGTGCCGCCAGCGCCGCAAGGAGAAGGATCAGGGGTGACGCATTTGCCGGTGCTGTCACAAGTCGCACAAAAGCCGCAGGACGTTCCCACTGGCGGTGCATCGCAGGTGCCTGCGCCGTTGCAGGTCAGACGGCAGGGATCGCTGCCTGTCCCGCATTCGCTCTCGGGGTCGCTGCCCGCGGCGTAGGCAGAGCACTTGCCCGCCAGCCCGGCCTGGTTGCACGAAACACAGATGCCATTGCACTTGTTCTCGCAGCACACACCATCCACGCAGAAACCAGAAGCGCAGACCGTCGCAGCGGAGCAAGTCGTGCCGTTCTTGCTCTTGCAGGCGCCGCTGCTATCACACGCCTGTCCGCCGGCACAGCTGCCGGGAACTTCGGTGCCCCCAGCCACCGGCGCGCAGGTGCCTTCCTGGCCATCCGCCGCGCAGGATTGGCACGCGCCGGAACAGGACGCGGTCCCGCAGCACACGCCATCCACGCAGAAACCAGAAGCGCAAGTCGAAGCTGTGGCGGATGTGCACCCCTCGCCATTGCCGAGATTGGTGACTTCGTACTCCCAGGTCTCGCTGGTAGACATGATTCCGTCAATCGTTCCACCGAACACCACCACCACCCGGCGCTGGCTGTCGAACTGCGCGGTCGGCCACATGGGGAACTGGTTTGTGCTCGCGGGGAGGTTGCGCAAGTACCAGGTGGGGCCTTTGGTACTGATCTCCCACACGACGCTGGGCGAGAATGAATTCGGCGTGTCGGCGACCACGGGCACAACCGCCCGTCGCCGGAGGCTGTCGTAGACCACGAACGCGTCGCCGTCGAAATGCACGATGTCGCCACTGTCGCGCTTCGCCCAGCCGGCCGAAACTGGATCCCACTCCCAAAACGCGACATTGTCGCTGGAACTCGTCCCCGTGTCGACGAGGAGAACCTTCTGGCGAGCATCGTCGAAGGCCAGCAGCGATTCAAACGAGGCATACCCAGGCGGCGTGAGGGTGAACGAGACAGGTGTACGGTTGGTCCAGGTCAACTTGCCGCCGTCCCATTCCCAGACGGCGTTGTTCAGGGGGTCCGGCTTTCGCTGGGTTCCGGGGGTCGGGTAGGTGGCGGCACGGGTGAGCAGGTAGCCGCCGAAGAGCAGCACCTTGGCACGGCCAGAGTCGGTGACCATGGCGTGATCCTGGCGAGGCTCGGGACTCGCCGTGGGTTGAAGCTGGCTCCACTTGCGCGTGCTGGAGTTCCATTCCCAGGTGTCGCCCAAGGTCAGCTGTTCGATGATCCCGACGGGTGAGTTGTGCACGCCGCCGAACAGGATGAGGGACTTGCGCAAGGGATCGTAGGCCATGGCCGCACCCGAGCGGCCCGGAGGACGTACGTCGGTCTGGACCTGGGACCAAGAGGTGCCGTCCCACTCCCACAGGTCATCGAAAAAGATGTTCGCGTCGGGGTCGTCCGCCGTGCCTCCGAACATATACGTCTTGCCCGTGGCGGGGCAGAAGGCCATGGCGTACGACGCACGCGGCGAAGGCCATTTTCCAAGTGTTGGCGTGCGGTCGGTGAAGATCGCCGCAACTGGATCCAATTCCCAGATCTCCCCGTCCCGCGAAACCTCGGGCCAGGACAAGCCCCCCACCAGATCGAGGCGGCCTTGCGCAGTGTCGGTGACCAGCGAGGCGTATAGTCGCGCCGTAGGCAGATTTGGTTCGCTGCCGGTGAGGCGCTCGCTCCACGCCCCTGTGTTCGGATCCCATTGCCAAACATCGGCCAGTCCAAAAGTGCTGTCGATGTCCCAGCCGCCCACCAGCACGACCATGCCCGAAGCAGGGTCGTACGCCATGGCGTGGCCGAAGCGCGGGGTCGGCTTGTCCCCCGCGATCGTGCGATCGGTCCAGGTCTGCGCCGTCGGATCCCATTCCCATGTGTCTTGCTTGGGAATGCCAGGCAGGCCGACCTGCGACTTCTCCATGCCGCCGAACAAGACTGCGCGGCTGCGTGTGCTGTCCCAGACCAAGGCACCGCCGTATCGGGCACTGGGCGCGACCTTGGGCTGAATTTGGGTCCACTTGCCGGCCGCGGGATCCCACTCCCAGGTGTCGCCCAGGCCGACGGAGACGTCGTCTCCAAGATTGACTTCAGCATCGATGCTGAGATTTCTTGCACCTCCGAAGAGCAGCACCTTGCCGGTGGACTTCTCGAACACCATGCTGTGCTGGCTGCGGGCAACCGGACCCTTGCCCGAGCGGTCGGACATGGCGCCGCTTCCGGGATCCCACTCCCAAAGCTCAGCGGAGTCGGCGTAGACAGGGGAGACGTCAGTCCCTGCACCGGGCACGACGACGCGCCCGCCAAATATCTCGAACTTGTTGTGGGCAGAATCAAAGACCATGCTCGCGGCCTTGCGCACGCTCGGGTTGCTCCCAGCGGGAGTGCGGTTGGTCCACGTGCTCGTCGCGGGATTCCACTCCCACAGTTCCCGGTCGTCTCTTTGACCGCCTAGGCTGGCCCAGACCAGGCCGCCGAACATGACCAGGACGTTGCGGGTCTCGTCAAAAGCGGCCGATTGCAGGTAGCGCGAGTCGGGGACCGCAGGGGGCCCGAGGCGTGTCCAGGTGGCTTTCTCGGTCGCGGGCACGACTCCCAAGGCCGCGCGGGATGATTCGACGCGAGAGCGGTTCCCCTGATCGCGTTCGCAGCAGGTCGAAAGTAGGAGCAGAACAGGCACGACATTTCTTCGCAGTTGCATAAAGGTTCTCCAAGGGTGGTCTTGCAGGAACGAGGTGCATCGCTGTGGAAACGACAACTATTGCTTGCGCAGTGGTCTGTCGTCTCCAGACGGCTCGGATAAGTGCCTACCGTGCTTGTTCGCAAGCTCCTGATGGTTGACGCCTTGTCCCCCAATCATCTGGAGCACACGTTGCCGACGCCGTCGGACCCGCCGAAGGTGCTGTGGACGAACAAGGTCATCAGCGTCCGCCTCAAGGTCGATCCCGCGGCACCCACAACTTTCTCGGGGGGCATCCTGCTCTTCGCCCAGGACACCACCTGGGCCGGGCAGTACCAGTGGACAGCCTTCCCGACCGACAATGAATGGCATACGTACATGCTGGACATGACCGGTACCACCAGCGTGAACCCGGCCCAGATCATTCAATTTGCGGTCCAAATCGCATCGGCCGGTGCACCCACCGCCACTGACGATGCCGGCGTAGCGCCGTTCACTCCGACCACGGTGACCGCGTACATCGACACCATCACGGTGCAGTAACTCGGTCAGAACAAGTCAGACGACGAAGGGTCAGGCACGCCCATTTTGGAAGGGTCGTGCCTGGCCTTTCTGGACAGCACTTTGGCCAGGACAGAAGGACCACTGGCAGATGTGACCGGGATCACTCTCTTCGTGCGAGAAATGCTATCGGTTCTTGTTTCCACCGCCGCAAGTGCAGCTGCGGTGTGCCAGTGGCGTGTGATAAACGTCACTGGCAGGTGCCAGATTTCACTTGGCTGAACGGGTTGGACTGGCTGTCCGCGCCGCTCACAGGCAAAAGGCACATGCCCGCGGCCACGTTCACCGGGCTCGACAGTGAACTCGAGCCGAGGCTCAAATTGCCGGTCACGACCTTGAGTTGGTTCTTGACGGTCGAATTGCCACTGGCATCACAGGTAGCAGCGGGCACCAACACCGAGGGCTTGGCCGCGCCACCTAGCATCACGTCGAAGATCTCGTTGGAAAGCCAGTCCGGCATGTCAACCCGTAGCGACTCCGATAGCTTGTTCAGCATCAGGGCAAGCTTGATGTCAAGCGCTGGATCGAAGGTGACCAGGGTACCCTCGGCGGTCTTCTGGAAGCTCACAGTGAATTTGCGGCCATTGTTCGGATTGACGTCCAGGGTTCCCAAACGATCGTTATTGAGGGCAACGTAGGAGGTGTCACTTCCGAGCCCCAGGTCTGAGAAGGTGAGATCCGTCGCGCCCTTGGTGACGGAGAATTCGCCGGTGAACCCGCCCAGGTGCGCCGAGAAGGTTCCGGTTTGCTCCGCGGTGCCGCACTTGTCGTTGCAAACCGCGGCGCCCGCCACCTGAACGTCGACAGCACCGAGATTTGCCGAGTATCCAAGGGTATTGGTGGCGGAATTGAGGGTGATTCGGGCGGTGGGATCAGAGGGTAGTACCGTAACCGCGACGGGCTTGCCCTTGGCTTGCCCAACCAACAAATCAAATTTCTCGATGACGGATCCGGAGATGGCAAAGTCGTTCTCTGCACGCTTCTCAATCGTACCTTCAATGACGCCGTTGAGTCGCTCCGGGAGATCCTTCTGATTTTCCGCCGTCGTGAACAGCCGAACCGCATCCAAGGCCTCAGCGAGTTCGAGGCGGACCGAAAGCTTCTTCGGACCGAGCAGAGCGGTGCCAGGGGTGTATCGTGCCTCGCCGACGAGCAGCGAAACATTGAGAGTATCGTCGGCGTTCGCAGTGACCACGAATCTTACTGGGTTCTGGGTCAGCTTCTCGATGCACGTTGTATCCGTGCCGCACGCCGAAGCGGGATTGATCTTGTAGACAACCTGGTTGCCATCCTTGAGTTCCACAAATTCCTCGCGAAATATGTGGTCCTTGGCTTCCTTTGCAGCTCGATGCAGGAGATCATCGAGTCCTTTGGTGGTTGACGCTGGGACATCGTCAACCGTGCTGCCCGCCGTGCTTTTGGAACCACCGCCGGTGTTTCCGCCCCCGGGACATGCTGAGGAAGTGCCGAGAGCCGAGTCAAGACTCTGCGTTGCCACAGTGGTGCTGTCAGTGGTGTCGAGCTGTGCGGTGGAATCAGCGAGGCCGGCAATCAGCTCATCCACGCGCAGGTTCATGACCGCTGTGGCCTCAGTGGAATCGATCGGCCGCTGCGAGGTTCCGCCGTTCGAACCAGAACTGCATCCGACAACGCACAAACCCACTGTTCCCAGTAAGCCCGCCAAATTGAGTCGTAAGCTACTCATTCGTGTCTTGCTCCTTCTGCGAGAGTTGGTTCGCGAATTGCCCCAAGCACTCCGCCAATCCTCCGGACCGCGGAGCAGGGACACAGGTTTCTATAATACTCCGATCGGACCAAGTCTGCTCCTCTTTGCGAGCAATTTATCTCTGGCCAGTGGGGAATTGAGGCTACATGTGCGACGCGTGTCACACTCGATACCACCTCCGTGGCTTCAACGTCGGAGTGTGGTTGTTTTGAGCGGTCGCCTTCGATTGCCACGGCGCAGCTCGGGTTGTTTAGCAACAGATTTCACGTCAACTAGGCCCAATGCTTGAGGAAACAAAGGTGATTCCAGCCGGTCGCGAGCGTCATGGCGTGCCGTCCGGGGACTCATTGCGGGAATTCTCGCATCCGTACACGAGGATGAGCAGATTGGAAGCCCGGGTCTGAGCAGGCAAGCTGGCAACGAACGCTGCCCGCAACCCTCCAGTTTGTCATCGCGATGATCGCGTGCTCGATCAACGAACGGATGCAGCGCAGATTGGACTACATACACGCAGGAGGAGTGCCGGGGTCTCACGATTCCTCTGGCACGAACACCGCCGGATCGAGCGCCGACGCTGCATTCTGCGCGGCTACCGCCAGCTCCGCCCCGACTGTTGGGGCGTCCCTCAGTGCACCTGGCGGACGACGTGCAGGCAGTCACGGTCCGGCGTCTTGGTGAGGAGGAAAAGCGAGGATGCTACTTCAAGAGTGAAAGCTGGCGCGCCTTGCGG
>PMIX01000438.1 GCA_003158395.1 Myxococcales bacterium | reverse complement strand
CTGAGCCGGGCGGGTCTGGACTGGAGGAAGGATCTGGAGATCTTCGAAGTCAAGAACCCGCCCGCGGTCATCGAGTCAGTGAAGAGTGGCCAGGTGGAAGCCGGAGTCGTGTGGGGACCGCACGATCTGCGGGCCGAAGAACAGGGACTGGCGGTGGTGGTGCGCAGCAAGGATCTGCAACCGGGCCACCCCTGCTGCCGCCTCACCATCAACCACAAGGATCTCGATTCGCGCGGCGACGTCTGGCAGCGCTTCATCCGCGCCATTCTGAAGGCGGAGCTGTTCAGCAAGACCAACCAGGACGCAACCATTCGCGACATCGTCAAGTACGTGAAGGTCGATCCGGCGCTGGCCAGAAGGGCGTTCTATTCGCCGTACTTGGACCAGTCGTCCGACCCCAATTTGGTCGCGATCCAGGAGTTCTGGAAGGTCATGAAGGCCAGCAATTTCGTCGAATCGAACGCGGACATCACGTTGTTTGTCGACGGGAAGGCGTATTTGGCAGCACTGGAAAGTCTGGAGAAGGAGGCGCCACACGAGGCGTACTGGAAGACGCTGCACTCTGTCTACACATCGAGGAACTGATGGGTTCGGCAGCCCAGCCGGCACTGGAACTCGACTCGGTATCGTTCGGCTATGGCACGGGCGCCGTGCTCGCAGATCTGTCGCTGGGGCTTCGTGAGGGAGAATTTGTTTCGCTGCTGGGGCCGAGTGGGTCAGGCAAGAGCACGGTGCTGCGCCTGCTGGCCGGGCTGGAGATCCCGCAACGCGGACATATCCGGCACCGCGGAAAGCCGGTAACCGGCCCGGGGATCGATCGGGGTGTGGTGTTTCAGGACTACTCACTCTTTCCCTGGATGACCCTGACCGAGAATGTGGTCCTGGCCATCGGCAAGGCGCACCCGCAGCTCGACCGCAAGCAGAGGCGCGAACTGGCTGAGGAGTATCTGGAACTGGTCGGGCTTGCCGACGCGCACGGGAAGTACCCGCAGGAGTTGTCGGGCGGGATGTGCCAGCGCGGGGCGATTGCCCGGGCGCTGGCCATGGGCGCACCGGTGCTGTTGATGGACGAGCCCTTCGGCGCGCTCGACCCAGTCAACCGAACGCGCCTGCAAGATCTCTTGCTGGAGGTGTGGAATTCCAGCAGGCCTGCCCGCACCATCGTGTTCGTCACCCACGACGTGGACGAGGCGATCCTGCTGGCCGACCGGGTCGTGGTTCTGGGGGCATGCCCAGGGCGGATCATCGCCGACCTGGATGTCCCCATTCCCAGGCCACGTCCTCGACGGCAAACCTACCTGCTGCCCGAGTTTCAGGATTTGCGCAAGGCAGTCACCGAATACTTGCAGGGCGACATGTTGCAGCGGCTTTCGGCCGCGGACACGGTGGCGGAAGCCGAGGGGATATGAGCCAAGTCAGGGTAAGTGGCTTGGCCTCGTTGGCCTTCGCAGATCTGCCGGCGTCCGCCTCGCGACCGGCGCAGACGACGCGTCGGTTGACGGCGCGGCTGTCGGGCAAGGAAGGCTGGTGTTTGCTGGTCGGCTTGCTGCTCCTATGGCAGCTCGTGGCCTGGGTGGTACCGGCGCGCAACAGATTCCTATTTCCGTCGCCGTTGCTGACGGCCCAGGCCCTGTGGGCCTCTTTGTTCGAGCTGGGCAAGGGGACGCTGTCGTCGTTCATCATCTTGATTCCAGGCTATGCTGCGGCCGTCGTGGCCGGCGTTGTGCTGGGCATTCTGGCGGGGACAACGCGCTGGCTGGAGCGGTTGACGGTGCCGTTCACGCGGGTAGTGGCCCCGGTGCCGCCCACGGTGTACGTGCCCTACGCCATCGCGCTCTTGCCCGGGTTCCGCAGCGCCGCTATTGCAGTGGTGTTTATCGGCGCGTTCTGGCCCATCTTCGTCAACGCCACGGCCGGGGCAGCGTCGGTGCCGCAGCGGCTGCGCGACAACGCGCGCGTGCTGGGCTTGGGCAAGGCCGAGTATTTGCGCCGGGTGGTGTTTCCATCGTCGCTGACTCACATCTTCTCCGGCATGTCAGTGGGCCTGGCCATGTCCTTCATCATGCTCACGGTGGCCGAGCTGTTCGGCGCCAACGCGGGCTTGGGTCGTTTCGTGCAGTTCTACGCCGACTTCGCCGACTACCCGCGCATGGTGGCCGGCATTCTGTTTACTGGGGCCGTGACCTTCGTTTGCATGCGCGCTCTCGACCGGGTCAGGCGCCGCGCTCTGTTCTGGCAAAGGTAGATTGCATGTCACAGGAAGAAAGCTCGCTACTGAGTCGGCTGTCCGACGCCGTGCTGGCTATGGACGAGGCTGAAACGGTTCGACTTGCGCAAGAACTGCTGGTGCAGAGGATTGATCCCGGGCGTGGCATCGAGGCGGGGTTGGTGGACGGCATGCGCCGGGCGGGCGATCTGTTCGAGCGTGAGGAGTATTTCATTCCCGAGCTGCTCATCTGCTCGGACGCCATGTATGCGGGTCTGCGCGTGTTGCAGCCGCACCTGCCGAGCGGGGCAGCGGAGCGCAAGAAGGGCATCGTGGTGATTGGCGTGGTGGAGGGCGACACGCACGACATTGGCAAGAATCTGGTGAGGATCATGCTGGAAACGGCCGGCTTCGAGGTGGTGGACCTGGGCCGCGATGTGCCCCCTGCTACCTTCGTGGAACGGGCCGAGTCCGCAGGCGCGCACATCATCGGTCTGTCCACGCTGATGACCACCACCATGGGCGCCATGTCCGAGGTGATTCGGCGGCTGGACGAAAGGCAGGCGCGTTCACGCATCAAAGTGATGGTCGGTGGAGGTCCAGTATCGCAGCAGTTTGCCAATCGCATCGGTGCGGACGGCTACGCGGCCAATGCCTCGGGTGCCGTGGCAGTGGCCACCCGCCTTCGCCAGGCGCCAGCAGAGTCGAGAGTGCCGTGACGCCAATCGAGCGTTTCGCGGCCCTGGCTGCGGGCCGTCCCCTGGATCGGCTGCCCTGCGTGCCCATTGTGGGTAACACGGCCGCGAGGGTGATCGGCGTGCGCACGGCGGAGATTCGCCGCTCGGGTGAATTGCTGGCGCGCGCCCACACGGCGGCGTATCGCCGTTTCGGCTACGACGTGGTTCGCGTATTCACGGATCTGTACGTGCAAGCCGAGGCCATGGGCGCCAAGGTGCGCGTGCCCGAGGACGAGACTGCGTATCTGCATGAACCTGCCCTGGTCGACACGCACGATGTGGATCGTCTGAAACCAGCGGATCCAGGCAAGGATGGCTGCCTGCCCGCGCATCGCGAAGCAATTGCTCGCGTGGTTGACGACTTGGGTGGTGAGGCCGTGGTCACCGCTGCGGTGACTGGCCCTTTCACCAATGCTTCATTTCTGGTGGGGGCCGAGACGCTGGCGCGGCTGGCCTTGCGCGAGCCCGCAGTGGTGCGGCACCTGTGCGAGGTATCTCTGGAGACAGCGTTGCGCTGGGCGGACGCCATTATGGATGCAGGCGCGTCC
Organism: Myxococcales bacterium; assembly: GCA_003158395.1. Classification (GTDB taxonomy): domain Bacteria; phylum Myxococcota_A; class Polyangia; order Fen-1088; family Fen-1088; genus Fen-1137. The sequence continues at coordinate 3,693 of PMIX01000438.1, read as the reverse complement.
CCCAGCATCACCGACCCCATGCTCTCGTCGACCGTGGTCAGCCCGCGACAGTTTCGCGAGTTCGGGTTGCCCTACCTGGAACGGTTGGTGACGCACATTCGCGGTCGAGGCAAGGCGGTCACCCTGCACATCTGTGGCAAAACGCGGCCGGTTTGGGCGCTGATGGCTGACACTGGCGCTGACTGTCTGTCCATCGACAACGAGGCCAGCTTGGTCGAGGCCAAGGCTGCGGTGGGGAAGCGGGTGCGCCTGATGGGCAACGTGCCACCCGTTGCCGTGTTGTTTGAAAGCGATCCCGCTGGTGTGCGCCAGGCGGTGCGCACCTGCGTGCGCGAAGGCGGCGACAGTCCTCGCGGTCTGGTTGTGGCCACTGGTTGCAGCCTGCCCACGGAAACCCCGTTCGCCAACATCGACGCTATGGTGCGCGCGGTGGATGAAATCGGTTGGCCCCCGCGCGTAACGGAGGCCAGCGCATGAATCCATTGGCGCCGCGCGAGCGTTTGCTGGGCGTTCTGGGCAAGAAGCTGGTGGATCGGCCACCGGTGATCTGCACGGGCGGAATGATGAACGCGGCCATTGTCGAGGTGATGCAAAAGACCGGACTCACGCTTCCTGAGGCGCACTTTTCTGGCGCGAAGATGGCCGCACTGGCCGAGGCGGTGAGCGAGCACACTGGCTTCGAGAACATTGGCGTCCCCTTCTGCATGACCGTGGAGGCTGAACTATTCGGCAGCCGCATCGACCATGGCACGCTGGCCTGCGAACCGAAGATTCAGACTGAGGCATTCACGTCGTTGACCAAGGTGAAGATCTCCCCTGGCGCGGCACGTGCGGGACGCGCAGTGGTGGTGGCCGAAGCGGTAGACCGGCTGAGCCGAAAGCGACCTGATTTCCCGGTGGTGGCAACCCTGACTGGCCCCGTGAGCGTGGCGGCGTCGATCGTGGACCCGGTGACGTTTCTCAAGGAGCTTCGGACCCGGCGCGAGGATGCTCACCGCGTGCTAGGCGAGGTCACGGCCGTTCTGGCCGAATACGCCGGGGCGCTGGTCGCGGCTGGCGCAACCGTCATCGCGGTCGGTGATCCGACGTCCACGGTTGAGATTCTGGGCCCGCAGCTCTTCCAGGAATACGCCGTCCGCTACCTCAACGACCTCATCGGCGCGATTCATGCCCTGGCCGCGCCGGTGATTGTGCACATCTGCGGAAGACTGGGCAACGGCACGCGCCTTCTGCCCGGGCTGATCAGCGATGCCATCAGCGTGGATGCCATGGTCAGTCTCAAGAGACTGAAGGCGGATGCGCCCGCGCTGGTCACCATGGGCAATCTGAGCACGTACCTTCTTCAATGGGGACCGCCCGACAAGATCGCCGAGCGCGCGGTGGAGCTGGTGCGCGACGGGGTGAACATCATCGCACCCGCCTGCGGGCTGTCCACGTCAACGACCCTGGCCAGCATCACGGCCATGACCCGTGCGGTGAAAGAAGGGCCGTCGTGAGTGCCAGCGTGGAAGTTCGCTTCCTTCCCGGGCCGTTCATCGCGGATGTGGAGCCGGGCAGCACACTGCTGGCGGCGGCCCGCAAGGCCCGCGCTCCGCTGGAGGCGCCCTGCGACGGCGCGGGCATCTGCGGAAAGTGCCTAGTGCGGCTCGACCCCGGGGCGCTGGCCGCGTTGGAACCCGGTGTGGATGTGCACACACACGATGGTCAGGGCACGCTGGTCCTGGCGTGCGATGCGCGGGTGCGCGCTGGCATGGCGGCCACCATCCCCGAACGTGGTGACAGGGATCTGGCCATCGTGGATTACGGATTGGCCACGGCGCGGCCACTGGCACCGCATATCGTTGTGGTGCACGCCTCCGACGGGTGCACGGTGTGGGCAGGTCAGAAACTGATCGCTTCGCTGCCGAGTGCGGTGGCCAACCTCGGGATCGCCGTGGACGTCGGAACCACCACGCTGGTGGTTGCGTTGGTCGATCTGGACTCGGGCGACGAACTGGCCGTGGCTTCGGTATTGAATCCACAGGCGGCGTACGGGCACGATGTCCTGTCGCGGATTCACTTTGCGGCCGAGCCGGATGGCCTGGTCACCATGCAACGGGCGCTGATTGACGGCCTCAACGCCCTCATCGGGCAGGTTTGCCAGCGAGCCGGCGTCGACGCGGGCCACATCCACGAGGCTGTCCTGGGCGGCAACACGTGCATGTTGCACATCGCGGCTGCCGTGGACCCAGCGCCGCTAGGGCGTGCGCCCTATCGGCCGTCACTGACCGGGGGCAGCCACCTGTGCGCAGCGAAGCTGGGACTGGGCATCGCGGCCCACGCGCTGGTCTATCTGCCGCCGGTTGTGTCGGGCTTTGTGGGTGCGGACATCACGGCCGGGATTCTGGCCACCGACCTGCATCGATCACGACAGACAGTTCTGTTGCTCGACATCGGCACCAATGGCGAGATGGTGCTCGCCCATGCTGGCGAGCTATGGGGCACGTCCACGGCCGCGGGCCCGGCCTTCGAGGGCGTGAACATCGCGTGCGGCATGCGCGCGGCGCCTGGGGCCGTCGATGCGGTGACGGCGAGCGACGGCCGCTGGACGTTGCACACCATCGGCGATGTTCCCGCCATCGGCATCTGCGGCAGCGGACTCATCGATCTGGCGAGCTGCTTGGTGAAGAATGGTGCCATCGGCAAGAACGGTCGCTTTGAAACCACAGTAACGCCGCCGGTGGGAAGATGGGACGAGAGCACGGGCCGCTGCGTGTTGCGCCTGGCGGGCGACGTGATCCTGACCCAGAAGGATGTTCGTCAGGTGCAGCTGGCCAAGGCAGCGATTCGCGCTGGACTGGACGCGCTACTGGCAGAGGCAAAGGTGCGCACACAGGATGTGGGGCGCGTGCTGGTTGCGGGTTCCTTCGGATATCACTTGCGACCAGACAGCCTGGCAGGAAGCGGCCTCTTGCCAGCGCCGCTGGCTGCCAAAGTGGAGGCCGTGGGCAACACATGCAAGGCCGGCGCGGTCACTCTGCTCAGCAACGCCGGCACACGTCGCGAACTGCAGGCCGTGGCCGGGCGGGTGCGCAGCATCGAGCTGGCCAACGATGCGGCCTTTGGTCGGCGGTTCGTCGAGCAGATGGCATTCGGAGACGCCTGAACATGACCAAAGCCGAAAAGAAGAAGCCCGCACGAAATACCGTCGCAGGAAAGCGTGCGCACACGTGCACTGACTGCTTCGCGCTCAACTGCTACCGCCGCGACAAGAAGGCGCCGAACTTCTGCTTGACCGAAGAAGCCGGGGCATTCGAGATCGAGAGCGCAACCGCGCTGTATGCCGGGGACGAGAGCGACGGCCAGATCGCGCGCGCGGCAGCGGAAATCGAGGGCCGCTATTACGGCAAGCTGACTCGGGTCGAAGAAATCGTGGCGTTTGCGCGCCGGATCGACGCCCGACGCATCGGCATTGCGACCTGCATCGGCCTGGTCGAGGAGGCGCGCGTGTTCACCCGCGTGCTGGAAGCCAAGGGCTTCACGTGGCACAGCGTTCTGTGCAAGGTCGGGTCAGTGGACAAGACCGCCATAGGAATTCCCGACGAACTGAAGATCCTGCGCGGCAGTCACGAGGCCATCTGCAATCCCATCCTGCAAGCCCGGCTGCTCAACGCACAGAAGACCCAGCTCAACGTCATTGTCGGACTGTGCGTG
>PMIX01000307.1 GCA_003158395.1 Myxococcales bacterium | reverse complement strand
GGCGCTCGACCGAAATGCGCGTCTCTCGGCGCTGCGCCAGCTTCGAGGCAAGGTGAGATTCGAGCTCGACCTGGACAGGACCCGCCGTTGATCCTGGTCGACACCTCGGCGTGGATCGCGTTCTTCCGCGACCGAGGTCCCGTTGCCTCCATCGTGGACTGGGCGCTGGAGGACGACGACGCTGCACTCTGCGGTCCGGTCTTGACCGAACTACGTCGCGGGTTCCTATCCGCCGCCGAGCGCGGCAAGACCATTCCACTTCTTCTTGCGTGCCACCAACTGCCACAACCCGCCAATCTGTGGGAAGAAGCTGGCGATCTCGGGTTCGCTCTCGCGCGCAAAGGCGTCACGGTCAAGTCGCTCGACTTGCTGATCGCGGCCTATGCCCTGACCCACGGCGTCCCCATCCTGACGGTCGACCGGGACTTCCATCTGATCGCCCGCTCAGGTGCCGGTCTGCATCTGGTCGACGTCTGATTGATGACGCCTGAACCACCAGTTGGTTCCGACGGATACGCAGGGCTCGCGCTTTCCTGTCAACCGCCTCCAGCAGCGCCCTTGGCAAATGCACACTTGTCGCCATGAATATAGTCCCGAGCACACTCGGCCAGCCCGGACCTGCCACGCCTGTCCGCGTGGCAACGCATCCATCAGATTGCCCAGTCCGCGACTGGAAGCCTTGAGTGGATCGTTGGCCACTCCTCAGCCGTGCGAGTCGATGCCGGCCACCATGCGCAGGCTGTGGTCCAAAATGGGCAGGATTTCGTCCAAGTACTCCTCAACAGCTCGCGAACTCCCGGGCAAGCTGTAGACCAGGGTCGAGCCGATCATGCCGGCGATGCTGCGACTGAGCAGAGCACTGGGATTGACGGACCCATATTTCACCCGAACACTCTCCATCACGCCGGGAATTTCCCGATCTAACATGGGACGGATGACGTCGGGGGTGATGTCCCGCGGTCCAAGACCCGTCCCTCCTGTGGTGATGAGAATCCGGCAGCCGGACGCCAGGGTCCGCTCGACTGCTTGCCGCAGCCGCTGGACATCGTCCGGAACGATCAGGCTTTCGGCAACCTGAGCCCGCCACTGGCTCCTGGCAAAATGATCTTGCACTCGAGCACGCACCGCCGGCCCGCTTGCGTCCCGATATTCACCGCGAGAGGCACGGTCCGACACGGTGATGATCGCGATCGCCACTTGCCGTGTGAGATGCCGCATGGGATCCCCGGGTCGGATAGTTCCGGTTTGGATGACCCGACAGAAGATGCCTGACCTGGGCATCACGCATTTCCCCAGGTCGCGAGCAATAGCGCAAGCTTGGCCATGACACTCTTTGCCGATTTGAGTGACTTCCAGCTCGACCTCGCCGATGTGGATGCGATCCAACATCGCCACGCTTTCGAGATCCAATCCTTCCGTCGTGAGATTCTCGGCGAATTCACCCGGGCGGAATTCGCGACCGCATTGCTCGCCGAACTGACGAATGCTCTCCATCGCTAACAAGCTCACCTGACGGTGCCAGGAACCTGCGTGGGCATCTCCGTCGATACCCCGGGAAGTGACCTGACCAGTCGCCGACGGTTGCTTCCCGGTGCCTCGTTCAGCGGATAGGTTGATTGACACCAGCGAAGCCATTTTCTAGCCCTCCGGCCCTTTCTTCTTCTGCAGCAATCGAATCTTGGTAATCGCCATCCGGTGGTCCACTGCCTTACACATGTCGTAGACCGTCAGCAAGCCCACGCTCGCCGCTGTCAATGCCTCCATCTCTACCCCGGTCTGTCCCGTGCAAGCTACCTCGGTGGCGATGCTGACCCCCTTCGCCGCCAGCGTAGCTTGTACGCGAATCTTGCTGAGCAACAGGGGATGGCAAAGCGGAATCAGGGCCGGCGTATGTTTGGCAGCCTGGACGCCAGCAAGTTCCGCAGTCACGAGGACGTTGCCCTTGCCGATCCCTTGGTTCTTGATAAGGCGAACGGTCTCAGGCTGCAATCGGATGAATCCTTCGGCTCGTGCCATGCGGCGGCTTTGCGGCTTGTCGCCAACGTCGACCATGCGAGGCCGGCCCTTTCGATCGAGGTGCGTGAATCCCATCGTGTCCTTTCTCCCAGCCGCCATCGACTCTCTAACCGCCAATGGCGTAGAACGAAACATCGCTGCGCCATCCTCGCGCAGGCTTGTCCGCCACCGCCCGGCGAAGGGCGCCATCGATGCCGTACTTTCTTATCGAAAAGGAGCGGGGATCGAAAAGGCAGGGAAAGACCCGGCCATCGCTCGTCACCCGCAGTCGATTGCAGCGATTGCAGTGTCCCCCCTCCCCTCCGTAGACCGGCCAGAAGTGCCCTTCCTGCAAGTCCATCCTCCTGATGAAACGGACATCGAAACCGCGCTCGCGGCCAAACGCAGCAACCTGCTGCGCATCCGCTTCCTCGCGCGATGACTCGACCACGCAGTTCAGCTTGATCCTCTGGAAGCCTGCAAGGATGGCAGCATCGATGCCGGCCAGAACTCGAGACAGGTCCCCACCCCGCGATATTTCCCGGAACCTGTCGGGATCGAGGGTGTCCAAGCTGATGTTCAATCTGCCAAGCCCCGCAAGACGCAGATCGGCCGCGAAGTCCGCCAGCAGAACTCCATTGGTCGTCATCGCAAAGTCCTTGATGCCCTGGATCCGACCCAGCATGGCCACCAGTTTCACGATACCTCGCCGCACAAGGGGTTCGCCGCCAGTCAACCTCAGCTTGTCAATTCCCAGATTCAAGGCTCCCCTGGCCAAGGCTTCAATTTCCTCGAAAGAGAGGATGGCGCTTCGATCGAGCCAGGTCACACGGCAGCTCGGCACACAATAGTTGCAGCGCAAATTGCACGCATCGGTTACCGACACGCGCAAGTAGGAAATCCTTCGCCTAAAGCGGTCGTACATGGACCTTGGAACCTGCTGCGAGATCCTTCGTACCGGCAGGCACGACCAGAAGCGCATCTGCCTGGCTGATCGCCGAGATATGAGCGGCCCCGTGGTATTCGATCGGGGCTACGGCGCCATGCGCATCGAAGCGAACCGGAACCGTAGCTTGGCGCTCGCTCTTCTTGCGCGCGAAGTCCGTCGCCAGGACTGCCGGCACAAGCCTTGGTTCTATGGCCGCTCCCATCATTCGCAGAAGCAGCGGGCGTAGTAACAGTTCGAAAACTACCAGCGTTGCAACCGGGTTGCCGGGGAGGCCGCAACAAAGGGTTTGGCCCCGGCGGCCAAACAAAGTGGGCTTTCCCGGCTGCATGTTCACGCCGTGGAACAATACCTCCACCCCGATTCGCAGTAGAACCTGCGGAACGAAGTCGTAGGCGCCGACCGATACTCCGCCGGAAAAGATCACCAGGTCGCTATCCGCCAGCGCCCTGGCCGCCATTTCCTCGATCAACTGCTCGTGGTCGGGAACGATGCCATAGTCGTGCGCGCATGCGCCGGTCCGCTGAACCTGCGCGCAAAGTTGCTGCCCATTGCTGTTGCGGATCTGCGCAGGTCCGGGTCGTCGGTAGGGCTCGACCAATTCGCTGCCGGTTACAATGACACTCACCCGCGGTCGGCGCGCGACCTTGGGCCGCACGCAACCAACGGCTGCCAATACCGCGATTTGAGCCGGACCAATGGCCCTTCCTGCGCCAAGAACGACCTGCCCGATCTGGACATCTTCGCCTCGCCAACAGATATTGGCTGCCGCGCCGCCTCCTCGCAGATGAACCCGCCCTTGCCCGCATGCCTCGGATTGCTCCATCATCACCACCGTCTCGGCCCCGGCTGGCAACGGGGCGCCGGTCATGATACGCGCGCACTGGCCATCGGCGATGCGCTTGCCGGGCCAGGTTCCGGTAGGGATCTCTGCGACCACCTCCACCTCACCTTCAGCATCCGTGAGGCGGCAAGCAAATCCATCCATCGCCGCCTTGTCGAAGGGAGGCATGTCGACATCCGAGCGGACGTCATAGGCAAGCACCCTACCCAGCGATTGGTCGAGATCGACCTCCTCTGCCTCGAGCCGAGGTACGGCCGCAAGGACAATCCTCTCAGCTTCCTCGAAGGCCAGTGGCGCGGGGGTCACTTGAAACACCCAAGCTGGCAGGTCGAGATTCTAATCTCAGCTTCATCACAGATGAGACCAATCTCTTCGAGGGAGATGTCGTACTGCTTGCTCAAGGCGAAGGCCTTGGCACAAGAAAGACGCGCCCTCCGATCTGCCCCTACCTCTGCCGCGGCCAATATCATCGACTTCTTTGCGTCGTGGTCCATGTCAGCTCCCGTGGTGTGCGCGCCTCTGGTACGAACAGGCAACTCTCACTCGGCTAAGGAATCCCTATCCACCCCCGTCATGCGACCGTACCTTAGCACCAGCGTGCCCGTCGGCAAGGCGAAGGCTGGACAGAGACTTTACTACGCCGAAGGGAGATTCTAGCACTACTGATTGAAATTCGGACCGAGCCGGCGCGTCGCGAGGAGCCCTGGCCGCGACGAGCGACGAGGGAAGATACTCGACGTATCTGACTGAGGAGCGAGAAAGCGGACAGGGCCCGCAGCAGCGACGGCGACGGGAGAATTTCAATCAGTAGTGCTAGGCTCTCGCCCATGATATCCGACCAGAAGTTGCGACTGACCGAGCTCGTGGCGGCGGCGGGTTGTGCAGCCAAGCTCGGCCCCAAGGAATTGGCCGGCGTCCTGGCAGGGCTCTTGCCAAGTCGTGACCCGAGAGTGCTGGTGGGGGCTGAAACCATGGATGACGCTGCCGTCATTCAGCTCGGGCGCGAGTTGGCCATCTGCTTCACCACGGATTTCATCACCCCGCTTGTCGATGACCCGTTCGACTGGGGCCGCATCGCTGCCACCAATGCCATTTCCGACGTGTACGCCATGGGGGGCCAGCCGCTCGCAGCGCTCAACATTCTATGCTGGAACGATTGCCTTCCCCCTGAAGTCCTTTCCCGCGTGCTCGCAGGCGGAGCTGCGGCTGCGCAAGCGGTCGATTGCTCAATCGTCGGGGGCCATTCCGTGTCCGGCAAAGAACCAAAGTACGGTCTGGCCGTCATCGGCACGGTCCATCCCGAACGGGTCATTCGCAATGTGGGGGCGCGTGCCGGCGACCTGCTCTATCTGACCAAACCCCTCGGCTCCGGGATCTTGTGCACGGCAATCAAGGCAGGCGATGCCAGCCCTGAGGAATACCAATCGCTGATCAAATCGATGACCACCTCGAATCGCGGGGCATGCGAAGCCGCGCTAGCGGCTTCGGTGCAAGCCATGACCGATGTGACCGGCTTTGGCCTGCTCGGGCACCTGAGCGAGATGCTCGGCCCGCAGGGCCATCTCGGCGCCTGCTTGCGCGCGCCCGCCTTGCCGTTGCTTCCGGGCGTGCGGCGGCACATCGCCATGGGCATGATTCCCGCGGGCGCGGCACGTAACCGCGATGCCTTCGCCGCGCGAGTCGATTTTTCCGACGATGTCGAGGATGCGGGGCGGGTGGTCGTCTTCGATCCTCAGACTTCGGGCGGACTGCTGGTCGCCATCTCGCCCGGCCAAGCGGCGGTCTTCGAAGCTGCCGCGCAAAGGCTCGACGTCGCAGCCCAACCGATCGGCGAATTCGATCGCAGCGGTCGCATCTCGATCCGAGGATGAAGGGGGTCAGGTAGGCAGAAAGAGGTTGATGCCTGACTTGCAGTAGCCTTTCTCGCACACGAGTAGGTCAATGGCGAAGGTTGCAAGATCATCGGCGACAGGCTCTGCCGCCGGACGCTGCTCCAGGTAGAACAGTTTCAGATACCTTCTGCAGGCCTCGCACACCTCTGCCTTCACTCCGTCCGAGTTGCCTTCCAGCGAAAAGTAGGAGATGCCCGCGGTCGATGCGCAGTGCGCGCACTTCAAGCGCGTGAAGTACCATTGGGAGCCACACAGCGCGCATACGAGGTAACGCAGCTTTTCGTCACCAAGCACAAGGCCAGCCACCGGCGGCGAGCCGCAGAGTGGACAGCCCGGCTCGGTGAGAGGCTCTACCGTCGACGGCGATATCCTGACCGCACAGGCGGCGAAGTAAACTTGTAGGGCAGCAGCGGCAAACGGTACCGCCGCCAGATCCAGCCCGGCAAAATCGCCGCGAAGAATTCTTCGCGAGAATTCCATCACATCCTCTTGGGGCAGGCTGGCAAGGCGGCCCAATCCTTCACGGGCCGGGACAGGCATGGAGGTCGATGCAAGCTCGCCGATGATCGTGCGCAGGCCTTGCATCCACTCGTGGCTCTGTGGTGCGGAGGCATCAAGGGGCCGCACGCAGGGTTTCTCGCAACCGTCCTCGCCCATCGTCACCTGCCCGGCCGCTACCGCTTGCGCAGCACTCAGCCGGCCACAAAAGCCAAGAAAGTCACCCAGACTATGTCCCTGGGCAAGGGTTCGCAGGCGCTCGGCCCTCCGGGAGAACAGCACCGAGCCCGGATGCGGCCTCAGGTGCGGGATGGGGCTCGGCCCTCCCGCGCCCGATGGCTGCGCCAATTCGTTCACGACTGGTCCTTGCCGGTGACCTCTCGGTACCAGGCCGGGTAGTGAAAGCGCGCCCAGGCGCGGGTCACGGTGCCGCGAACCATGGCGCGTATCGAGCCCTTGGTCCAGTAGGCCGCATACCAGTGGATCCCGATGCCCACGAACATGATGAATGCGGCCGTGGCGTGGATGAGCCCCGCAATTCGGCGCAGCGAGGCCGTGAACGTGGGGGCGAACCACGGCTGCCAGGTCACCACGCCGGTTAGGAAAAGCACGGCAATGATCGGCACCATCGACCAGAACATCAGCTTCTGGCCGCCGTTGTATCTGTGGGTGTCGAGCCCCAACTCTTCCTTGCGCATGTACGCGAACATCTTTCGCACCCACTCGCTGTCCACAGGCAGCCAGCGGTTGTTGCGCCATTCGCGAGCGGCGTAGGGGTAAAAGAAAATCACCAACACGACGCCGGCAATCGGATGGATGAAGCGCATGAACTGTCCGCCGCCGAATAGACTGGAAAGCCAGAAGAAGAAAGGATGGAACATCGCCAGGCCGGAGGTGAAAAGGAAGATGAAGGTGATGGCGATGGTCCAATGGGCCAGCCGTTCCGCTACTGGGTAGCGCAGAATGAGGTCACCATCGGGGTTGGGCATGGCTAGGGCTCTTTCTTTTCTTCTGGTTTCTTGTCCTCTGGCACTTCGAGTGGGCCGTGGCGCATGTAGTGCAGAATGCCGGCGACAAGCACCGAGAACATGGTGACGACGCCGAAGCCGCGGGCGACTGGACTGCGCCACACCTGGACCACCGGACTGACCCGTGGGTCCTTCGGCAGTCCGTACGCCTCCGGCCTGTCGCCGTGGGGCAGAACGAAGAAAACATGAGTGCCGTCAACTCCCGGGGGGTCGTAGATCGCCGCCTGAGCGAAGCCGCGTTCGCGCAGATCGCCCAGGCGATGGTGAGCCAGTTCGAGCATGTCCTCCTTGGAGCCGAAGCAAAGCGCTTGGGTTGGGCAAGTCTTGATGCACGCAGGTTCGAGGCCAACCGCCACCCGGTCCGAGCAAAGCGTGCACTTGTAGACGCGCGAATCGGCCCGGCGCAGCCGCGGAATATTAAAGGGGCACCCCGTAATGCAGTAGCCGCAACCGATACAGTTCTCCTCGTGAAAGTCCACGATCCCGTTCGAATACTGGACGATGGCGCCGGGAGCCGGACAGGCGTCCAGGCACCCAGGGTTGCTGCAGTGAAGACACCCGTCTTTGAGGATGAGCCACTGCAGACGACCGCCGATCTCCACTTCATTGAAGCGCATGAGGCACCAGCTCTGGTCGTCGAGATCGGGCGGGTTGGTATAGGCGCCGCGATTGCTGCCAACCTGATCGCGCAGGTCGTTCCATTCCATGCAGGCGGCCTGGCATGCCTTGCACCCGATGCAACGGGAGACGTCGATCAGCTTGCCCACCACCATTGTCTTGCGCGCCGAAGGCGGGGTCGCCATTCCTGCCGACTGTCTGACCACGTCGAGAGATTGGTTAGCCATACAACCTCCTCACGCCTTCACGATGTTGACAAGAAAGGCCTTGAATTCCGGGGTCTGAATGTTCGCGTCGCCCACGAATGGAGTGAGAGTGTTGATGAGATAGGACGGCTTGGTCACTCCAACGAATCCCCAGTGCAGGGGAATGCCGACCGTCTCGATTTCCTGCCCGGCCACCTTGAGGGTGGCAATGCGTTTGGTCACCATGGCCTTCACGACGATTTGCCCGCGCTTCGAGCTCACCACGACCTTGTCGCCGTTTCGAATGCCCTTCTTGGCCGCCAGGCTCTCCGAGATCTCGACAAACGCTTCCGGCTGCAGGACCGCCCCGATGCGCGTGTGTTTGGTCCAAAAGTGGAAATGCTCGGTGAGCCGGTAGGTGGTGGCGACGTACGGGAATTCCCTGGCGGTACCGAAGCGCTCGCGGTCGCCGGGATAGACCCGGGCGGCAGGGTTGGAAATGACTTTGGGATGGAGCGGGTTACTGTCAAGCGGTGTCTCGAACGGCTCGTAGTGTTCGGGGAAGGGGCCGTCAACCATCGCCGGGGCCCACAGCCTTGCCACGCCCTCGGCATTCATGATGAACGGGCTCATGCCTTCATCGGGGGCCGCATCGACCTTGTAGTCGGGAATGTCGCTGCCAACCCATTTCTTGCCATTCCATGTCAGGTAGCGCCGGTCGGGATCCCACGGCTTGCCCGAGGGATCTGCCGAAGCCCGATTGTAGAGGATGCGGCGATTGGCCGGCCACGACCAGGCCCAGTTGAGCGTGGCCCCCAGGCCACTCGGGTCGGAGGGATCGCGGCGGGCCATTTGGTTCCCGGCCTGAGTCCAGCTCCCGGCGAAAATCCAGCAGCCACAGGCAGTCGAGCCATCGGCTTGCAAGGGAGCGAACCCGGGTAGCTGCTCGCCCTCGCGGGCGAGAAAGGCCCCAGGCTGCTTGGGGTCGGGCACGTCGGCCAGCGCCCAGCCGTTGTATTCCTTGGCCAGCTCATCGGGCGCAGGCGCGCGGGCAACCCGGTAGGGCCATGCGAGATTGAGGATTGGATCGGGAAACGCGCCACCTTCCTTTCGGTAAAGAGCGCGCAAGCGCACGAAGAGCTCGCCGATGATCTCGGCGTCGCCCTTGGCCTCGCCCGGCGGCTCGGCGCCTTTCCAGTGCCACTGCAGCCAGCGGCCGCTGTTGACCAGCGAGCCGTCCTCCTCGGCAAAGCAGGTGGACGGCAGGCGGAAAACCTCGGTGGCGATGCTGGCGCTGTCAACGTCGTTGAATTCGCCGTGGTTCTGCCAAAAGACGGAGGTTTCCGTCTTGAGTGGGTCGATGCTGACCAGGTACTTGAGCTTGGCGAGCCCCTTGCTGATCTTGTTCTTGTCGGGAAACGATCCGAGCGGGTTGAAACCCTGGCAAATGTAGCCTTCCAACTTGCCTTGGGACATCAGCTCGAATACGGCCAGTACGTCGTAAACCTTGTCGAGCTTGGGCAAATAGTCGTAGGCCCAATCGTTTTCCTTGCTGGCGGCCGCCCCGTACCATGCCTTCTGCAGCGACACGAAGAACTTGGGGTAGTTCTGCCAGTAGTTGAGCTGACCCGGCCGCAGCGGCTTGGGCGTACGCGTGCCGAGATAGCTCGCCAGATCCGGGTCTCCCTCGAGGGGCATGGTCAGATAGCCCGGCAGCTGGTGCGAAAGCAGGCCCAGATCGGTAAGCCCCTGGATGTTCGAGTGGCCACGGAGCGCGTTCACCCCACCCCCGGGCATGCCGATGTTGCCGAGAAGGAGTTGGATCATCGCCATGGCCCGGATGTTTTGCGAGCCCACCGAGTGCTGGGTCCAGCCGAGCGCGTAAAGACTGGTCATAGTGCGCGCCGCGGGTGCGGTCGAGGCGATGGCTGCGCAGATCTGGAGAAAGAGATCCCGCGGCGTGCCCGTGAGATCGGAAACCGTCTCGGGGGTATAGCGCTCGTAGTGCTTCTTCATCAGCTGGAAGACACAGCGCGGATGCGAGAGGGTCACGTCTATCTTGGCATAGCCGTCCGTGTCGAGCTCGTAGGCCCACCTCGTCTTGTCATAGGCGTGGATCTGCTCCTTGTAGCCGGAGAATAATCCCTCGGCGAAGGCGAAGTCCTCGCGAACGATGAACGGCGCGTTGGTGTAGGCGACGACGTACTCGCGCTGGATGGCATCGTGCTGGAGAAGGTAATTGATCACGCCGCCCAGGAAGGCGATGTCGGTACCGGCGCGGATGGGGGCATAGAGATCAGCCACCGCGGCGGTTCGGGTGAAACGCGGATCAACGACGACGAGCTTGGCCTTGTTCTTGACCTTCGCCTCGATGACCCATTTGAACCCGCAGGGATGCGCCTCGGCCGGGTTGCCACCCATCACCATCACCAGGTTGGCATTCTTGATGTCGACCCAGTTGTTGGTCATCGCACCACGGCCAAATGTCGGGGCCAGACCGGCCACCGTTGGACCGTGTCAAACCCGGGCTTGGTTGTCGAAGCACACACCTCCGAGTGCGCGGAAAACCTTGTGCGTGACGTAGCCGGTCTCGTTGGAGGATGCCGATGCAGCGAGCATCCCAAACGTCGTCCACCGATTGACGGTCAGGCCCTTGCCGTTCTTGGCGATGAAGTTCCGGTCGCGGTCGTCCTTCATCAAACGGGCAATCCTGTCGAGAGCGAAGTCCCAGCTCACCCGCTCGAAGCTGTCGCTGCCCGGCTTACGCCACTCGGGGTAGATTGAACGGTCGGGCGAGTGAATGAAGTCGACCAGCGAGGCGCCCTTCGGGCAAAGGGTACCGCGGTTGACCGGGTGATCGGGATCCCCCTCGATGTGGATGATCTGGGTGTGGGCATTCTTCGCCCGATCGCCCATCCCGTACATGATGATTCCGCAACCCACCGAGCAATACGGGCAGGTATTGCGAGTTTCGCTGGTGCGCTCAAGCTTGAAGGTTCTGACCTCGGCCAGCGCCCTCTTCGCCGAGAACCCGAGACCCGTCAAAGTGCCCGCGCCGAGCGCGGCAGAAAACTTCACGAAACTCCGTCGCGTGACGTCCATGGGACCTCCGCAAGTTGGTCAAGAGTTAGCTAGCATTTCGATTCTGTGTGTCAAGGAAGAAAACGCTTGGGTATCGTTGGCGCATCTTCTGCGGGATCTGCGGTCTGCATAGACAGCCGACGTCGATAGGCGGCGACGTCCGAAGGGGTGTTGAGATTCTCGGGCATGTGGCGCGGGTCGAGGGCAAGCCAACGAACCTTGCAGGAGTTGAAGATGGCGGAGATCCGGCCATCACCAGTCTCGAGTGCCGCTTCGATGGCCGGCAACGTGCTCTTGCGATAGACGGCGAAGAGCGGCTCCGCCCTGTCCGGGTCCGATCGCGGAACCACCAGATCGGCGAAGCGGGCTTCGCGGAGCATTCTGGCCACGAGATCCGGCTGCATATCCGGAATGTCGCAGGCACGGACGAAATTCCTGTCGTGGCTCGACCTGACCAGGGTGGATGCCAACCCCATGAGGGGGCCTCGATTGGGCAGGCGGTCGGGAATGCTGCGCGTCCCCGGCAGGCTGTCTCCGTTCGGTAGATTCCCGCTGATCAGCACTTCACGGAAGTACGGCCGGATTTCGCCACAGATTCGCTCTATCAAGGTTTGGTCCGCAACGCGAATGAGCGCTTTGTTGCGTCCCATGCGGGTGCTGCGACCGCCCGCCATGATGATCGCCGTCGCGTCCTGCTTGAGGCGCCATCGTTGCTTGTCACAGTCAAAGCTGAGGTCGGCGACGTCGAAGTCGCCGCTCCGTCCATCGAAGATGACGGTACGGTCGGCGTGCTCCGCTAGGGCCGCCGCGGAAGGCTTGGGAGGGCATTGGACCCGGGTCGCGAGCAGGAATACTCCGGGGACCCAATACGCGCGCAAACTCGTGGATTCGCACACGATAGCCGGGCGTGGACCAATCCGGTCGAGCAGGGACTCGAATGCAGGGACAAGCTGGTTGCGACTGGCCCGCAGCCAGAAGGACCGGGTTGCACCCGCCGCTTTCATCTTGGCGGTATCCTTTGGCACTTGCCCGCCGTTTTCGGCGTGGTCTTCAGCGTAGATCGAAAAGCCGTCTCCCAGCGTCGCGCAGACCCCGCACCCTGGTCCACCACGCGCACAGGCTCCAACCTGTGCATCCGCGACGGTTACCTTGACTGCAACCACTTCGACCTGGGCAGCCATGCGCCCGATGATCTTGCAAGCCAGTTGCGTCTTGCCCGCATCGCGAGCAGTAGCCCCGATTAGGAGCAGTCTCGGCAAGTACGGGATGGCACTCTCCATGACCTCGACTCCACCATGGTCATTCATCGGGAAGATGCAGCCCTTTGCAGCAAAGGATTCCGCGGTTTTTCAGCTCTTGCAGGCGAGGGCGATCCGACGCGGAACACTCGATGGACATGCCACAATCCGAGCTCAGCATCCTGGGGGTAGGCACCAGGTCGCAGGCCAGCCCCAGCCCCAGGAGCAGCTTCTCTGCCTTGATGACGTCGTGGATGCCATCGAAGGTGAGCAGCAGAAAGGCCGGCATGGCTTTCACGATCGAGCGATCTCCGCGAGGGCCTCCGCCGCCCGATCGAGATCCCCGTCGCTCGTCGATGCACCGGCGGCGATGCGAATCGTGCCAGAGGGAAAGGTTCCGATCCTCTTGTGAGCCCACGGGGCGCAGTGAAGTCCGACCCGGACCATGATCCCGTATCGCTCGTCCAGCATGCGGCCGACATCGCTGGGGCTCCTTCCTCGGAGATTGAAAGACGCAAGGGCCAATCGCGCGTCGGTCCCTTCCCTGCCGTAGAGAACCAAATCCGGAATGCGGCGAATCTTCTGCAGAAATCGGCCAAAACGCTCCATCGCTTCCCGGTGTTGCGCCTCAATACCCCGGGCGAGAAGGTAGGAACATGCCGCGCCCAAACCCGCAATACCCGGCGTATTGCTGGTGCCGCTTTCAAAGCGGTCGGGGAGGAAATCAGGTTGGAGGTCGGATTCCGAACGCGAGCCCGTACCACCATAGACTAGTGGAGACAACTCAATCTTGGATGACAACACCAGCCCGCCTGTTCCCTGCGGCCCGAGCAATGCCTTGTGGCCGGTGAATGCCAACAGATCAGCCCCCAGCGCGTCGACGTCGATGGGCGTCGCGCCCGCTGTCTGCGCGGCATCGACGAGCAAGGGCACTGTGCCTAACACGTCCTTGATTTCGGCCAGAGGCTGGACGGTACCGAGAACGTTCGAGGCATGGGCCACCACCACAAGCCGGGTCCGATCTGTCAGACCGGCGCGGATGCTCGAAGGGTCGACCAGCCCCTCACCGTCGGTCTGCACGGCTGTTACGGTCACAGCGCGTTCTGCCGACAAGCGCGCGAGTGGCCGGGCCACCGCATTGTGCTCGACCGACGTGGTCACCACATGGTCCCCTTGTTTCAGCAGTCCAAACAGTGCCAGGTTCACGGCGACCGTGGCATTGGGGGTGAAAATGACTCGGCGGGAATCCGCAACCCCTAACAGGCGGGCCACGCTTTCCCTAGCTTCGAAGACGATACGGGCGGCCGCCGCAGACATCCGATGCCCCGAACGCCCAGGATTGGCTCCGATGTTGCGCAAAAATCCCATCATGGCGTCCATCACCACGTCGGGCTTGGGATGGGAGCTGGCAGCATGATCGAGGTAGATCATTGGGCCATCGCCAGTCCGATCTAGAGGTGGACGACCTTGGCCGCCGAGGTGAGCCGAGAAGCGATCTCGAACATATTGGTAACCTTGCCGGCGCGCACCTGGTCCTTCTTGTGGAAGTAGTCGAGGCAGGTGCCACAGGTCAGAAGCTCGACACCTGCCGCTTCGATCCTTTGCAGATCAACGAGAAGGTCGGAACCCTCGGTGGTCAAATGGATGCCGCTATTGAGGAAAAGCAGTGTATTCGGAAGTGGGGATACTTCTTGGATGGTCTTGATGAAGGATCTCATCAGTATCCTGCCCAATTCTGGATTGCCTTCGCCGATGCAGGAGGAGGTCAGCAGAATCACCAGCCCAGTCGCCTGGGGAGCCGGCGAGCTTTGCTCGCCGCGAACCATCGCGGGAGGGTTGGCGAGGCCGAGCGAAGCGAGCGGGGAAGGGGTGGCGGGTGGGGGGCCGAAGGGCGGAGCGAACCCTCCCACCCTCGACAGTATTGCCGGCCCATCCGGTTCCGCCGCGCGCTGCGAGCTTTCGTCGGGCTTTTCCACGAGAACTTCACAACTGCTGGACCCATTGTGCTCGACGAAGGCTTTCCAACCCAAAGTGGCGGCCATGCGCGCGACGTTCTCGGCCGAGTCGGGGTTGTCCAGCAATACGCGCAGCCGGGTGGTGCCCGGGACCAGCATCACTTTGCGGGCTTCTACTACCGGTAGCGGGCACGGTTTACCCCTTGCGTCCAGTGTCTTGTCACCCATTGGCACCTTCGCTGCAACTGGCGTAGCAGCCGCAACACTGGAAGTCAACCTGGAGAGACACCTTCCGCCTGCTGGTGCTAGGCTAGGGCGGGCATGAAGCGGCTCATCATGTGCACCGCGGGGCACGTCGATCACGGCAAGACGACGTTGGTGCGGACGCTGACCGGAATCGATTGCGACACCCACCCGGAGGAAAAGCGACGCGGCATCACCATTAATCCCGGCTTCGCCTACCTCGACCTTCCCGCCGAGAATGGGCCTGCCGTTCGGCTGGGTATTGTCGACGTTCCAGGCCACCATCGCTTTATCCGCAATATGCTCGCGGGTGCCTGCGGTGTCGACTTCGCACTTCTCGTCGTGGCGGCGGATGACGGGGTCATGCCACAAACCCACGAGCACCTTGCTTTGCTCGGGCTTCTCGGCGTCAAGGACGGCCTCGTCTGTTTGAGCAAGACCGACTTGGCGACGCCCGAGTTGCTCGACCTGGCGTACCAGGATGTGCGGGACGCGCTTGGCGGTTCCTGCCTCGAACACGCGGAGATTGTTCCGGTGAGTGCACAGGAAGGGACCGGCCTGGCGGAAACATGCAGCGCGATTCGCGGCGTTGTCGCTCGCGTTGCGGACCGGTCTTGCGACGGGCCCTTCCGAATGTACATCGACCGCGTCTTCTCTGTCGCGGGATTCGGCACCGTCGTCACGGGTTCCATCCTGAGCGGACGAGTTCGGCAGAACGATTCCTTGTTTATCTTGCCGAGGGGGATCGCAATCAGAGTCCGCCGCATCGAGTGCCATGGCAAACAGGTCGCCGAGGCCAGTGCTGGCGAACGTGCATCGCTCAACGTTCTGGGCTTTGATCCCAGCACTTTCGAACATGGCATGATGCTCGCCGATCGACTCCTTCCGGTTACCCATCGTTTCGATGGGGAGTTGACTGTGGTCGGCCAGCGAACTCGGCTTCGCCTCCACAACCAGGCGCTTCTTTACACCGGTACGCAACAAACCTCCTGTCGGATACACTTGCTCGATTGCAACGAAGCGCAAGTAGGTGGAAAAAGCCTGGCGCAAATCGAACTCGAACGGCCTTGCGTCCTCCTCCCAGGAGACCGCTTCATCTTGCGCAACGCGAGCAAGGATGCAACGGTCGGAGGCGGCGTCTGCGTCGATCCACACCCTCTGCATCACAAGCGAAGAACGGGCAACGTCGTCGAGCAGTTGCGTAGGCGGGTCGCTGGCGGTCTGGCAGCTGCAGTCGTCTCAGAGGCTGAGAAATGGGTTACCCCTGGCAAAGCAAGCGAGATCGCCAACGCCATCGGATGCACCGAAACCAGAATCAGGGAAGTGGTGTTCGGCCTCTCGGGTGGGCAGGAAGTGACGAGCACTCAAGTCGACGGCGAGCTCTATCTTCATGGTTGTACGGCCAACGGCCGACTGCTGGAAGCCGCCCGCCGGTGCGTGGCCCAATACCATCGCGACGATCCCCTGGGAACCCGTGGGATCATGCCGCTGCAAATCGCCGGCAAGCTTGGACTGCCCTCGGCCGCAGCCTGTCCTTTGGCGGAGTCGCTTTTGGTGGGCTTGGTCCGGCGAGGCATCTTGAGGCAGACCGACCGCGGCGGCTACGTGCTCGCCACCTTTGTTGCGAAAGACTCGGGAAGGCTGCGCGAGGCAGTGGGTTTCACGCGACAGCTCTTCGCCGGCGCTGGCATGAGCGTACTTTCGCTTGCGAAGATCGAATACAACGTCAACGCCCGATTCAGACTTGGGGCCAAGGAGGTGAGAGCCGTCCTCAGCCACCTGGTCGAGGAGGGCGAGATCCTTCCCGTGGACGATGGCTACGTGAACAACGAACTCGTCGCGCGTTGCCGGCTGCGGCTCTTGCGGCATCTTGTAGAACATGATGGCGGTATCTCGGTGGCGGAATTTCGCGACCTCGTCGATGGCAACCGACGCATCTGCCTGGACCTGCTTGCCGTCTACGATCGCGAGGGTATGACTCGCCGACAAGGAGACCTGCGCTTCGCTACCGACAGCGGGAGGGCTTTCATTTCCCAGAAC
Source organism: Myxococcales bacterium (assembly GCA_003158395.1). Taxonomy (GTDB): domain Bacteria; phylum Myxococcota_A; class Polyangia; order Fen-1088; family Fen-1088; genus Fen-1137. The sequence continues at coordinate 21,580 of PMIX01000307.1, read as the reverse complement.
AGCCGTTGACGGCAATCTTCACCGCATCGGCCACTCGGTCCACGGCATCTCGATCCAGGCAGCGCACGTCGAGAACGACTCGGCCCTCGCGCAGCACCCCCAAGACCGCCGGTTGGCCATGGAGGAGGGCGAGAAACAGCCTGGTCGACGCCTTCTTTGAAATGCTGGGAAAGCCCGCCGGGCCAACAATCCTTACCGCCCAACCGGGCAAGAGCGAACCGGGCAAAGCTCCGCCACCCACTTGCCCTTGACTGGCCACCACTTCCACAACAACTCCGCGCTGATCCAGGCTGGCTGCAAGCTGCTCCGCCTCGACCCTCAGCTCTGCCGAGCTGCGCCCGAGCATGCGAAATACCGGATTCTCGGCGGGCAGCCTTCTTTCGTCGAGGTATTGGAGGGCCACCGCCTCGAGAGCCGCCAAAGGGAGCCGTCCGGGACGAAGGGCGCGCATGATTGGCGATCTGGCCAGCCTTCCGATGAGATCTTTGCGACCTGCTACGACACCAGCCTGAGCTCCGCCGAAAAGCTTGTCGCCGCTGAATGTGACAAGGTCGGCTCCCGCATGAAGCGCTTCCTCTACGGATGGTTCCTCCCCCATGGCCAGGCCCTGCGGCCGGCGCAGCATGCCTGAGCCGAGATCGTAAACGCACGGGTGCCCCCGTTTGCGCGCGCATGCCGCCAACTCCTTGATCGAGACCTGCTCGGTGAATCCGATGGTCTTGAAGTTGCTTGTGTGAGCCTTGAACAGCATTGCCGTTCTGTCCCCAATCGCATCTTCGTAGTCTGCGATCCGAGTTCGGTTGGTCGATCCGACCTCAACCAAACGTGCTCCGCCTGCCTTCATGATATCGGGCAGCCGAAACGATTCACCGATTTCCACCAGCTCTCCGCGGCTTACGATGACCTCCGAATGGAATGCCAGGGCGCGGGCGACCAGCAGAATTGCGGCCGCGTTGTTGTTTACGACAAGGATATCTTCGGCCTCCGTCAGGGTTCGCAGCAATCGGCCAAGGTGCGACTGACGGCTTCTGCGCTGCCCGGTCGCGAGATCGAGCTCCAGATTGGTGTAGCCCTGGGCCATAGCGGCGACATGCTCGGCGGCCACGCGCGACAAGGGCGCCCGGCCCAGATTGGTATGGACAACGACACCGGTGGCGTTCACCACCGAGCGAAGCGACGGCGTGGAAAGGTCGGCGACCTCGTGCACGACCGAGTCGCAGAATCTCTCGAAATCAATGGGGGTCTCGCCATCCCTTGCCGACTGTTGGCGCCGGCTTTCCAGCATGTCGCGAACCAGGCGGTGAAGAACAGCATGGCCAACTCCAGCCGCAGCCCTCTGAACCCGCGGATGGTCCATGACCTTGCCCACCGCAGGAACCGAGCGAAGGGTTCCACTGACGTCGTCATCACTCGGTGGTCGAACGTCCGTCATCACTCTTGTCCCCTTGGCAGAAAGGGCAGGAATCGAACCTGCCACGGACGGTGTTGTCCGCCCGCTACTGGCTTTGAAGGCCAGATGGGCCACCAGACCCTTCCTTTCTTCATCATTGAGCCCCATCGGCCTGCGGACTGAGCACGAGCAGCCCAACGCTGTAAGTGTTCTGCGGAAATCTCACGGACCAGGCCCCATCCTTGGGAGAAACCGTAGTCTCGTAATAGCAAAGCTCGCCTGCGCGGCGGAGTTCTGCCCACTGCGATTGCGTGGGCTGCGGCGGCCTGCCCATTTGAGCAAAGGTAGTGTAGGCATTCGAATGCGTGTGATCGACGAGATAGTGTCGTACGCGGATTTTGCCAGCAGCAAATGGGATATTTTTGAATTGGACGGACACTAGGCTTGAAGCTAGCGGATCGGCCTGTCCGCCGTCCACGTGGTTGTAGACCAACAGTTGCAGAGCCTTTCCATCAGCGGCAAGCGTAGCGACCGCGTTGACCCCGTCGCCAGTGCGACCCCCGCTCGTGGCTACGCGAGTCTCGCCCATCATGTGCAACAAGCGAAACGCATTGAATGCAGGCTTTGCAACGTCGTAGGAATCCGGATATCGTGGGTCGCCCTTGAGCGTCAGGCCGTAGTTTCCCTCGCGAAAGGCGAGGTTGGTTCCACTGTCGAACTCCTCGTACAGGTCGGATATCGTCCAGTAGGCAAACCCGCTCGGTGGCGCAATGCCGTTGTCGGTGCCGATCAAGTGTATGGTTTTTGCGACGAAGCTTGCGCTGATCTCCGTGTCGCGCGCTAGGGCGCCCGAATAGGAGGCGCCCCATTCTGTTACAAAAACATCGCCGGTGAAGCCGACCTTCTTGACCGTGCCTACCATCTCCTCGTGGAAGATCTGGGTCGAAACCGAAAGCGCGACCGTTGTATCGCTGGTCTGTCCGTAGGTGTGGTACGTGACGAAGTCGAGCTTGCGGTTGTGCTTCCGGCAATAGTCGACCAAATTGGTAATGCCGACCGCCGAGCCTCCGCCGGACTCCGCGGGCCCGCCCACTTCGATGTCTGGGTCGCCGCGAACCAAACCCTGCACCGTGTAGTCGTACAGTTCGTTGTACCCGCCCATGCCGCGGGAATACATCCAGGAGGATTCGTTCCAGATCTCGAAGTACCAATGCTTTCGCACCTCGTCCACGCCGTAGCGTTGTTCCAAGTGCTCCACCAAGGCGGCCATGAAATCCATCCAGCGATTCCAGTCCTTCGGTGGGCTGATGTTCGCAGGCACATGATTGTACCAATGCAAAGTCTTTGCAGGGTTGGAGGCGAGTGGCGGAGGCGTGAAGCCAATTTCCACGAAGGGTCGCATGCCGGCGGCGATGATCGCATCATACACTTTGTCGAGACGCGCCCAGTTGTACACGGGCTTGTCGTTGACCTCGGTGTAGACGCCGATGTCGCCGTCCAGAATTCCGTGAAACCGCACGTATTGGAAACCGGCAAGCTCGTGACCCTTGCGCAGCGCGCCCTGGATATTGCGGCCCCAGGCGGTCTCAAGAACCGTGTTCGCGTGGTCGGCTGCCACCATCTTTTCGTAGAATCGACTCCAGGCAGGGCCCGATTGTTTCGCGTCTACGCTGATTCGATACGCGGGTTCCCCGGCAGCTTTCCAGGGCGGGCTGTCCGAACAACGCACTCCCTCGCGGTTCGATGAACCGTCCGCCGCGACGACTTGCCATGGGTCGGCAGCAGGAGCCGTTGATTGTCCCGACAAAGACGGAGTTCTTGCACTATTGCAAGTGACGTATGCGGCTCCCTTGGGTCCAACACACGTACACAAGATGCCCGATGAATTCATGCATTCCAGGCCCGACACTGTGCAACTCGCGCCAGCGTTACACGGAACGATGCTCGCCGAGTGAGTGTCGGAGTCGCGCATCTGAGCGAGCGTCTCGGTACCGGAACCGTTGGGCGGGCGCAAACAACCGCCCGCCAAGACGGACCAAAACATTGCATGTACCACGCCATTGGTCATGGCGGACGCAGGGTGACCGAGTCCAGCTAGGCCAAGCTCGCTCGAATCAATCGTCAAATGCTGGGATCAGTAGAATCCAAGATTTGAGATGGTGACGTCCACCGTGTGGCTGGCGCCACTATCATTGAACCAGTCAAAGTTTATGTTGAGATTCATGATGCCCGGTCCAGGAGTGGACCCGCATAGCTTCTCGTTCTTGAAGCAGGCCCAAGGTATCCTCAGGGTTTGCGCTCCGGCTTTGAGAGTGGGGTAGTAGCTGGCAGTATTACCATTGGCCAAATACATGCCTATGTACAAATGATTGCCGGTGGGGAGTGTCGTTACATTGATGTCAATCGTTAGGCCAGTTAGCCCTGCTCCGCCGATCATTTGGCATCCGGGACCAGCATCGGGGTACGTTGTCTGCAGATTCAGCCCCCATCCGGCGTTGCCAGACACGGATTCTGGTCCACCACTGCCCAAATACGAGCCCGTGACGTGCATTGAGTTAGTGGCACAGGTCATCGTCAGAGTGCAGTCGTTGAGGCCGGTGTTACTGTTGCACCACGGTTTATAAAAGTATCCGGATGAGGTGCCATCGTTTGCCCATTGACCAATCGTGCAATTGGCATCGAGGGCAAATATCAGCGGATTCGGCGTGCAAGCGTTTCCCGCAACTACGCCCCCGTCCAACAAGGCGCAGTCAGGATATGAGGTCGCAGCAGGGCATGTGACGGTGACGACGCTCGACCCACCTGCGCTGGTCGACCCACCTGCGCTGGTCGATCCACCTCCGCTGGTCGATCCACCCGTTCCCGTGCCCGTACTTCCCCCGGCATTGGTGTTGCCTGTGCCGCCCGTGGTACCGCCAGTCGCGTTGTTGTTACTTGAGCTTACGCAGGCCCCGGTGAAAGTTGCCGCTAGTGCGCCTAGGAGTCCGAGATTGGTAGCTGTACGCAAGAGACTGCTGTGGTGCTGATTCGCTCTAGACATGCGTTCTCTCCGAATATGGTTGGGAATCGGGCACGGCCTCCCTGGAAGTGCATCCACCCCGCCCGCGGCAAGACACCACGAGCCATCGCCGTGTCCCAATGCGGCAAAAATGGTATTACGGCTACCTCGACGTTGTCAATGACTCATCTGGGCCTTTGGGCCTAGATTGGCCACACTGGCAAGGCACCGTCGCTGCGCAGCGCACCCCACGGTCAACACTGAGCAGCCCTCATCTCCCTGTTGGGGGGTCTACTTCTTCACGCGCGGCGGAATGCCGTGTCGCGTGGAAGTTGGGCTAGCCATCCGCACCTCGGTCGTGAAAGAATTCCGCACCCTCAAGGAGGTTCCATGGGTCGAATCGCGAAGTCTCTCATGCTGCTCGCCGCCGGCGCCGGATGCGCCGCCCCGCACTGCCCGAGCCAGCCGGCTTCCGTTCCGGCTCCAGTGAGCGTTGCGCGCATGCCGGAAGGCCTTCTCGTCCGCGCTGGCGACGGCTTCCTCAAGCTCGAGGTCTGTGCCGACGACGTCGTCCGGGTTGCGTACGCCAAGGACCAGGCCTTCTTTGCCCGCAAGAGTCTGGCGGCGCAGCCAAAGCACTGCGAGGGCGCGCAGTTCGATGTGACCGAGGGTGCAGGCACGGCAACCCTCGCCACCTCGAAGCTCCGTGTCCGCATCGACCTCGCCACGGGCCGGGTGGCGTTCCTCGATCCCTCCGGTGCTCCTGTGCTCGAGGAGAAGGAGGGCGGCCGGACGATGACGGCCGCGACCGTGCAGGGCGAAGACACGCAGCACGTGCGGCAAGACTGGCTGCCCCATGCCGACGAGGCGCTCTACGGTCTCGGCGAGAACCACCTCGGCCTCCTTAACCTGAAGGGATACGACCTCGATCTCTGGCAGCACAACGGCACCATCGTGATTCCCTTCCTGGTTTCGAGCCGCGGCTGGGGCATCCTGTGGGACAACACTTCCTTCACGCGATTCGGAGATCTGCGCGAGTTCGTGCCCATCCCGGCCGAGCGCCTCTTCGACGCCAGTGGCAAGCGCGGCGGCCTGACTGGGTCCTACTACCGCGGCGCGGATTTCAAGCACCTGGTTGCCGAGCGTGTTGACCGCAGCATCGACATCGCGCTGTCGAGCAAAGAGAAGAAACCCAACCAGCTCATTCATCCCAGCTTGCCCGAAGGCCCCGCCAGCGTGCGCTGGGCGGGCGAGGTCGAGCCGGATGTGACCGGCGACTACACCTTCCAGACCTTCTCGAACAACGGCATCAAGCTCTGGGTGGACGATCGGCTCGTCATCAGCCATTGGCGGCAAGGCTGGCTGCCCTGGAAAGATGTGGCCAAGGTGAGGCTCGAGGCCAAGCGCCGCTACAAGATCCGGCTCGAGTGGAGCAAGGATCAAGGGATGGAGACGGTGCAGTTGCTGTGGAAAACCCCGCTTGACATGGGATCCTCAGAGGATCCCATCACCCCCCGCGATGGTACGCGGCCAGCAAAGCTGGCCGCTCCCCACGCGACTAGCCCCCAGACGACCTCGCTCTGGTCCGAGGTCGGCGACGGCATCGACTACTATTTTGTCTTCGGTCCCGAACTGGACAAGGTCGTGGCGGGCTATCGACGCATCACCGGGCCGGCGCCGATGATACCGCGTTGGGCGTTGGGGCTCTGGCAAAGCCGGCAGCGCTACGAGACGGCGAAAGCCAGCCTGGATGTCGTGGACGGTTTCCGCTCGCGCGGCATCCCGTTCGACAACATCGTGCAGGACTGGTTCTACTGGAAAGAAGACACCTGGGGCTCGCACGAATTCGACAAGCTCCGCTTTCCCGATCCAGATGGGTGGGTTCGCAAGATCCACGAAAAGCACGCCCGTCTCATGATCTCGGTCTGGGGCAAGTTCTATCCGGGCACGAAGAACTTCGAGGCCATGCGCTCGCAGGGATTCCTGTACGGACTCAACTTGACCGAAGGGCTGCGCGATTGGGTCGGCGACGGCGGCTATCCGTACACATTCTACGACGCGTTCAATCCCGCGGCGGGCAAGCTCTTCTGGTCTCAAATGGAACGGTCTCTGTTTCGCAAGCAGGTGGACGCCTGGTGGCTGGACGCGCCGGAGCCGGACCTGTTGCCGACGCCCACGCTCGATGGGCAGCGAACCCACATGCACCCGACGGCGCTCGGCTCCGGTTCGCGCATGCTCAATGCGTACTCGCTCATGAACAGCAAGACCGTGTACGAGGGGCAGCGGTCGGTGGCGCCGGACCAACGCGTCTTCATCTTGACCCGCTCGGCGTTTGCGGGAAACCAGCACTATGCTGCGGCAGTCTGGTCAGGCGACATCACTTCGACCTGGACGGCGCTACGGCTGCAGATTCCGGCCGGACTTGGGATGTCGGTCTCGGGAATTCCGTATTGGACCATGGACATCGGAGGATTCTCCGTGCCAGCGCGCTTCGCGGCGGAGCACCCCACCGTGCAGGACGCGGAGGAATGGCGTGAGCTGAACGTCCGCTGGTTCGAGTTCGGCACATTCGTCCCGCTCTTGCGCGTGCACGGCGAGGCGCCGAAGCGAGAAATGTGGGAACTCGGCGGCGAATTGCACCCCGCCTACCAGGCCGAGCTGAAATTCGACCGGATACGCTATCGCCTCCTTCCCTATATTTATTCTCTTGCGGGCGCCGTCACGCACGAGGACGGAACCATCATGCGCCCGCTTGTCATGGACTTTCGCGCCGACGCAAAGGCACGGGACCTGACCGATCAGTACCTCTTCGGGCCTGCGTTCCTCGTGAGCCCGGTGACCACGTACAAGGCGCGCAGTCGAGCCGTCTACCTGCCGAGCGCAAGCAGTTGGTACGACTTCTGGACGGGCATAAACGTCGCGGGTGGACAGACCATCGAGGCGCCCGCGCCGTACGACTCCATGCCCATCCACGTGAAGGCCGGCTCGATCATTCCGACTGGTCCCGAGATCATGTACACGGACGAGAAGCCGGCTGACCCGATCGTGCTCTGGATCTACGCAGGAGCCGATGGTCAGTTCACACTGTACGAAGACGACGGCGTCACCTATGCCTACGAGAAAGGTGCCTTTGCGCGCATCCCCATCCGCTGGAACGACGCCGCCCGCACGCTCACTATCGCGAAGCGGGAGGGCTCCTACACGGGCATGCAGAAAGAGCGGACATTTGAGGTGGTGCTGGTATCGAAGGCGAAACCAGTCGGCTTCTCGTTTGCCCCCAAAGTGGACAAGACGATTCGTTACGATGGTGCCCCCGTACAATTGAAGCTGTAGCCGCGTGGGGAGCCGGCCGGCTTTGCCGGCCGCGCACCATCGCGCGAGGCCGAGCGAAGCGAGCGGGGGGGTGCGGGGCATAGGCGTTAAGCGGATCAANNACACAAGCGTTCGATGGGTCACCCCTCTCCCTTTCGGGAGAGGGGTTTGGGGGTGAGGGCGAAACTTCCTGTGAGCCGGACGCTGAAGTCACCAAGTTGTTGTGATTGCGCCCGCGGCACGATTCGACGTGCAAATGCAGTACCCTCACCCCAGCCCAGAGGGAGAGGGTGGTCTACCCCAGCTCTTCCGGCGCAATTCCGCCGCTTAACGCCTATGGGGGCGCGGGGTGTGGGGGGCCGCAGGGTGTGGGAACCCTTCCAGGGTTCCCACTTCAGAGACAAGCGGCGGCGAATTTGCTACACCAAGCGGTGCGGAGCAGGTAGGATTTCCCCCTCAAAATGAGGAAGAAGAACCCGATGTCATATGGTACTGCTCATCCAGAAAAGTCGGTGGTAGGCGGGGTGTTCATCCTTGGCGGATTGGTCTTGCTCGGGTGCGCAGTTACCCAGCTGGGCGCCACCGCTGCGGACCTTGTGCGGGCAAACGACCAGGCCGCAGCGGGCGCGACCACGTACGCGGCTGAATGTGCCAAGTGCCACGGCCAGCGTGGCGAAGGACTCGCAAGCGCGCCGGCGCTCATGGGGCCCGGCGCCCTGCCCGTGTACCCGCGCAATAGCGGAGGCTCGGGCGACCCGGGGTTCATCGACGGCCAGCAGCTACAGATCGAGGCGCAAGCGCGACCGGCGGGCGCGGCGTGGCGCGACCCCATCCGGAACGCCCAGGATTTGTACAGCTACACGAGCACGCATATGCCCCAGAGCCATGCGGGTGAGCTCAAGCCTGGCGACTACTGGGCCGTGGTGAACTTCCTACTCGCGGCACAGGGGGCGACCCTGCCAGCGGGCGGCATAGGCCCTGCGAATGCGAGCTCGATCCAGATTCCTAGGCGTTGACGGCGAGTGGCAGCGCAGGCCGGCACGCGCCATCGTGTTCGCGCGATGACGTTGATCGTCGAATGAGATCAGCGGCCGATTTTCTTTCCTACCATCGCGGGTCAGACAGTTGTCCAAAATTCAGCGCGACAGCGAGAATTCATGATCTGTCCGCCGAAGTCTCGTGCTACTTTCTCCGATGCCAAGCCGTGACGCAGAGCGCATTAACATTGCTGCCCTTGAGCCATGACCCCTTTTGTCGTGGTATTCGATCCACGCGCCTGGCCCGAGAAGCCCACCTTCTGATCGAGGCTTGATGGTGCGTCTGCAATACCGTTGCGCGTCCCTAGTGCAGATCGCGCTGCTTCTCGCGGCTGGTACGGCGCGAGCCGAAGAGGCTGCGCCCGCCGCGCCTGTCATGCCCGCCGCGCCGACTGATTCCTTGCCGGGGTCCTCAATCCCGCCCGGTCTGGGATTGGCGCCCGAGGCGCCGCCCGTGCCCCCAACGCCAGGCGGGAGGGCTCCCTCATTCGGCGCCCCCGCTCCGGCCAGTGCCTCGTCGTTTCGTCTTGGGGGCCGATTGTTCGGGTGGCAGGCCGTCGGTATTGGAAGGACACCAGGCACTGCGCCGGAGGGCTACTCAGGAACGGCGCTGCACATGCCGGCGCTTTCGGCGGGCAAGAACCCATTTTGGCCTGGCGCAGGCGTTGCCCTGAATTTGACATACGGCAACTCCCTGGTGACCGCCTTCGCAAGCTACTATGTGAACCTCAAGAGCAAGGAGTACCAGGGCTACGAGAACGCGTTTAGAGGGCCTGGCTTCGGCACGGCCTGGATTCTGATCACGCCCCAGCCCATCGGAAAACTGCGTCTGCAGTTTCGCATGGGCGCGTTCAGCGAGGTCGCCGCCGGACCCGGCCAGTGGGGGTGGGGCATCTACGGGCCCCTGCTCGCGGTGCGCGGCTACGGCGAGGCGACGTACGGGGATTGGGACATGACGCCCGACTTGCATCTTACCTTTATTCACGGGCTGTTCGTTGTTCCCGGCGTGCCCGAGAGCTTCCCCCGCGGCGATTACTTCGCCTGGATCGAGACGGGCACATCGAGCTTTGTGAACCACGCTCACGTTGGACTCACTTACAAGAATCAGTACACCTTCAAGTTGCACTACGCCTCCGACTATGGGACGGACGAGCGCACGTACCTCAACACGGCCCTGAACGGGCTTCCGCGGGACGGCCGGATGGATACCTACCTCGCCGAGGCGCGCTGGATAAGCAACCCCTGGGGACAGGTCGGGTTGAGTGGCGGACTCTACAATTTCGTGCACGCCGCCTCAGTCGGCGACGGGGTGTGGTGGGGTATCGATTGGACGCAAGGCGCCCGGGAAATGATAGGCAAGTTCATCGGCTCGGGCAGCTACGGAAACGGCAAAGTTGCCGTGCTCAGCGCCGAGTACGATTTCAGCGTAGCGCCCATCCTCTGGGCCCCGCGCAGCTTCTCCGGCCAGGCCCCGGACCTCCGCGTCGCCATTGCAGCACTGCTCCACTTCACGGTTGCGACCGACGACCCCCTGTACAAGAAGGCGAGCGGGTACTACGTAGGGCTTGAGACCGAATACCGGATGACGTCGTTGTTCAGCGTGATGTTCAAGAGCTACGGCGAAAGCCGCGACAGCAACTTCGGGCGCTACAGCGTCTACAGCCTCAATCCAGGCATCGCGTTCCACTCTGACTGGTGGAGCACGGACCGCATAGAACTCTACTACAGCCGGCGCTTCTACAGCATTGCCGCAGACCCTAACTCCGCCCAGCCGCTCGACCATCACATGGTCGCGCTCGGGGGCTACATCACCTTCTGAACTGAAAGCGCTCGACGATGCAAACCCTATTTTCTGCACCTCGACACGGCTGGAACTCGATTTCACGAATCATCCTGGCCTTGCTCGCCATGCCCTCGCTGGCGATGGCCGCGGATGAGGGGCTTCCAAGACTCGGGATGTCGCCGGCCGAGCCGCAAGTACGCAGTGCGACCCCTTCAGTGCCGTTCGGTATCAATCCCGCCGAGTCGAAGGAGTTCGTACTTGATTTCCACGGCTACCTGCTCCTGCCCGCCACCGTCGGTGTGCACGATCGCCCGGTTACACAACGTACGGACCCTCTCGACTCGACCAAAATCGTGAACACGGGGGGAGGCACGGTCCTCCATACGCCGCCGCTCCTGGCGCAGGACCTCCGGGGTTTCGAGTACACGGGCGCAGTGCCAACCCCCTGGGGGCAGCTCAACTTCATCTACGGCAACAAGACCGTGTCAGGCACGGTAATCATGGCAGCCACGACCTTCTCCGATGCGGCGGGGTACTACAACATCCCCGCACAGTTGGGCGTGAACGATGCGTTCATCACGGTGAATGCGACCAAGTATTTCGGCTTCCCCTTCCAACTGTACGTCGGCGCCTATACGGGCCGATACGGTGCGATGGGCGCGTACGATGCTGGGCGCTACGCCACGCCGCTTATCGCGCGGACGAACAGCATCGGGGAGACCATCACCACGGGTTACAAGCTCGGCGAGTTCTTTCTCGTGCTCGAGGAGGGGCTCGGTGGCCAACTCGGGCGGCCGCCCGTCGGCCTGATTCCGCAGGGCTGGAACGACTTCTCGGATGCCAACGTGGGCGCGACCTTTGTCGGCCATGTACATCTTGGCCTCGCCTATGGTGGTCTCGGCCGGCTCGGTCTCCACTACCTTGCGGCCTGGACGCAGGACGACCAGGTCAAGGCAGGCACCGTCCCGAATGGACAGATCACGGTGCTGGGCGCTGACGCGCAGGTCACAGCAGGACGCTATGGTCATCTCTACCTCGGCGTGGCGCACACCAAGGCCAAGGACGCGGCGACGATTTCCGGTGCGATTGAGATTCTGAACGCACGCGGAGGGCCTGAGCTCATCGCGCAGTATCTCGGCCCCAACAGCAATGGCAACGGCTCGCTCACCACCTTCGGTGCGCAGTACGATCTCAGCGTCTCGAGGCTGGTTTTCGACAAGCTGTACACGGGCATGAGTCCGGACCTCCTGGTCAGCCTGTTCACCGTCGGGACGTCCGTGAGCAGCGACGATCCGGACTACAACGGGGTACTCAAGGTCAAGGTAGGCGGCGAGGCCACGTACTTGATGATGTCCTGGCTGGGCGTGTCCGAGCGGTTCGATCACGTCCGCCTCCACGGCGCCGACTCGAAGAAAGCCTTCACGATCATGACAACCCGCTTGCTGTTCCACACTGGCTGGAGGAGCCGTGATGAGTTCGCACTCCACTATTCCTACTTCCAGAACGGCAGCGATATCGTCGCCAAGACGGGGTTTCCTCCTGGATCCAGTCCTGACGCAAACCCGGACCGTCACGTCTTCACCTTGTCCGGCACCTTCTGGTGGTAGCCTCACTGTCATGAGCCTCAAGCGCATGTCGAGAGCCCAGTTGCGCGGCGTTTGGACATGGGAACCCTGGGAGGGTTCCCAAACCCTCCCGCGACGGACTCCGCCGGGCGAAGCCCGGCTGCGTCCACGCGCACGGCCGACCTGCGCCCTCGTGGTGCTCCTCGGTCTCGGCGGAGCGTTCGGGTGCAGCGCATACCCGACGCTCAGGGACGTGGCCATCGACTGCAAGGTCGACACCGAGCCTTACACCGCGTATGAGTTCGACCCCAATACTGTGGTGCCCGATGTGGTGTGCGACGGTGACTCCACCCCTGATGCCTTCCCGACCGGNNCGCAGAACGTGGAGCCGATCGAGGGCAATGGTCGGTGCGAAAGCACTCAGTCCCTGGTGATTCGTGTATCACACCACAACGACTGGGGGATCAACTGCAGTTTCAACAGCTTCGCGGATCATATCGTGAATCCTGACGGATCCTGGATGTACACCCCGCGTGACGAGTCGGCCTGGGAGGGGCTGTCGTTCTGGGCGCGCGCTCCCGACAACACGAGCAAGGGCTTCACGCTCTCACTCGACGACGCGAACACGACGGTGTATGACGCCAAGCAGACGCCAGGCGGCCATTGCAAGAACTACAACGCCGCCGACGGAGGACTCGGGGGTGCGACGATAAATGCGGCGGTAGATCCGGCGACAGGTCAGGTCATTTCTGGCTCTGCCGTCGCCACGCGGCTGCCTGACGAATGCGGAAACAACAAAACCAACAGCTACACCGATGTTGTGACCGTGACGAGCGAGTGGGCCTTCTACACCATCCCGTGGAACCAGTTCACGCAGGCCGCATACCCGAATCGGGTTCCCAATTCAATTCTAACCGAGACTGGCAACGTGCCTGGAACCGGGCTCCTGACCAACAAACTCTACTATCTCTCTATTCGGCCCCCGAAGGAGGCGCCGTTTGAACTCTGGATGGACAAGGTCACATTCTACCGCAAGAAGGGGCACCGGCCAGGCGCGGATGCGGGAGCCGATGCACTGGCGGTAGGCGCGGATGCGGGACCCGATGCACCGGCGGCAGGCGCGGATGCGGGACCCGATGCACCGGCGGCAGGCGCGGAGGCAGGACTCGATGCACCGGCGGCAGGTGCGGATGCAGAACCCGACGCAGCGGCGGCAGATACGGATGCAGAACCCGATGCAGGGCAGATGTGAGACGAAAGTGGATCAGCTTTTCGGAAAACGTGAGGTTCCCATGACGCCCAATTCGCACAGGTCGTACGCATATGCATGGCTCGCCGTTCTCGCTTCTGTGAGCACAGCCGGTTGTCTTTGCCCACCTTGCCCTGGGGCCGGTGCGGCCCCGCCAGCGGCGACAGTGGCTGCGGCGAGCGCTGCCGCCCCAGTCGCGTCCGCCCCGGCCGCGGCAGTGGGCAGTCGACTCGTCATCTGGAACGGCGACGATACGGGGGGCGGCGCACAGGGGTGGGCTTCTTGCGACAAGACGGCTGAGTGCAAGACCAAGCTCGGACCGGATTCGGGCAGCGGCGTGAATGGCAGCACGGCTCTCAAGTTCCACGCCGAGGGGCCGGGCTGGCTCGGCATGGGCTGGAACTTGTTCGGGTGGTACCCGGAAACCGCGGGGATCGACATCAGTCCGTACAGCCATCTGACCTTCCAGATCCGCGTGGATGCGAAGTCCGCCGAGGCCGCGCCGGAGTACCTTGGCCTGGCGCTCGGGTGCAGCAACAAGAGCGCGAAAGATACCGCCGACGCGCCGATCGACAAGTTCGTAAAGGCGTTCGCGGACGGGAAGTGGCACAAGATTGAAATCCCGATCTCCGTGTTGACCAAGGGGGCCGGCGCGAAGTTCGACCTGCAGTCGTTCTGGGAGTTCCGGCTCCACACCTGGACCGGGACGCCGAAAAATTTCGACATCTACATCGACGATATCGCCGTCGAAAAGCAGTAGCGGCAGCTCCTTTACCACAGCCACGTGAGTCCAACTTGCTCCTCCAAGCTCGCCATCAAGCTCGCGGCTGTTGCCGCGTGCCTCGGCAGTGGCGTGGCATGCGTCGATAGCACGCGCTTCAACGGGCCGACCTGCAACGTACCGGCGCCCGTACCCTATTCGGGCGATGTAGTAATCCCTTCAACCGACACGTCCCCTCCCGGGCCCTACCTGTGGAAGAACGTCGTCATCAAGGGTGGGGGCTTTGTCAGCGGCATCATCATGAGCCCAGTGCTCCCGGGGCTCGTCTTCGCGCGCACGGATGTCGGAGGCGCCTACCGCTACGACCCGACTGCGCATCGCTGGATGGCCATCACGGATTGGGTCGGGCACACCGATTCGAACCTCCTCGGGATCGAGAGCATCGCCGCGGATCCGGTCGATCCCAGCCGGGTCTACCTGGCCGCCGGGATGTACCTCACGGGCAGCCCTGTCTCGATTCTGAGCTCGACCGACATGGGACAGACATGGGCGCGCAACGACATCTCCGCGCCCATGGGCGGAAACGCGGACGGACGCTCCATGGGCGAGCGGCTCGCCATCGATCCCAACCTGACCAGCATCTTGTACTTTGGCTCGCGCAACACTGGCTTGTGGACGAGCACGGACTTTGCGCAGACATGGACCAAAGTCAGTGGTTTCCCAACAACCTCCACGGGCACGGAATACGGCCTGACCTTCGTGGTCTTCGATCCACGCAGCGGCTCGCCGGGCAGCCCCACTCCGGCGATCTATGTTGGGGTGCAAGGGGACACCGGAACCGGGCTCTATCGCACGACCGACGCAGGGGTGACCTGGGAAGCGGTTGCCGGGCAGCCGTCCGGGCAGCCGGCGGGTCTGACGCCCCATCATGCCGTGCCGGACAGATGCGGGAACCTCTACCTTGCGTACAACAACGGGCCGGGCCCGAACAACATCACGAGCGGCGCTGTTTGGCGATACAGCATGACCAGCGGCGACTGGGCCAATATGATGGGGCTCACGAGTGGCTACGGCTTCGGCGGAATTGCAGCCGACGCTGCCCATCCGGGAACTTTCATCGTTACGACGATCGATCGGGGGGCCGACGAGATCTACCGCTCCACGAACGGCGGCCAGAGCATTCCAACCTGGGTGCCGATCGGGTCGGCGGCGACGCGCGATGTGGCGGGCGCGGCCTGGGTCTTGGGCCACCCACCCAAGTTGGGGACGCCGGGATGGATGGGCGACGTCGAGATCGATCCCTTCGATCCAGCGCACGCTCTCTACATCACGGGGGGGGGCATCTGGTCGAGCGACGACGTCACGGATGCCGACAAGGGAGTTTCGACTCATTGGACCTTCGACGACGATGGTCTGGAAGAAACCGTGGTGTCCGACCTCGTCAGCCCTCCAACTGGCGCACCCCTACTGAGCGCGGTGGGCGACATCTCCGGTTTCCGCCATGACGACCTCGACGTTTCTCCCCCCGGCGGCATGTTCGACGGCTTCGTGAACACGATGAGCCTCGATTTTGCCGAAGCCGCCCCAGACATCGTCGTCCGGGTGGGCTCGTCGTCCGGTGGCGGTTCCTACTCCACTGACGGGGGCACGACGTGGACCCCATTTGCCACTGCGCCCGCGGCAAGCAAGGGCTCGGGATCGATCGCGGTTTCGGCAGACGGGGCGACGTTCCTTTGGGCTCCTCAGGTTCTGCGGGGGGCCACGCCCTTGCCCTCCTTATCGCGAGACCGCGGCGCCACGTGGACCGCANNGCCGCTATTCCGTCCGGGCGACCGCGTCCCGTGTTCGGAATCGAGGGGGATGTCTGGGTTGCGACGGATTCCAAGACGAACCCCGGCCTGTTTCATTCGCAGGACTCGGCAGCGACGTTCACACAAGTGAAGCAGGAGAACGGCACGCCGCTGGTGGACAGTGCGGGCGCTGTGGGCTTCGGCATGCCGAAGAGCCCCGGGGGCTATCCGACGGTGTACCTCGCCGGCTCCGTGGCTGGAGTCTGGGGCACGTATCGCTCCGACGACGTCGGGGCTACTTGGCAGCGCATCGATGATCCGCAGCACCAGTTCGGGTGGCTGCACTGCTTGACCGGCGACCAGCGCCAGTACGGCCGTGTCTATCTCGGCACGGGCGGCAGGGGGATCCTCTACGGCGACCCGCGATAGGGAAACTGACACAACAAAAGGAGCATGGAAAATGTCCACGCAAACGTCTTCTGGACATGGGGACCCTAAGAGGGTCCCCAACCCCCCCCGCGTAGCACTGCGCGCGGCGAAGCCGCGCTCCGTCCACGCGCTTGGACATGGGGACCCTGAGAGGGTCCCCAACCCCCCCCGCGTTGGACTGCGCGCGGCGAAGCCGCGCTCCGTCCACGCGCTTGGACATGGGGACCCTGAGAGGGTCCCCAACCCCCCTCGCGTTGGACTGCGCGCGGCGAAGCCGCGCTCCGTCCACGCGTTGGCGATGTCGTTGGCGGTGATCTTGTCGGCCTTGGCGCAGCATGGTTGCAAGATTTGTTCTTGCGCTGAGAGACCGGGAGCGCAGGTGCCGGGCGCGGCCCTCGCGGCGACTTCGCCGGCCCAATCGGCCCAGAGCGGCGGGAGCGCCGCGTACAATTGGAAGAACGTCGTCATCCTCGGCGGGGGATTCGTCAGCGGCATCATCTTCAGTCCCGTCGAGAAGGATCTCATCTATGCCCGCACCGACGTGGGCGGCGCGTACCGCTGGAACCAGGCGGACAAGAGCTGGATTGCCATCACCGACGAATTCGGGCGCGATGCGAACTCTGGCATCGAAAGCCTTGCGGCCGATCCGGTCGACGCCAACAAGGTGTACTTGGCCGCGGGAACGTACACCGGCTCGTGGGCGGGCAACGGCTACATCCTGCGTTCGAGCGATCGCGGCAACACCTGGCAGAAGACCGACATGCCCTTCAAGATGGGCGGCAACGAGGATGGCCGATCGAACGGCGAACGGCTCGCTGTCGACCCCAATCTGACCAGCATTCTCCTTTTCGGGTCGCGCAAGAACGGGCTGTGGAAGAGCACGGACTCGGGCGCAAGCTGGGACAAAGTTGGCGGCTTCTCGGCCTCTGACAGCGGTAACGGGGTCGGCATCCCCATCGTCCTCTACGACAAGGCGAGCGGAGCCAAGGGCAAGCCCACGCCGACTATCTACGCCGCCGTCGCCAACAAGGACGGCAGCCTCTTTCGCAGCACCGATGCCGGCGCGACCTGGAAGCTGGTGCCCAAGCAGCCTATGGGCGTGATGGCCACTCACGCCGAGTTCGACTCGACCGGCGTCCTATACATCAGCTACGGAGATGTCCCGGGCCCGAACAACATGATGGACGGCGCGGTCTGGAAGTACGAGCCCAAGCCGGAGAAGTTCACCAACATGACCCCCGCCGCCCCGAAGAAGGGCGACACCTTCGGCTACGGCGGCCTGTCGGTCGACGCCGCGCACCCCGGGACCGTGATGGTCAGCACCATCGACCGGTGGACCCACGGCGACGAGGTCTACCGGACAACCGACGGTGGCAAGACCTGGAAGCCCCTGTTTACCAAGGTCGTACGCGACGACGCCGGTGCGAAGTACCTTTACTGGCACAAACCCAATGACCCGATTGGAAGGGGCTGGATGGGTGACATCGATATCGACCCCTTCAATCCGGGCCGGGTCATGTATGTGACGGGACAAGGGATCTGGGGGACCGAGGATGCGACCGCCGCGGATTCTGACATGCCCACCCACTGGACGTTCATCGACCGCGGGCTCGAGGAAACGGTCGTCGCAGGCCTGGTCAGCCCACCCTCCGGACCGCCGCTGCTCAGCGTGGTGGGCGATCTCTGCGGATTTCGGCACGACGACCTGAACGCGCCCTCGGCCGGCGGGATGTTCGACAATCCGCTCTGNNTTCGCATCCATGCCCAAGGGCAAGGGCGCGGGCTCGATCGCCGTCTCCGCGGATGGCTCGGCTTTGCTGTGGGCGCCCAAGGACGGACCCGTCTCCTATTCAAAGGACCGGGGCGCGACCTGGGCCCGCGCAGAGGGGCTTCCCGACTCGGCAGAGCCGGATCCTGATTGGGCCCCGGTCCATCTCCGGCCGGCCGCGGACCGCGTGAACCCCAACAAGTTCTACGTGCTCGACGCCAAAGGCGGGCAAGCGTACACCAGCACGGACGGCGGAGCCCACTTCACCTCGTCGCCGGGCGGGCTACCGAGTCTCCCCGACTACCAACTTCATTCGGCTTCGGCGCAGGCCGTACCCGGCATCGAGGGCGACGTGTGGCTCACCAACTTCAAGGAGCTCAATCACTCGACCGATTCGGGAAAGAGCTACGTGGCCATCGACGGCGTGACCGAGGCCAATCAGATCGGCTTTGGCAAGCCGGCCGAGGGCAAGAAGTATCCGGCCCTGTATCTCATGGGCAAGATCAACGACAAGCCGGGCTTCTACCGCTCCGACGACGCCGGTGCCAACTGGGTGAGGATCAACGACGATCAGCACCAGTTCGGCTTCTGCGGCGTCATCATCGGCGACCCGCGCGTGTATGGCCGGGTTTACGTGGGAACGGGCGGTCGAGGGATCCTGGTCGGCGAACCGAAGTAGAAAGAGCCGGTGACTCGGGAGCTCGCTCGGGGCCATCGCGCCTGTGCGCGGCGGTTTCCGAAGGGCCGCGCAATCAATGGAGTTCTCCCCGGACGGTTATGGGAGCAAGCACGTGCGAGCGCGATCTGCCGCTAAACCGAACCCGCTACTCGCCGCTGGTGCCGCTCGCCGGCGGCAACCCCCGCTGGGGCTCCAGTTCAACGCTCCCCCCTTCCAGCGGATTCGGACGTGATATTTGGTCGTAACCAACCTGTGCACGATCAACATCAACACGACGAGGGCGACTACGATCAGCGAGAGCACCGACCGGTTGGCAAGACTCCACGCTAGTCCGGAATCTCGACCTCGACGAGCTTTGCCAGGAGAGTGAGCGACTCCTGCCAGCCGAGATAGCAGGCCTCGGGAGGAATGACATCGGGCACGCCTTCCTGCACGATGCTCAACTCGGTCCCGACGGATACCTTCCTGAGGGTTACCGTCACCTGAAGCTCCCCCGGCAGGTTCGGATCGTCGAATTGGTCGGTGTAGCGAATGCGTTCGTGCGGAACCAGCTCGAGAAACTTCCCACCGAAGGAGTGGCTATGTCCTGTCGTGAAGTTCGTGAACGACATCTTGTGGGTGCCGCCTACCGTGGCATCCAACCGGTGAACCTTACCAGTGAATCCGTTTGGCGGCAGCCACTTTGCCATTGCGTCGGCATCTAGAAATGCCCGATAGATCTTCTCAGGCGTCGCACGGAGCACGCGGTGAAGCCGGATGGTGTTGGTTGACATGATCTCGCCTCCTTTGTCCGGTCGCCCGCCCAACCAAGAAACCCATTCGAGCACCCGATCCGGACGAGCACCCCGAACCGAAATAGCCGACCCACTCTAAGCTGCAGATTGGATGCCACAGAGTTCAGTATGGTCGCAGGCCGCCCTACCAAAGGACTCAGCCTGCAATCCCGAGTGGCGAGAAATAGGCGAAAATCAGTACGATGACGACGACGATCGCCAACGAGAGCACGAGGTCGCGTTTGTTCCAGCTGGCGCGAGACTGTGCCTTGTCCGCTGCCACCGTTGTCCCATAGGTCAGACCGTTCAGCTGTGACTCGGATGGTCGCGCGGTCAGAAGGCTCACGACGATCATCACGACGATGGAGAATATGAACAGGAGGATGCAGAAGTAGAGGAAGTTGATCGTCGCAAACGCATACAGGAATCCGCTCAACGAGTGCCGGCAAAGCTCGAGAACGATGCGCAGGATGCCGACGACGAAGCCTGACACCATCGCAGCCAGCGCCCCCTTGCCATTGATGCGCGGGACGAAGACACCCAGTAGGAAGACAGCAGCGATGGGCGGGGCAAGATAGGACTGGACGCTTTGGAGATACTGGTAAAGCGTATCGGAGATCCCCTTCATCACGGGAATCCAGAGGGTTCCGAGAAGAACCACCGACGCTGTGGCAATGCGCCCGACCTTGACCAGCTCCTTCTCCGTCGTGTGCGGCTTGATCTTCTGATAGATGTCCAGGGTGAAGAGGGTCGAGCACGCATTGTACACGGAAGCGAGCGAACTCATCAGGGCGGCCAGGATGCCGCCTGCGAGCAGGCCGCGCAGGCCGACCGGCAGCAGCGTCTTGACCAAGGTTGGGAATGCCTGATCGGCTTGGGGGAGTTGGATCCTGCCCGAACGCGCCAGCGCATACGCCATCAATCCGGGAATCAGGAAGACGAAGAAGGGAAGCATCTTGAGGTATGCAGCGAAAATGGTTCCCCGCCTGGCTTGCTGCTCGTTGCGGCCCGCGAGGCAGCGTTGCACGATGTGCTGATCGGTGCACCAATACCAGATGCCGACGATGGGAGACGCAAACAGGATCCCCAGCCACGGGAAGTCGGGATGCGAGAGTGGGAGGAACATGTTGAGGTGATCCTTCGGCACGGAATGGACGAGGTTGTTCCAGCCGCCGACTTCAATGAAACCCGATATGGTCAGGATGATTGAGCCTCCGAGCAGGACGATGGCCTGCAGGGCCTCGGTGTACATGACCGCGTGAAGCCCGCCGAAGACCGTATAGGCCCCGGTGATGGCGATCAGCACAATCGCCCCTGTCCAGAAGTCGACTCCCAGGAAGGAGTTGAACACGACCGCACCCGCGTAAATTGTCACGGATGCCTTGGCGATGACATAACTGAGCAGTTGCACGATGGAGAGCAGCCAACGCGTCTTATCGTTGTATCTGCGCTCCAGGAATTCCGGCATCGTGAATACCTTGCTGCGCATGTAGAAGGGAACAAATACCCATCCCAGCGTGAGCACGATCCAGGAATGGAGCTCGTAGTGCCCCATGGCAAGGCCGGATTTCGCGCCGGTGCCGGCGAGCCCGACGATGTGTTCGGAACCTACATTCGATGCGAGGATGGAAGCCCCGATGACAAACCAGCCCAGATTTCTGTTGGCGAGGAAGTAGTCGGAGGGTGAGTCCTTCTTCCTCCTGATCGACCAGACAGAAATGCCTCCGATCAGAAGGAAGTAGATACCGACAGTAATCCAGTCAAAGAGGCCAAGGATTGCCATTGGATTTCCTTTCTTTTTCGACCGGCACGGTACCAGCCCTTCGCGAAGTTGTCACGGTGTCCTGGAGCCGCCTGTTTGCGCGAATCCTCGGTCCCCAAGATGCGGCAAGAGAGCCAGGGTCGCGTGACGATCCTGGTGGCAATCGCGGAGCCAGACGCAATACGCAAGATCCTGGACCACCTCGGAATCCCCAGCGAAGCCCCGCGCCGCACCGGCGCTCGCCCTCCGCCCCAAGCCGAGCATCCTCGCATGGCCGACACCGCCGACGTCGACTACGCTGATCCGCCCAGCCGCGTCACGACA